>JAKADN010000130.1 GCA_021820445.1 Nitrospirota bacterium | reverse complement strand
CCCCTCCCGACAGGCCGCTCGCATCGGCGCGGTGCGCCCTTCTCCCGGGGCGGATCTCCCCGCTGTGGCCCTCCTCTCTTCTCCTGCGGGAGGACCCCGGGAATGTCTCGTTCCTGATCCGCGGGGAAAAGGAGGCGGCCCGTCTGACGATTGTCCCCAAGGGGGGCGCCGATCTCAGGGAGGAGTTCGGGGGCTGGGTGGAGCGCTGGAACCGGGAGTCCCTTTTTCCCTTTCTCGACCCGGACTCGCTCGAGATCGTGACCCCGGCACCGGGGACGCTTTTTGCTCCGAACCATGCCCCCTCCCTTCGGGAAGAGACGCCGTTTTTGTCCCGGGCGGGCCATTATGCCGAGATGGTCGATCCGACATGTCTTCCGGTCGTCCCGGAGGATTTCTGGGCCGATCTCTCCCTGGCGATCCCCTCCCTCGTCGCTCCCATGCGTCCCTGAGCCTGATCTCTTCGGACGTCACCCTTCGCACATGAAAGGACTAAGGACCGAACCATGACCCCATCTCCCAGGGAGTCTCTCGACCGTCTCTCCCGCGGTGCCGTCGATCTCGTCTCTCCCGAGGACCTTCTCCGGAAGCTCGAGCAATCACAGGCCTCCGGTATTCCCCTTCGGATCAAGGCGGGCTTCGATCCGACGGCCCCGGATCTTCACCTGGGCCATGCGGTTCTACTCCTGAAGCTTCGGGAATTCCAGGATCTCGGCCACCAGGTCCTCTTCCTGATCGGGGACTTCACGGGCATGATCGGGGATCCCACAGGCCGCTCCGAGATCCGCAAACCCCTGACCGACGCCGAGATCGCCGCGAATGCCGCTACCTACAGGGAGCAGGTCTTCCGGATCCTCGATCCGGAAAAAACCCGCGTGGTCTTCAACAGCGAGTGGATGAGACCCCTGGGGGTCGAGGGGATGATCCGGCTCGCGGCCCGGCAGACGGTGGCCCATTTCCTCGACCGGGAGGACTTCCGGCGGCGCATGGAGCAGTCGCTTCCGATCCATCTCCACGAACTCCTCTATCCCCTGATCCAGGGATACGATTCGGTGGCGCTTCGGGCCGATGTCGAACTTGGCGGAACCGACCAGCTCTTCAATCTTCTCGTGGGCCGGGATCTCCAGCGCTCCTATGGCCAGGAACCCCAGGTGGTGCTCTCCATGCCCCTTCTGGTGGGGCTCGACGGCGAGAAGAAGATGAGCAAGAGCCTGAAGAACGCTGTGGGCATCCTCGACGAGCCCTTCGAGATGTACGGGAAGATCATGTCCATCCCCGATGCCGCGATGGACTCCTATGCCCTTCTTCTGACCGGGATCCCGGAAGGGGAGATAAGGTCCGCCCACCCCCGCGATGCCAAGGCCCGAATCGCGCTCGAGATCACGACCCGTTTCCACGGGGCGGAAAAGGCCCGGGAGGCGCAGGAGCGCTTCGTCCACCAGTTTTCCCGGCGGGAAACGCCGGCGGAGATCCCGGACTTTCTACTCCCGGATTCGGGACCGGTCCGCCTGTCGACCGTCATGGTTCGGGCCGGAGCGGCCCGCTCGGAGAGCCAGGCCAAGCAGTTGATCGCCCAGAAGGCCGTCGACCTCGACGGAGCCCCGGTCACGGATCCCTTCGCCGAGGTCATGGCCTCCGGACAGATCCTGCGGGTGGGAAAGCGCTTCTACTGCCGACTTGTCCGGGGCTGAGCCTTCCCCGCTCTTTCATCTTGTCTCTAAGTTTCAGTCGGTGATTTAATCGCGGTTGTCGATCGGACCAGTCGTTTTTCGATTTCCCCGCGGTTCGCGCCGAAATCCCGGCCTGCCCGGCGGTCGCGTCGCGAGTGAAGGGATCTTCATTCCTTGGCTTCCTTGGACGCCTCTCCCTTGCCCCTCCCGATGTTCTGGAGGAAAATGAACCTATGGACCCCTTACAGACCACGGCCTCCCCTTCTCCCGTTGAGGAGACCCCCAGTCCTCCCGAAAAGGAGCTTTGCGAAGTCCAGTTTCCCGTACTGGGGATGACCTGCGCCGCCTGCACCCGCCGGGTCGAGAAGGCCCTGGGAAAGGTTCCGGGCGTGACGGGGGTTGGCGTCAATCTCGCCACCAATCGCGCCACCGTCTCCTTCGATCCCTCGCGGACTCCTCCAGGGGCTCTGACCGCGGCGGTGGAGAAGGCCGGCTACACGCCCCTTCCCGAAGAGGCTGACTTCTATGTGGAGACCCTGGTCGACCGGGCCTCGGAAGACCGGATCGTGTCGACCCTTCGCTCCCTTCCTCCGGTCCTTTCCGTTTTGCCTCTTCCGGCCCAAAACCGGCTCAAGGTCTCCTGGCTCGCGGGGGATCTGACCCCCGGAGGAATTCTCGACATTCTGGCCCGGGCGGGCCATCCCGCAGTCCTGCTCGAAGGGGAGGGGGGACGGGGTGCGGAAGGGGGGGAACCTCTCCGGGAGCTTCGACGGGCCCTTTCTCTGTCCGTTCTTCTGTCGTTGCCGGTCCTTCTGCTCGCGATGGTTCCCCCGTTGCG
>JAKADN010000050.1 GCA_021820445.1 Nitrospirota bacterium | reverse complement strand
ACCCCGTCCCCCTGGCAGGCTTCGCAGCGCCCACCCTTCACGTTGAAGCTGAACCGTCCCGGGTCGTATCCCCGGGCCCGCGATTCCGGCACCTGGGAATAGAGCTCCCGGACCGGCGTGAAGAGGCCGGTGTAGGTGGCGGGGTTGGAGCGGGGGGTCCGTCCGATGGGGGACTGATCGATGTGGACCACCTTGTCGATCCGGTCCACCCCCCGGATCTCCTTGCATTGGCCCGGTCGCTCCCGGCTTCCGTAGAAAAGTCGGGCCAGCCTGTTGTAGAGGACGTCAAGGACGAGGGTGCTTTTTCCCGATCCGGAGACACCGGTCACGACGGTGAGGAGTCCCAGGGGAAAGGAGACGTCGATTCCCTTGAGGTTGTGTTCGGTCGCTCCGACCAGGGTGAGGACGCCCTTGGGGGTTCTCGGGGGGGATTTGCGGACGATCGACTGGGCTCCGGAGAGATAGGCTCCCGTGATCGACCGGGGATTGGCCATGATCTCGGCCGGGGTCCCCTGGGCCAGGATCTCCCCGCCCAGACGTCCGGCCCCGGGACCCATGTCGATGACGTGGTCGGCCAGGGAGATGGTTTCCTCGTCATGCTCGACCACCACGACGGAGTTCCCGAGATCCCGAAGGTGGAACAGCGTGTCGAGGAGCTTCTTGTTGTCCCGCGGATGGAGGCCGATCGAAGGTTCGTCGAGGATGTACAGGACCCCCGTGAGCCCCGCTCCGATCTGGGTGGCGAGCCGGATCCTCTGGGACTCCCCTCCCGACAGGGTCTGGGCCGACCGGGAGAGCGTCAGGTAGTCGACCCCCACCTCGGCCAGGAAGGACAGGCGCCCACGGATCTCCCGGAGGATCTTCCGGGAGATCTGCTCCTCCTTTTCCGTGAGGGTCAGGCGCTCGAAAAACTGAAGGCCGTCGTGGACGGAGAGCGAGGAGAGTTCGTGGATGTTCATGCCGCCCACCGTCACGGCGAGGCTCTCCCGCTTGAGACGGGCCCCCTGGCAGGAGGGGCAGGGTTTTTCGGAGAGCACCGACTCGAGTTCCCCCCTTGCCCAGGCGCCGATCTGGGTACTCTTGTGAAGGGAGCCCAGGATCGAAACCAGACCCTCGAAGCCTCCCCGGCCCGACGGCTTTCCGGACAGCTCCGTTCGGGGATGGGCCGAGGTTCCGTGAAGCATCTCCTCCAGAAAGGCCGGATCCATTTTGGAGAAGGGCGTCACGGGCTTCACCCCCCGTTCCTCCATGAAGCGCAGGAGCCGGGTCCGGACCGCGGTCATGTTCCGGCTCTCCAGGATCCGGATCCCCCCTTCCGCGAGGGAAAGGTCGGGGTGGGGGATCAGGAGGGCGGGGTCGACCTCCATGAGAACCCCGATGCCCAGACATTCGGGACAGGCCCCATAGGGGGAGTTGAAGCTGAAGAGTTTGGGGGCGAGCTCCGGAAGGCTGATGTTGCAGACCGTGCAGGCCTCGGTCTCGGAGAGGATCTGGTCGAGGGAGACGCCGGGCTCTCCCGGCTTTTCGGGAAGATGGAGAATCACCCGCCCCTGTCCCTCCCTAAGCCCCGTGGCCAGGCTGTCCGCCAGGCGCTGTGCGTTGTCGGCCCGGACGGAGAGCCGGTCGACCACGATCTCGAGGCTGTGGGCTTTTTTCTTGTCGATCTCGGGGACCTCTTCCAGATCATAGATGCGGCCGTCGAGACGGACCCGGGTGTACCCTTCCCGGGCGATCCGGGCGAGCTCCTTTCGGGCCTCCCCCTTTCGTCCGGAGACGGTCGGCGCCAGGATCATGTAGCGTGTCCCTTCGGGAAG
The DNA here is from genome assembly GCA_021820445.1 of Nitrospirota bacterium. Taxonomy (GTDB): domain Bacteria; phylum Nitrospirota; class Leptospirillia; order Leptospirillales; family Leptospirillaceae; genus UBA4572. The sequence goes on along the minus strand of JAKADN010000050.1, from coordinate 11,843 downwards.
GGACTGGATCTGGTCGACCATCTGGGAGATGGTCTGGGCCGTGACGGGGCGTCCGCAGACCGGACAGTGGGGATGGCCGGTCCGGGCGAAGAGGAGTCTCAGGTAGTCGTGGATCTCGGTTACGGTGCCCACCGTGGAGCGGGGGTTCCGGGAGGTGACCTTCTGGTCGATGGCGATCGCCGGCGAAAGCCCTTCGATGGAATCGACGTCGGGCTTGTCCATCATCTCCAGGAACTGGCGGACATAGGCCGAAAGGGATTCGACGTAGCGTCGCTGTCCCTCGGCGTAGAGCGTGTCGAAGGCGAGCGAGCTCTTGCCCGAGCCGGAGAGGCCGGTGATGACCACCAGCCGGTTTCTCGGAATCTCGAGGTCGAAATTCTTGAGATTGTGCTGGCGAACGCCCTTGAGGGCGATGACCTCCAGGGACGACTGCGGGGAGCGGCCGGACAGGGGCATCAGAAGGCCCCCGGAACTTCGGCCGCGGTCGTCCCCTTGGGAACGGTCACGGTCAGGTCTTGCGCGGGAACGTGGGAGAGCACCCTGAACTTCCGGAGCCGGATGCCGAGGTGGGTTCCGTTCTGCTCCATGAAGAGAAGGTCGGTCAGGACCCCTTTGCCCTTAAGGAGCGTCAGCCGGGCCTGGGCGAGGTGCGGATCGGGGTGGCGGGGGATGAGGACAATGGAAATCCTGTCCCCCTCCTTCTCGGATCCGGTGCCTTCCGGACGGACGAAGAACCATTTCGATATCTCGGGGATGGAGGCCAGGAGAATGGCGGGGGTCTCGGGGATCCGGTGCTTCCGGATCGTCTTGAGAAGCACCTGCCGGTTCTGGGGAACATAGAGCGCCATCCGGTTTCCGTCGAGCTTGAGCCATTGGCCGGGAGGGTCCGAATAGTGGAGGATCATCAGCCCCGGAGAGCGGTAGACGAGGACGCCTTCCGAGCGGTTGCCGGAGGTTCCGGGCGCCCCGAGCGTCTGGACGAAGTCGCTTGTAAAGCCGGCTCCGGCCTTGACGTTCTTGATCAGAAGGCCGAGTTCCCCCTCTCCTGGCTTCTCCGAGGCTCCCCGGGCCCGGTCGGGCGCGGGAAGAAGGACGAACAGAAGAAGGGCGGAGAGAAGAAGAAAGAAACGGCCTCCAACCCTTCGGAGGGTCCCAGGGAAAAATCCCGAATCAGTCATGGTGCTCGAATCCTTTCAGTAGGGGGCGTGGCCGGCTCGTGCCGTCGGAAGGGCCGATGACCCCCTCCGATTCCATCCGGTCGATCAGGCGCGCCGCCCGGTTGTATCCGATGCGAAGATGTCGCTGGATCAATGAGGTCGAGGCTTTTTTCTGCCGCACCACCACCGACAGGGCCTCCTGGTAGAGGCCCTCCTCCTCGGGGTCGTTCTCCCCGGAGCCCAATGGATCGGACTCGGATTCCTTCCCGGAGCTTCCCGACAGGATCTGCGCCTCCTCCGGAAGCGGGGCGGGCGGGGGCATCCGGCGCCAGAACTCGACGATCCGGTGGACCTCGTCTTCGGAAATGTAGGATCCGTGAAGCCTCCTGACGACATCCGAGCCGGGGGGCTTGATCAGCATGTCTCCCGCTCCCAGTAGGAACTCGGCGCCCCCCGTGTCGAGGATGACCCGGGAGTCGATCTGGCTCGAAACCTGGAAGGCGATCTTCGTGGGGATGTTGGTCTTGATGAGGCCGGTCACCACCTGGGCGGAGGGGCGCTGGGTGGCCAGGACGAGATGGATGCCGGCGGCCCGGGCCATCTGGGCCAGGCGGATGATCGGAGGTTCGACCTCCTTTTTTTGGGACAGCATCAGGTCGGCCAGTTCGTCGATGACCACCACGATATAGGGGAAGGCCTTTTCGGGAGGGACCGCCTTCCGGAATTCCGTGATGTTCTTGACCCCCTCGTCCTTCATGAGGTCGTATCTCCGGAGCATCTCCCCCACGAGGGCCCGGAGGCGGACCACCGCGAGGCCCGGTTCGGTCACGACGGGGCCCAGAAGATGGGGAATCCCCTCGTAGGGGGCCATCTCGAGGCGCTTGGGATCGATCATGAGAAGACGGACGTCCTCGGGGCCGTTTTTCATGAGAAGGCTCGCGATGATCCCGTTCAGGCAGACCGACTTCCCGGTTCCCGTCGCTCCGGCGACCAGCAGGTGGGGCATCCGGGCGAGGTCGGAGGCGTAGGGCTCTCCGGCCACGGTTTTTCCGATCGCCAGGGCCAGGGGGGAAGGAATGGCCCGAAAGGAAAGGCTCTCGTAGATCTCCCGGAAGGAGACCGGGGCGCGGCGCGGGTTCGGAACCTCGATTCCGATGGTGGACTTGTCCGGAACCGGGACCTGGATCCGGACCTGGGGAACCTTGAGGGTCAGGGCCAGCTCGCTCGCCAGCCCCGTGACCCGGTTGACCTTGAGTCCCGGAGAGGGCGCGAATTCGAAGAGGGTGATGACGGGACCGGTCTGGGAGCCGGCCATCCGGCCCGCCACCTGGTAGATGCGGAAGAACTCGGCCAGCGTCTTCTGGGTCTCCGCGATGAAGGCGTCCGTATCCGGAGTCTCCCCTCCCGGCGGATTGAGAAGAGAGGTCGGCGGGGTCCGGGAGTCGGGGGGGACTTCAAGAAGGACCGGTGATTTCTTGGGCGGCAGAACCGGAGACGGACGCGGAATGACGGCGGGGGGGTCGGGGAGGGGCTCCGGCACGTGCGGGACTGCGGGGAGAGGCCCGGGTCCCGGTGCCGAATCCGTGAGCTCCGGCGAAGGAATCTCCTCCGGTCGTTTCCGGGAGAGAAGGCGGCGGCAAGAATCCAGGAGATCCCCCATCTTCGGGAGGGGGCGGACCGGAAGCTCCGAGAGGAGGAGCAGAAGGCCCCCCAGGGTGAGAGTCCCGAAGAGGAGGAGGACTCCCGCCCTGTTCAGGAGAGGGAGGAAGTCCCGGAGAAGGACCGTTCCGAAGAGCCCTCCCGGCGGGTAGGGGGCCGGAAGGGGGCGGCTCCGGAGGGCGGCCAGAAGGGGAGAGAGTCCGGCCACCAGAAAAGAGGCTCCGGCAAGGGTCGCGAAGGAGGCTTTCCGCCCCCGAAGTCGTGAGGCCGCGTGCAGAACCAGGAGGAGGGGCAGGACGAGGGCCGGAAGGCCGATGAAGGAGTAGAGAAGGTCGGCCGTCGTCGCGCCGGCGAGCCCGAACAGGTTCGCCGCGCGGGGCTCGGTCGAACCCGTGAAAAGAGAAGGATCGTCGGGATGAAGCGTGACGAGGGCCCCTCCGACGAAAAGGGCCAGCGCCCCTTCGAAAAGAGGAAGAGCCAGCCTCGCCATCGTGGCTGAAGGACGGGGCTCCCGGGAGGGAGAGTCCGGAAGGCTCACGTCAGGTCTCGAGTATGACAGGAAGAATCATCGGATCCCTGTCGAACTGTTTCTTGAAATACCTGCGAAGGTGATTGTGGATCCGGGTTTTGAGGGCCGGCATCTCGCTGCGGATTTCGGGCTCGGCTCCGTCGAGGGCCACGAGAACCTGGGAGCGGATCAATCCGTCCATCTCCTGGGACCGCTCGGAAGGGGAGACGCCCCGGGAGAAGACCTCGGGACCGATCAGCACCTGCCCGTCCTGCCGGGAGAGCCCCAGGATGACCATCACCATCCCGTCCGAGGCCAGGCGCTTCCGGTCCCGGATGACCCCCTCCCCGATGTCGCCCACGCTCTTGCCGTCGATCAGGGTCCGTCCGGTGCGGACCCGCTCGAGAAGGCGGCCGGAAAGAGGGTCGAGTTCAAGCACATCCCCGTTTTCGATCACATGGATGCGTTCGTCGGGGACTCCCATCTTGCGGGCCGTTCTGGCATGGGCGGAGAGATGCCGGAACTCTCCGTGGATGGGCACGAAGTGGCGCGGGCGGAGCATCCGGATCATGAGCTTCTGGTCCTCCATGCTGGCGTGGCCCGAGACGTGGATGTCCGAGATGGCCCGATAATGGACGGTCGCGCCCTTCCGGAGAAGAAGATTGATGATGCGGTCGATGGCCCGTTCGTTGCCGGGGATGACCCGCGAGGAGAGGAGGACGGTGTCTCCGGGACCGATGGCGATATGCTTGTGGTCGTTCACCGCCATCCGGAACAGGCCGCTCATGGCCTCTCCCTGGCTTCCGGTGGTCAGGATGGTGATCTTTTCCGGAGGATAGGAGGAGGCCGCCTCGACCTTGACGACCCGGTCGGAGGGGATGTGGAGGTGGCCCAGTTCGGTGGCCACCCGGTAGTTGTTTTCCATGGAGCGTCCCGTGAAGACGATGTTCCGTCCATGGCGCAGGGAGACGTCCGCCACCTGCTGCAGCCGGTGGATGTTCGAGGAAAACGTCGAGACGATGACCCGGCCGGGAGCATTCTGGATGAAACGGTCGAGATTTTCCCCCACGAGCTTCTCCGAAAGGGATAGGCCTTCCTTTTCGGAATTCGTGCTATCGGAAAGAAGGGCGAGGATGCCTTCCTCCCCGAGGGCGCAGAAGCGGTGGAGATCGAAGTGGAGGTCGTCGATGGGCGTGAGGTCGATCTTGAAGTCGCCGGTATGGAGCACGGTGCCGGCAGGGGTCCGGATGGCGAAGGCCACGCCGTCGGCGATCGAGTGCGTGATCCGGATGGGCTCGACGCTGAAGGGGCCCATCGTATATTCCTGGCGCGGGGTCAGGGGAATCAGCTTCGGCATGTCGTCGGCCTTGCGGGTCTGCCGGAGCTTCGACTCGAGAAGGCCGAGCGTCAGGGGGGTTCCAAGGACGGGAACGTCGAACTCCCGGAGAAAGTAGGGGACGGCGCCGATGTGGTCTTCATGGCCATGGGTCAGAAAAAGGCCCAGGATCCTCTCCCGGTTCTCGGTCAGGAAGGCGAAGTCGGGAATGATCAGGTCGATTCCGAGAAGGTCGTCTTCGGGAAACAGGACGCCGCAGTCGACGACGATGATGCGGCCTTCGGTCTCGTAGACGGTCATGTTCATGCCGACCTCTCCGATTCCTCCGAGGGGAATGATGCGGAGAGAGGGGAGGGAAGGGGGCGGGGCGGCGGTGTGGTCGGTCAAAAGATCCTCCTGTGAAAAATGTTCATTTGATTATCGTATCAAAAATTCCGGGGTTGTGCGCACGAAGGGTCCGGGAGAGATCGAGCCAGCCTTCGGGGGGAATCGCCTCGGCCCTCAGGGCCGCCAGAGAAGGATTTCCGGAAAAAACAGTTTCGACCGCTTCACGAAGGGGAGTCGTCAGGGAATTTCCGAAGGCGTTCCGGAGCGTTTTTCTCCGGTAGGTGAAGGCGCATCGCGCCAGATGGATCGCTCCGGGAACGGCGGGGTCGAGTCGCGACGGGCGGGGCCGGAAGGTGAGGACCATCGAATGGACCTTCGGGGGAGGGAAAAAGGACCCCGGACGGATGTTGAAGAGAGGGTCCGCCTCCGAGAGAAGGGCCGTGGCGACGGAGAGGGATCCGTAGGCTTTTCCTCCCGGCTCCGCGACGATCCGTTCTCCGACCTCTTTCTGGAACATCAGGACCGCCTGGAGAGGAGGAGAAGGGGCGGAGATGATCTTCATGAAAAGAGGAACCGAAATGTTGTAGGGAAGGTTCGAGACCAGGAGATAGGGATCCTCCCGGAGATCGAAGGGGTCCTCCAGGGCATCGGCGTGCCGGATCTCGAGGCGCGGGCCCAGAAAGGAGAGCTGGTCCCGGAGCGTCGGCAGAAGACGGGTGTCCTTTTCGACCAGGATCAGGTGGCGGGCACTCTCGGCCAGAATCCGGGTCAGGATCATTCGCCCGGGGCCGATCTCGAGGACGGGAAGCTCTTCCAGAAGGGCCGGGTCCAGGGCTCCCACGATCTTTCGCGCGATTCCCGGGTCCGTCAGAAAATGCTGTCCGAGATGTTTGGCGGGAAGCGGAAGCCTCTCTTGATTTCCATTATGAAGGACCATAGGGTAAAATAAATCCTCGCCGATTATTGACAGAGTCGCTAAAAGATTTCCGCCACGTGCCGGAACCTCCGCCAGAGGCCGGACGGTGAGCCGCTTCGTGGAGTGTTCCCGTTATGGCCCTCACGCCATCCTATCAGGAAGGATACGGATTGTCCGGGGAAAGCCGGGAAGGGGATCAGTGGGCTTTCCGCTGGTTCATTCTCGTTTCCTTCCTGGTCCATGCCGCAGTCCTGACCCTTTTTCTGAAGGACCCGGCCTTCCACCAGTCCATCGAAAACCTCATCGCGGCCAAGCCGAAGGCCCTTTGCCCCCTTGCCCCGAAGAAGCTGGCCCAGGAGAAGAAGCCGGTCTTCATCGATCTGGTCGATCCGTCCAAGGTTCCCCTCAGGCCGCAGTCCTCGGCGCCCCTTCTTCCGAAGGGCTTCTCCATCAACGGAAAGCCGAAGGGGGTCGAGCACCGGACCGTCCATAACCGTCCCGTGCCGAAGTCGGCTCCCCGGACCCCCCTGCCTCCGGATGTGCTGGCGCGGACCGAGGCGCCGAGAGAGGCGCCCAAGGCCGACAACACTCCCGGATTCCGTCAGGTTCACAAGTCCCTTCGCCACGAGAAGCCGAACAAGTCCAAGGCGGAAAAGGGCCGGGAAACCCCGAAGCCGGACATGAAGGAGGCGGCCCGCGAGGAAACCAAGACCCCTCCCCACAAGCCTGTCGTCCGGCAGCCCCTGACCAAGGAGCAGATCCAGAAGATCCTGGCCCAGGAGTCTCTCGGAAACCCCCTGACGCGGCATCTCGACCTGTCGAAGGATATCGCTCCGGCCTACAGCGATCAGCGGTCGGAGCTTGACCGGATCGCGGCCAACCTAGAGGACGAGACCTATTCGAGCTATATCCGGCGGATCCAGGAGCGCTTCGAGACGATCGGGGAATATCCTCCCGACGCCGCGGCCCGCGGAACCACCGGACGCGCCCTGGTCACCTTCACCATCAATGCCGACGGAACGCTGGCCCACATCGCCCTCACCCAAAGCTCCGGGAGCCGGGCCCTCGACGAGGAGTCTCTTCGGATCGTCCGGGTCGCCGCCCCCTACATTCCGCTTCCGGCCTCGTTTCACAAGAGGAGTCTGACGTTGACCTGGGCCTTCATCTATTATAACGGTGGATTTCATGTCATTCAGTAAAATTCTTTCTTTCCGAAGAGGGCGGTATCTCCTGCCCGTCCTTCTGGCGGTGCTTCTTCCGGCCTTGTCGTGGGGGGCGGAGCTCCCCGCACAATCCTCGCTCCGCGCCCTCGACCGTTATCGGACCACACTGCTCCTTCTCCTGCGGGAGCCCCCGTTTCCTTCCCTCTGGGGATCCTCTGAGAGGGGCTGGCGACGGAAGGCCCTCTGGGAAAAGCTGCGTCCGGAAGACCTTCCCTCGCCCCTCGATCGGCGGGCGACCTTCCTGAAAGCCTGGTTCCGCGCTCCGGACGTTCCGCTCACCGGGAAGGGACTCTCCCCGGCCCTTTCGGCCTTTCCCGACCTCGCTCCCCTTCTGCTCTGGCACCTTGCCCACTCGGAGGGGGTGGGGCCCCAGGAAAGGAAGCGGCTCTCCCGCCTCGTCGCGAGCCGGGAAAACGGTCTGTTTTCCCCTTCCTCCCGTCCGGAAAGGGGAGATGGCCGGGCCCGGGATCTCTTCCGTCAGGCCATGGAGGTATCAGGGGAAGAGCAGACGCTCCTTCTCGACCAGCTGGTCTCCGACCATCCCCTGAGCCCGGAAAGCGCCCTCGCGATCGGAGCCCTCGGCCCGGGGCGGGTGGATGGGAGCCTGCTCCTTCCGCGGTGGGTGTACCTTCAGCGCATGGGGGCCAACGATCTGGTGCTTCGCGAAACGAAGGCCTATCTCCGGACGTCCCCGCCCTTCCCCTATCGGGACAGGGCCCTTTACCTGGAGGCCCGGGCGATGGCTCTCCTCGGACATGCCCGGAAGGCCAGAGCTTTGATCGACCAGGCGCTTTCGGCGTCTTCCCCGGTCCGTCTCCGCTCGGATCTCGCGATGCTCCGGTGCCGCATCCTTCTCTCCGGCGATTTTTCGCGTGGAGCCGACTGCCTGAACGGACTGTTCGCAGCCTATCCCGGCGCCCGATTCCTCCCTTCCCTTGTCGTGCTCGCCCTGCGCCAGGATCTGGTGCGCCCCCTTCCCTCCCTTCCTCGCCTCTGGCAATTTCCCGAGGCGCAATGGAGGAGCGGCAAGGTCCAGGAATCGGTCTGGCTGTGGGGGCTCGATCAGGCGATGCGCGGAGAGGACGAGCAAGCCCTCGCGACCTGGGGGCGACTTTCGGACTGGATGGGGGCGCACTCGGACGGAGCGTCCCCCCTTTCGCAGCGCCTTCTTTACTTCATGGCGCGCCTGGAGGAGAGGACGGGCCATCCGGGGAAGGCCCGCTCTCTCTATCGTCGTGTGATCCGCCAGGAATCCGCTTCCCCCTATCCTCTCTGGAGCGCCATCGCCTGCCGGGGGGATTGCGGGCCCTTTCATCTCAAGCCCCATCATCCGACCCGTGACCCTCGCCCTCCAAAAGCCTTGCGAAAGGCGATGGAAGAGCTTTTTCAGATGGGTCTCTTCGGTCCGGCCCTGGTGCTCGAGCGCCTGAGCCGTGATCCGGGACTGGACCGGGAGCAGCTCGAGCGCTATGGAAGCCTGGACCTTTCCGTCTCTTCCCGGGAGCGTCTCCTTCTTGTCGACCGGATCTTTCCGGCCCATGGAACGGCGATGCGCCTTCCGACCGGAGAATGGATGTCGGCGGCGATCCTGAAGGGATTTCGGGAGTCCGGGGTTCCGACGCTCTGGGCGCTCTCCATTGCGCGGCAGGAGAGCCGGTTCCGGGAGCGGTCCCTGTCCGTCGACGGCGCCCTGGGAGTCATGCAGCTCATGCCCCGAACCGCCTTGGCCGTCGCCGAGAAGAACGATGGATCCCTTCGGAAAAGCCTCGGGAGAAACCTCGGAATGGTCCGCCATCCCGACCTGAACAGCCTGATCGGAGGATTTTATCTGAAGCGTCTCATTGACGCGGTTCCCGGCCACCCCGAGCGCGCCATCGCCGGATACAATGCCGGCCTTCACGCCGTCATGTCCTGGAAGACGCTGGCCGGGGTCGACTGGGATTTCTTTACCGAGGCGATCCCCTACCAGGAGACACGGCGTTATGTCCGGGAGGTGCTCTGGAATTACGCCTACCTGGAAAAACATCTGGGAGGCACCAAGGGGAGCCCCCGGTGAGCTCCAACAAAATTCCGGGGCTCTCGGTCGGAAACCCCTTCGATGCCCAGCTTCGGGATCGTGTCGACCGGAGGCTTTCCGACATTTCGGAAGCTCTTCAGGAAGAGCGGAAGGAGACGGAGGCCCTTCGCCAGGAACTCCGGAGGCTGAACAGGGAGCTCCTCTCCGCGAAGCGGTCCCTGTCCCTTCTCAACAAGGAGCGGGAGCAGCTACGCGCCATCCTCCGGACCCTCGAAACGCGTCTACAGTCCATCTCGGGAAATCTCAATGAACCAGCCGCCTCCGAAAAAAAGTGAGCACATTCAGGTCAAGGTCCTCAATTCGATTCTCGAGGTGCGCGGACATTTTGACCGGAAAAGGATGGAATCGGCGGCCCGCTCGCTCGACAGCGATCTTCGGAGCCGGCTCGCCGCACAGCCCGGAGCGCTCCCCGACCAGAACTATCTGTCACTGGTCCTCCTGGTGGCGATCGAGAAGGTCTATGCCATCGAACAGTCCCGGGAAGAGCGCCAGAGCCTCTTTTCGGAGCTTGAGAACTGGCGGCGATGGGCTTCCGAAATTTCCGGGCCCGCCCCCTTGCAAAAAGATTCTGCGAAGGAATAATCTATTGGGTAAGCAAGGTGGCCTGGGGTGTTCGAGGTCCGGTCAAGTTTGATACCTACAAACATTTGGGAAAAGGCGCAAGCAGGCTGGCAGTGTGCAGGCCGTCTTCCTCCGGAAGGCGGAAGCCTAAGCGGTCTCGAACGCCCATCTTTAGTCACAGGGTATCTCAAATGGCGATCGGCACGGCACTTCGGGTCCCTCCAATCAAGGATTTTCATCTTATTTTGTCCCCGTTCAGAGTCATTCGTTCCTTCCTTCCGGAGAGTCCCCCATGAAAAGCTCCCGATCCCTCTTCGAGAAGGGCCATGGAGGTGCGCCACTTCCCTATCGGCTCCGTCCTTCTTCCATCGATGACATGGTCGGGCAGGAGGCGCTTTTCGGGAAGGAAGGCGTCCTGAGAGGCTTCCTGGATCGGGGAACGTGGCCCTCCATGGTTCTTTTCGGACCTCCGGGAACGGGCAAGAGCGGGTTTGTCCGCCTCCTTCCGGCCCTTCTCCCCGACCACTCCTTCTCCACGCTCAACGCCACGACGGCGGGTGTCGCGGAGCTCCGGAAGGAGCTGTCCCGGGGGGAGGAGCGAAAGATCGCAGGGGGCCGTCACGTGGTGGTGGTCGATGAGATCCATACCTGGTCCAAAAGTCAGCAGGAGGTCCTCCTCGACGGCGTCGAATCGGGGCAGATCATCCTTCTGGGACTGTCGAACGCCACTCCCTATGCGGCACTGATTCCTCCCCTCGCCTCACGCCTGCTCCTCTTTCCCTTTCAGCCCCTGGACGAGTCCTCCCTCGCGATCATTCTGGATCGCGGAATTGCCTGCCTCTCCCGGGAAGGACGCATGGCACTGGAGGTCGACAGGGAGGCCCGCTCGCTTCTCGTCCGCTTTGCAGGCGGAGATGGGCGTCGCCTTCTGTCGACCCTCGAGGGGGCCGTTCTGGCCGCCGGGGAGGCGAAGGGCGGGGACACCGTCCGGGTCGGATCCCGGGAGGTCCTCTCGATTCTCCAGAGCGCCGGCCAGTATTATGGAGACAAGGACACGCACTACGACATCATCTCCGCCTTCATCAAAAGCGTTCGGAACTACGAACCCGACGCTGCGCTCCACTGGCTCGCGAGAATGATCGAGGGGGGGGAGGATCCACTCTACATCGCCCGCCGCCTCGTCATTCTGGCCTCGGAGGACGTGGGGCTCGCTGATCCCCAGGCCCTGACCCAGGCGGTATCCTGCTATACCGCCGTCAGCCAGGTCGGACTTCCGGAAGGGCGGATTCCCCTGGCCCTCACGACCCTGTACCTGGCCCTTTCTCCCAAGAGCGTATCGGCCTACCGCGGCATTGACCGGGCTCTGGCCGATGTGAGGGCCGGCTTCGCCCCCCCCGTTCCCGTTCACCTGAGGGACCGGACCACGAAGCGGGGACTGGCCCTGACCACCTCCGATGAGGCGTTGTCCTATGACTATCCTCCGGACATGCCCGACGGAATCTCTTCCCAGGAGTATCTTCCGGGGGGGGAGCCTGGCCGCTACTATGTCCCGGAGGAGCGTGGGCGGGAGCGGGAGCTCCGTGAAAGGCTCGAAGCGGTGCGCAGGATCCGGAAGGAGAGGAACTCCTGACGACGGCCTCTCCAGGAAGACTGACGGAAGGGGATTCCGAAGGGGCATGCGCCCTTCGGCGGCCGCTGAAAAAGGGATCCGGGGAGGTCGGGTTTTTTTTGCGGAATCGTGTATAATATCCTGATCATTATTTTCTGAATGTGGTATGTGGCGGAGCGCCTCCTGCCGGTCCCGCGATCGGCAAGAGCTCTTCCAATTGCGACAAGGGGTGCGACGATGGGATATGGACTTTTGGCATTGCTGGCCGTTCTCGCCGTGTCCGGCGGGGCTCTGGCCGGATATGTTGTTGCCGCCAGGAAACGATCCGGGGCGCTTTCCCTCGAGGAGGAACGACTCAGAACGGAGCGGATGCGGCTCGAAGAGGAGAAGAAAAGCGCCATCAAGGAGGCCGGAATCCAGGCGCGCGAGGAGGCTCTCCGGATCCGGATCGAAACGGAGGAGGATCTCTC
>JAKADN010000129.1 GCA_021820445.1 Nitrospirota bacterium | reverse complement strand
AGGAGCTTCGGCAGCGTGGGAAAGAAGAATCTGTTTTGAAAAAGGGGAGATCGGATCCGTCAAAAAAAATTGTTGATCTTTACCAAAAAGTTCGTACAATGGAGTCTGATGGAATCGTTCTCCGCCCTCATTCACATATAAAAAGAGAGCACAGAATGCTGTCTCCCCTTGCCGATACGCCATGCCCTTCCGGAAAAACGATGCGTCTCGCCGGTCTTTTCCTTTTGATGACCTCGGCCTTTTTTGCCGGACCCCCCAAGGTCCAGGCCGAACCCCTGGCCTTCATCGAGCATGTCAGGGTGGGGCTTCACCAGAAGACCGTCCGGATCGTCCTGACCCTCGACCGTCGGCCCCCCTCCCCTGTGGTCAGGAAAAAGACCACGGCCCGGCCGGAGATCCGCCTTCCCGGCGTCATGCCCGGAGCGACGGTCCACCGGCGCCTCCTGGTCCGGAATCCCTCCTTCCGCCGCTACCTCTCTGCCGTTTGGATCGACTACGATCCGACGGACCGAAGCACCCGCCTCTCCCTCCGCTTCGTCCGTCCGGTGGGGACGCCGCATGTCTTTGTCCTGAGCCATCCCATGCGTCTGGTTCTCGACTATCCCCTTCCCGGAAAGGCCGCGGGGGCCTCCCCAAGCCCGGCCTCCCGAAAGGCCTCGTCCCCCCCCAAACCCCACCGCATCGTCATCCCGGGGAAGGCTCTCCCCTCGCCGCCCAAGCCCTCGCCGGCTCCGGCCACTCCCGCACCCGCGGCCCCCTCGCTTCCGACCGCCACGCCTCCGATCCCCGGTGAGGGAGACGGAACGCCCCGGGCCCTCAACGCCCTCTTTTCACGTCCGGTGCACCGCTTCCGGGTCGTGCTCGACGCCGGCCACGGAGGCAAGGACTGCGGAACGATGTCGGTGAGCGGCGTCTGCGAAAAGACCCTCGTCCTCGACATCGTCCGGAGACTGGCCACCATCCTCTCCCGGGACCATCGCTTCGCCGTCGTCCTCACCCGGACAGGCGACCGCTTCATCCCCCTTCCCGAGCGCACCCGGATCGCCAATGAAAACAGGGGCGACCTCTTCCTTTCGGTCCATGCCAACGCCGACCCCGACAGAAGCGTCCGCGGCATCGAAACATTCCTGTTGAACCTCCACTCGAGCGATCCCCGGGCCCAGAGGATCGCCCAGAGGGAAAACAGCGCCCTGGGCGTCTCCAAGGGAGACCTGTCGGCCATTCTCCTGACGCTCAAGATCAACCACAAGAAAAAGCGCTCTTGGGAGCTGGCCAATGTCATCGACCGCAATCTCTCGGAGACCCTCCGCTCCGACTATCCGGTGCGGGACCTGGGAGTGAGACAGGCCCCCTTCTACGTGATCATGGGCACCACAATGCCGGCAGTTCTCGCCGAGGTGAACTTTCTCTCGAACAGGACCGATGCCGGGATGATGGACTCCGCCCGCTTTCGCGAAGAGACGGCCCGGGGCCTCTATCGCGGCATCGTCGCCTACTACCGGACGGTTCATCCGGAAGAGCGGGCATTGCGGGCCAGCGCCCATGTGGCCGGAGGAGGGTTCGCTCCTTGAGCGACTCCGGCTCCGCCCACTCCGCCGAGGCCGCCCTGGCCCGGGAAAAGAAGACCCTCCGCAAGGCCCTGGTCGCCCGGCGGGATGCCCTGGCCAAGGATCTCTGGAAGCGGCACTCCCTCGAAGCGGCCCGGCATGCCCTTTCCCTCATGGAAACGCTCCGCCCCCGGGAGAAGGAGACCTCCTCCCCCCTCACGGTCACGGCCTTCCTCTCCTTCGGGAGCGAGATCGACACCCGGCCCCTGATCGGATCCCTCCTGGACGGAACCCGGCCCCTTCGCCTTCTTCTCCCCTCGTTGCGACAGTCCAAGACGATCATCCTCCGCCCCTATGACCGGGAGACACCCCTCCTTCCCGGCCCCTTCGGCATCCTCGAGCCGGAAACGAAACTTTCCGTTCCCTCGTCGGAGGTGGACATCTTCTTTTTGCCGGGAATCGCCTTCGACCGGGAGGGCGGGCGGCTGGGCTACGGAAAGGGCTACTTCGACCGCCTTCTGGCGGAGAGGAACGCCCGGGGGACCCGGGTGGGGCTCGCCTTTTCGGATCAGCTCGTCGAGAGGGTTCCCACCGGTCCCCACGACCGCCCCATGCACTATCTGGTCACGGAAGAAGGATGGGTGAGCTGTGGTTGACCGGGAGAAGATCGAGAGAGGATTCCGGATGGTCCTCGAGGGTCTCGGAGAGGATCTCTCCCGCCCCGGACTGGCCGAGACGCCCTCTCGCGTCGCCACACTCTATGCCGACCTCTTCTCCGGCCTCTTCCAGAAGCCGGCCGAGACCCTCTCCCTCATCGAAGGGGAGAGCTTCGACGAGATGGTCGTCCTCAAGCGCCTCCCCTTCTACTCGATGTGCGAGCACCACTTTCTCCCTTTTTTCGGACATGCCAGCATCGCCTACATTCCCGACCACGGGCGCATGACTGGGCTCTCCGACCTGGGACGGGTCGTCGAGACCTACGCCCGGCGGGCCCAGAT
>JAKADN010000128.1 GCA_021820445.1 Nitrospirota bacterium | reverse complement strand
GATCGGGGCGATCCTCGAACTCTATGAAGACAAGAAGATGGTCGATCAGTGCCCTCGTGGCCACACACTGTCGATCCAGATTCCCGATGACCAGTTTGTCAAATCAATCTGGAGAGTGTAATGGGCGACATACGGACCGATAATCGGGCGACGATGGTCTTTGTCATGCACAACCATCAGCCGGCGGGGAATTTCGAGCATGTCTTCCGGGAATCATTCGACCGGGCCTACCGCCCCACCGTCGAGCTTCTCTGGCAATACGAGGCGATTCACGCCTCCCTGCACTATACGGGCCCTCTTCTTGAGTGGATCGAGGCCAACGAGCCGTCCTTTCTCGATCTCCTGAAGAAGATGGTGGACCGGGGACAGATCGAAATCCTGGGGGGGGGATTTTTCGAGCCCATCTTTTGCTGGCTTCGCCCCGAAGACCAGAGACGCCAGGTGGATCTCATGCGCCGACATCTGCGGGAGCGCTTCGGACAGGGGGAGGGGGGGGGATTCTGGCTGGCAGAGCGGGTCTGGGAGACGGATCTGCCGGCGAGGCTCGCGTCCCTGGGGCTCTCCTGCGCCCCTCTCGACGACCACCACTTTCACCTGGCCGGGATCCCCGACGACCGGCTTCACGGATACTACACCGTGAGCTGGGAAGGTCATCCCCTCAAGATCTTCCCCATCTCCAAGGATCTCCGGTATCTGATTCCCTTCCGCCCTCCGGATGTTCTCCTCTCCTTTCTCGACCGGCAGGCCCGAGGAGGCAAGATCCTGACCTACGCCGACGATGGCGAGAAGTTCGGGGTCTGGCCGGCCACCTACAAGTGGGTCTGGGAGGAGGGGTATCTCGAACATCTCTTCTCCCAGCTCAATGCCCAGTCGGGATGGCTTCGGGTCGCCTCCATGGGGGAGATCGCGAGAGAGTGCTCCCCCACCGGCATCGCCGTCCTCCCGAATGCCTCCTACACCGAGATGATGGAGTGGGCCCTTCCGGCCAAGATTGGCCACACCTACCATCAATGGGTGGAAAAATGGGAGAGGGAAGGGGGGAACGAAGACCTGCGGACCCTCTTCCGGGGAGGAATCTTCGAGAACTTTCTGGTCAAGTATCCCGATGTTCACCGTCTCTACCACCGGATGCTCCTGACCGGACGCTTTGTCGCCGAGGCTTATCCGGGAACGACTCCCCCGGACGCCGTTCTTCTGCCCTACCTTCGGGCCCAGGGCAATGACGTTTACTGGCATGGTCTTTTCGGGGGGCTCTATCTCTCAAATCTCCGCCACGAAGCCTACCGAAGCCTTCTCGAGTCCGAGAGGGCTCTCGAAGAGGCGGGCAAGCTTCCCGTGCCGGCCACGCTGTCAGGGGATTTCGATGCCGACGGATCCGAGGATCACTTTGTCCGGACCCGATGCTACAATCTTTGGATCACGCCCGGGCGGGGGGCTTCGGTCCTCGAGCTCGACGACCGGACCACCTCCTTTCACCTGACCAATACCCTGACCCGGCAGGAGGAGTCCTACCACATTCGCTTCCGGGAAGAGGTGGCCCGACGGCGTCAGGAGGGACAGGGGGGGGGCGATTCCGACGGGATCCCCTCCATCCACGACATGGCTCCCACGGCAGGGAGCGAAGAGCTGGCCGGGATAGTCTACGACCGCCGCCCCCGCCGAGCCTTTTCCGAGGGTGTGTCTCATGCGGGCGCCCCTGTTTCGGATCTTCTGGGAGGGGGGGCGGTCTTTCTCCTCGATCTCGCAGGAGTTCAGGCCCGCCTTGAGAAGGCCGGGAACGATTCCTTGAGCTTTTCCCTGGAGGGAACCCTCGAAGGACTTCCCTTGCGGCTCCTCAAGGAGTACCGTTTTCTGGCGGACAGGTTCTCCGTCGGCTATCGTCTCGAATCCCCCGGAGCGTCAACCCTGCCCGACCCCTGGAAGGGAAAGAGGCTGTGGGTCGAGATTCCCCTGACGCTCCTCGCGGGCCACGATTCCGGACGGACGCTCTCGGTGGAGGGTCGACCGGGACGCTCTTTCTGGGACGAGACGGGCGACGACGGGGAGGTCACCGGCTACCAGGGGGAGGACACCTGGTCGAAGGCGGCTTTCCGGGTTCTGCTTTCGGGCTCTGACCGTTTTGTTCATGGTCCCATAGAAACTGTCTCCCTCTCGGAGGCTGGCCTCGAAAAGACCTTCCAGGGAACGCTGTTCATGCAGGGATTCTCCCTTGACCGCCTCTTCGGCGAGGGGGGATCGATCACCGTCGTTTGCGGACCCGATGCAAGGAGCCTCATCCATGCCTGATCTCAGAAAGGATCCCATCGTCGGTCGCTGGGTCATTGTCTCCACGGCCCGGAGCCGCCGCCCGGTCGACTACAAGGCCTACAAGAGCGAGTACCGCTATCAGGTCTGTCCCCTGTGTGCCGGCCAGGAGGACAAGACACCTCCCGAAGTCCTGGCCTATCGCCCGCACGGGGGACTGCCGAACTCCCCCGGGTGGACCCTGCGGGTGGTGCCCAACAAATTCCCCGCCCTGATGGTGGAAGGAAGCCTCGACCGGGAAGGGGTGGGGCTCTATGACAAGATGAACGGCGTG
>JAKADN010000127.1 GCA_021820445.1 Nitrospirota bacterium | reverse complement strand
GCTGCGCTTTGAGACTCTCCACCGGAGAAAGGACGGCTCGGTCTTTCCGGTGGAGATCACCTCGACCTCCTTTTCCCTCGAAGGCGACCGCTACACCTTCAACTCCTCCCGGGACATCTCGGCGCGCGTGGCCCGGGAACAGGAGAACCTCGACCTCAGGGAGGATCTCGAGGGGACACTGACGGCCCTGCCCGACCTTCTTTTCGAGGTCGACGACGAGGGACGCTTCCACGCCTTCCATGCGGGACCGAAATCGTTTCTTTTTGCTCCCCCCGAGGACTTACTCGGAAAGACCCTGGCGGATGTCCTGCCTCCCGAGGTTGCAGAGCTGGGGGGGAGGCTGATCCGGGAAGCCAAGGAGAAGGGCTCCGCCACCGGCTCCTACCACCTCCCCCTTCCCAACGGCGTCGGCCACTTCGAGGTCCGGGCCATCGTCAAGAAAATCGGATCTCCCGGGGTCCCGGGATCTTCCCGATTTCTCTTTCTCTCCCGGGATGTCACCGAGAGGGTCCGGACCACCCGTCGCCTTGAGCTTCTCCTCCGCTCCAACACCTTCCTGGCCCAGGCCAACCAGATCCTCGCACGGCAGACCGACCCCGAGGCGGCCCTGCGGGAGTTCTCGGCCCTGGCCCGGGACCGGGGGGGATTCTCGCTCGCGGCCTTCCTCGAGATCACCCCCGAGCGGACTCTGACTCCGCGCACCGCCACCGGTCTTCCCCCCGACATCTCCTCCCGACTCCCGGAGCTCTTTCCCTCGCCCCTTCCCGATTCGTGGTTCTTGCCCCCCAACGGGGGCGGAGAGGAGTCCCTTCCCCCGGTCGAGGGACTCCAGGATCCTTCAAGCCCACTCCTCCGAACCCTCAAGGAGACCGGAACGGAGAGCCTCGCCGCCTTCCCCCTTCTTCGGAGAGAGACCCTCTGGGGACTCCTCGTTCTGGGGGACCCCCACCCCGAGGCCTTTCCCGAGGAGCGCCTGACCGTCCTGAGGGAGCTGGCCCGGGATCTCTCCCGGGCCTTTGACCGGATCGAGTCCCAGGCCCGGGAGCGCCATCTTCTGGCCGTGCGGGAGGCCATTCTTCAGAGCACCCTGTCGGGGATTGCCATTCTGAAGGACCGGACCATCGTCCAGGCCAACGATCGGCTGGCCACGATGCTGGGCTACGACAGCGTCCGGGAGCTCGAGGGACAACCCACCCGCCTCGTCTATTACGACGAGGCCGAATACCGGATGGCAGGAGAGCGGATCTATCCCCGGATCTACACCTCGGGAGAGGTCCTGATCGACGATCTCCGGGCGAGAAAAAAGGACGGATCCCTCCTCTGGCTCGACACCTCCACGGTCCATGTGCAGGTGGGAGCCGCGTCCCTCGTTCTGGTCACCCTCCACGACGCCACCCACCGCCATCTCCAGGCCGAGCACCTGGCCCGCCTCTCGGCCTTCAACGCCCTCCTCGCCCGGGCCTCCGAGATTCTGGCCACTTCCACCGACGAACCCTCCCTGCTTCGGGATCTGACCGCCCTGGCCCTCGAAAGGACCGAGATGGCCCTGGTCTGGATCGGCACCCCCGGAGATGACGGCGCCTTCGAATTCCGTGCGGTGGCCGGAAATGCCATCATCCTCGAAAAATTCGGCCACATCTCCTCCCGGGCCGACTCTCCTTATGGACAGGGTCCGGCCGCTCGGGCCTGGCGAACCCAATCCCCCCAGTATGAGGGCGACTTTTCCCAGGTGGCGACGGACCACGCGACTTCGTCCGGGGCCATTTGGGTCGAAATCGCCCGGAGCCACGGGATCCACAGCGTGGCCGCCCTGCCCCTGTACCGGAATGGCGCCCTGTGGGGAGTCCTGACGCTCTACCACCGGGAGCCCCGCCTCTTCGACGACGAATTCCGGAAGCTCCTGGAGGAGCTGGCCCAAAACATCTCCCGGGGCCTCGACCGCATGGATCTTGTCGAGCGGGAACGCTCCGTGACCTTGAGGCAGAAGACCCTCCTCGACACCACCAGCGCGGGCATCGCCATTTTGCAGAACCGGACGATCTCTTACGTCAACCCCCGCTTCCTCGCGCTCTTCGGCTACGCCTCGGCCGACCGGCTGGTGGGGCAATCCGTCCGGATCCTTTTCCCCGACGAGGAGGAATACCGAAGGGTGGGGAGCTTCTACGGGAAGCTCCAGACCGAGACGACCTTCGACATTCCCGAAGTCCGATACCAGAAGACGGACGGAACGACCTTCTACTGCGACCTCACCGCCGGCCGCCTCCCCGACTCCCCGGACAAAAAGGCCTCCACCCTCATCGTGACCCTTCACGATGTCACCGAACGGCACATGCAGGCCCGCCGGCTGGCCCGCCTCTCCTCCTTCCGGGCTCTCCTGGCCCAGGTCAGCCAGACCCTCGCCGCCGTCGACGCGGAGGAGCCCCTCTTCCAGGAGGTGTGCGACCGGATCGTCTCCACCGGCGAGGTCGTGCTCGCCTGGATCGGTTCCCCCGACGAGGACGGCATCGTCCGGTATCTGGGCAAGGCCGGAACCACCGGATTCCTCGAGGGCCTCGAGATCTCGGTCCTGCCTTCCCATCCTTCAGGGCAGG
>JAKADN010000007.1 GCA_021820445.1 Nitrospirota bacterium | reverse complement strand
GGGGGCTTCCGGAGGAAAGCCATTCGCACTCCGTTGCAGCGGTCGTTTTTGGCATCCTGGTGGGATTCTCCGGACTTCTCTATGCGAAGATTGCCCTGTTCGTCGAGGAAATGGCGGACGGGCTGACGGCGGCCGGAACGGGATTCCTCCTGGCGGGTCTCCTGACATTCCGACCGGAGGGCCGGGAGGGCGCCCTCTCCCTGGCGACGATTCTTCCGCTGGCGACGGCCCTTTCCGGGCTGTCCCTCTCCTTTCTCGCCCAGAGATTCCGGACCCGGACCTTCCAGGGGCTGGCGGGCCAGGGGACGGCGGTCGAGCCGCTTCGCCTGGCGTTCCTGTTCGGGGCTTTTCAGGGAATGAGTCTCCCGATCGTGGGGGGGTTCCTGGGAGAATGGAGTCTCCTGCAGGCGCTGTCGGAGGACTTCTTCTCCCTGTCCCTGCTGTCCGCGGGGGGGATCTTCCTGGCCTTTGTTCTGGTTCTGGGGCGCACCCGGACCCTGTTTTCCGGAGAACCGGTCCGGCGTCTTTCCCCATCGGACCAGGTTCTGGCCTCCGAGATCCGCCCCGCCGAGGGATGGGCCCTTGGCCTGGCATCGGTCTCCCTTTTGGGGGCGGACATCCTGGTCACCTTCGGCCTTTTGGGAGGGAGGTAGGAGATGGAGGGGACGAATTCCCGGAAATGGGACCTGTCGGGGGTGACCGACGGGCAGCGGATTGGCCTGCGCTCGCATGTGGAGCTGGCGGGAGAGTCTCTCTCCTTCGTCTACCGGATGACAAATTTCATCCATCACAACCCCCTTCACGAGCTGGAGGAGCTCCCCTTTTTCGAGGCAGTCCGCAAGGCCGCCCAACTGTTCGGAAGCCGGGAGGTCTTTTCTGTCGGCGACTGGAAAGATCTGCTCGACCGCGGACGGTTGGGAGCCGGTGATCTCGAGGCCGTCCTCATCGAACGGAATCCGGGGCTTGGAAAGAAGATAGGGCTCTGTGCCGGAGGAGAGACCCGAAGACTGGTCGATCTTGTCCTCCTGCACTTCATTCATGAGTGGGACCCTCCGACCCCGGCCGATCCCCTGATCATGGAAGGGCGCCCGGCCTTCTTCCGTTTGCGCAGGGATCTCTCTCCCGAAGTCCGGAGGCTCCACGCCCTCCGCATCGCCGGTGAAAAAACAGGCGATCCCGAGGAGGTTGTGCTCAAAAAACTCTGGGAGTCCTGCCGGAAGGTCGTTCGCGAGACGCTTCCGGGGGCCTCCTGGTCGGACCCCGCGCTGGAATTCATTCCCCGGCCGGGACCTTCCCTGACTCTCCTGGAATGGATCGACGACTTCGAGGAGGGCCGGTGGGGGCCCAGGATCGACCACCTTCTCATCAAGTGGCTGTCCGCCTTTCTCGACGAGGGGGTCTCGGCCTGGAATCTTCCCCACCGCGAACGGGGCTTCTACCGTTCCTGGCGCTCCATGGCGGTCCACGACCGGGAGATCCTTTACTGGGGGCTCTCGGAAGCCTACGAAGACCTGGCCTCCCTTCCCGAGAATCCGGAGGACACCCTGATCGCATCCATCAATGCGATGGGGATCCCCCGCGAAGGGCTCACGGACTATCTCGAACGCCACGTGGTCGCGCTGCCGGGATGGCTGGGGTACGTCAAGTGGCGCTCCGGGAGGAGCGATGACCCCTGGACCCAGGCTCATCCGGTCGATATCGTCATGGTCCTGGCGGTCCGGATCTTTCTGGAACAGGCGGTGGTCGACCATGTCTGCCGGACGAAGCTCGGGATCCCGGGGACCTTGTCTGCCGCCCGGGAGTGGATCGATGCGCACCATGAGGAGATCTCCGCCCGCCACTTTCTCCGCCGGTACGGAACCCCTCCCGCCTGGCAGGCGCTCCTCGGCCGCTTCGGAGGGAAGCTCCCTCCGCCCGGAGATCCCCTCTGGGGGGAGCTTTCCCGACTGAAGAAGGAGTGGGTCGACTCCCTTCGGGCGGAAGGGGGGGAACGAAGCCGGTCGGGCCGAATCTTCCATGTGGCCCAGTGCCTGGGACTCTCAGCGGATGAGGTCTCGGCCCTCGACCCCGAGGCCTGGATCCTGCTCGAAAATCACCTTGATACCTTCGATCGGAGCCGCCGGCAGGAGATATGGCAGCAGGCCCTCGAGTTCCGGCTCGAACGGGATCTCCTCCTGAAGGTCCGTCCCTGGCGAGAGGCCAGCGGGGAGTCTTCTCCCGCCGAAGGGGTCCGTCCCACGGCCCAGGTCCTGTTTTGCATCGATGTCCGCTCCGAGCGCCTCCGGCGGCATGTCGAATCCATGGGGGGGTACGCCACCTACGGGATGGCCGGATTTTTCGGGGTGCCGTTCCGCTTTCAGCCCTATCAGAAATCCTTTGGCCAGATCCAGGCCCCGGTTCTTCTGAATCCCCGCCACAGGGTCCGGGAGCTTCCGAGGGCGTACGAGCTCGAACGGGCCGACCTCCATTTTCAGCGCCAGCAGAAGGCCCGCTCCCTGGTCCATCTTTTTCACGAGCTCAAGGACCATGTCATCACGCCCTATGTTCTGGTCGAAGCCCTCGGATGGTTCTATCTCTTCCCCTTTGTTGGCCGAAGCTTTTTTCCGGCCTGGGTCAAGAAGACGACGGAGGTCGTCCGGGAATGGTTCTTCCCGGAGATCGCCACGGCCCTGACGGTGGCGAAGGTGACCGAGCCCGAGGCCCTGGCCATGATCGAGGCCGAACAGCACGCCCGGATCCGGAAGGCCTGCCTCGACCTTCTCGGGCCCCATACCCGCTCCCTTTCCTCCGAAACGGTGGAGGAACTCCGGCAGAAGGCCCTCGATGAGACCCGTTCCCTGGAAAGACTCGGGATCCGGGCCCGGGAGGAGCTCGGGGTCAATCTGGCCCAGGAGGCCGATCTGCTCCGGAAGCTCCGGACCCTCTACCTGATCAATACCCGGAGAACCCGGGTCCTCCTCGAGACGATCATGACCATGGGATTTTCGACGGAGGAGCAGGCTTTTTACATCGAAAACGCCTTTCGGATGATCGGGATGACCCGGAACTTTTCCCGGCTCGTCCTGGTTTGCGGCCACGGCTCCGAATCCATGAACAATCCCTACGAATCGGCTCTCGACTGCGGAGCCTGCGGGGGAAACAGGGGAATTTCCAACGCCCGCGTCTTTGTCGAGATGGCCAACAGCCCCGCGGTCCGGGACATTCTCCGGAAGCGGGGGGTCGACATCCCCTACGACACTCATTTTCTGGCAGGAGAGCACAACACCGTCACCGACCATGTCACCTTCTTCGATCTCGAATCGGTGCCGCTGACCCACCGCAGGGACCTCAAAAGACTCTGGCGCGATCTCGAGGAGGCCGGAAGGCTCTCGGGGCTTGAGCGCCTGGGCGAACTTCCCCGTGTTTCAGGAGAGGCGGAGCTGGGGAGAAGCGAGGCCCTTCTTTTTCAGAGGAGCTGCGATGTCAGCGAGGTGAGGCCAGAGTGGGGCCTCTCCGGAAACTCCTGGTTCATCGTCGGGACCCGGACCCTGGCCAACGTCTCCTACGACTTTGCCGGACGGGCCTTCCTCCATTCCTACGATCCGTCCCTCGACCCGTCGGGGAGGAACCTCGAGGCGATCCTCACCGGTCCGCTGGTGGTCGGTCAATGGATCAACGCCGAACACTTCTTTTCGGCCCTTGACGGGATCCGCTTCGGGGGCGGAAACAAGATCTACCACAATGTCACCGGACAGTTCGGGGTCATGTGGGGAAACGAAAGCGACCTTCTTCCCGGCCTTCCCCAGCAGACGATTCGCGACGGAGACCGTCTTTTTCACGAACCGGTGCGTTTGTCTGTTCTCGTGGAGTCCTCCCGGGAGGTTCTGAAGCGCATCATTGAAAACAATCCTGTTCTCCGCAAGCTTTTCAGAAACGAATGGGTGAGGCTGGTGGCGGCGGATCCCGGGGATCGGGTGTTTTACCGGTACGCCTATCCCGGGACCTGGACAGCCGTTGAACCGGTCGACACCTCAAGCCCAGAAAGGATCTCATGATGGAAAAAGCCCGGCTGTATCCGATGAAGAAGGTCGACATCATCGTGAGCGGGGAGCGGTTGCCCTTCGTTCGCGACCTCCTGGCCCGGGTCCGGGTCACGGGGTACACCATTGTTCCCAATGTCTCGGGAATGGGCCACAGCGGCTTCTACGAAGGAAACCTGATCTACAATGAAACAAGCAGCCTTGCACTTCTGATGACGGTCGTCAGGGAGGAGCAGGTCGAGCTGATCCTGGAGGGTCTGACGCCCCTGTTCGAGCGTTACTCGGGGATCATGTACGTCTCCGACGTGGGAGTCAGCCGCCAGGACCACTTCGTGCACCGGAGCCCGGAGGCGGAGCCCTCCTGACCCTCCACTCCGCAGGCGAGGATGTCGGGGACAAGTCGGGAACCCGAGCCGCGGACCCGGGCGGTGGAGCCAAGCTGTGGAATTGACCCAAAAAATGAAACCGTGATAAGATCCCAAGACCGATTTTACCCAAGCTATGATATTGCGACCCAGCATCACAGAGAGGAGTTTTCGTGACGACCTATAAAGTACTGACAGGACCGGAAGGAATCCTGCCCCCCGCCGCCATTTCCATGGGAGTTCCTCCCCCCGAGCCTGGATGGGCCCTGATCGAGGGAACGCCCGCTTCCGAGGAGGAGGCCATCGAAACCGCCGCCAGGAAGCTCGCAACCGCCAAGGTTCCGACCTTCTTTCCCGGTCCGCTCGTCCTCTGGCAGTGGTCGGAGAAGACTCGCAAGGTGGCCGATGCCGTTCTCCGGTGCGCCGAGTCCAACAATATCCGCATCATCCCCATGGCCGACTATCGCCCCAAGTACCCCAAGATCGAGCCCGAGTTCGAGATCAATCCGAACCATCCGAACCTGACGATCTGGCACAACAAGATCGATGCCTGCCTCTTCGTGGGAGTCCACTGCCATTATGCGAACCTCTCCCTCAAGATCATCCGGGGGGGGACCTCCTGCTATACCATGGCCTTCTGTTCCTATGCGGGCCACGAGGACGCCAACCTGACGATCCGCGACAACAGCGCTGAAAAGTTCGACAAGCTGTCCGCGGCCATCAAGAAGCTGAAAACCGACAGCCGGGCGCGGTAGGTCCTTTCCTCCCGGTTCGAAATATCCGTAAAGACAGGTCAGGGGAATCGATACTTTCCCTGACCTGGTCCTTCGAGTCAAAGAAAAAGGCAGGGGAAACCTAAGTCGTTTGATAAAGGTGTTGATTAACATAAAAAAGGCCCAAGTTTAAAAACTTGGGCCTTTTTTTATTATGACAAGAACTTTTTTTTCAGAAAATATTTTTATCCTCTTAATTCTCTTTATCGTAAGTTGGATGTTTCTACAAGAGTCTTTAAGTCGTAAGTTACGACTTCCCCTGTAATAAGATTCCTAAAAATTATATTCACTATGGGAAAAATGCCATCTTTTTCCATCACCTCTGAAATATTTTTTATTATGGACGATTCTGCCAACTGACCCATTAATGGACCTGTCCAAAAATACAAGGAGCCCCGTTTAGAATCTTGGGGTAAAATATTTAAAGGAGAAGGCAACCCATCACTATATTGCCAAATAGGCATAGATGTTTGTGCATGAAGCTCTTGGAGTTTAAGTTCATCTTGAGGAAAGGGGGGTTTCATCTTAATCTGCAAGATTATTTCAAGTGATAATTTATCTGTGGTTGACCTATTGGTTATTACAATATCTTGGCATGAAAACATCCATCCTATAAATTCCATCGACAATTTTGAAAAGTCCCCAGAGGGCCTAAAAATGACCAAAAATTTTTGAAGTAAAATGTGCAAATTTTTATTGAGAGTATTTTTATCTTTTTCTGCAACTAAACCATCTAATTGTCCTTTTATTTCATCGAATTTTCGGGCAGGTTCAATAAACATTTTGCCGAGAAAAATTATTACCCATGCGACTGCTAAACTTAGAATCCCCTTCTCGACCATGTTTTTGTATGGATTGGGGGATACCTTACCAGTAGCATCTCCTAAGCTAAGAGTAATAATAGGGAGTCCTAAAATCCAAGCCCAATTATTGGCGTGGCTAATTGAGCCTTTCGCAGCATCGAGAGCGCACCAAATCCAAAATGTAATTATTCTACGTAGGGATAAAATCCTTGACTCCTAAATTATTTTCAAGGCCTTTGCCGAGTTTATTTTATTGACTGATTCATTTTGCAGGAAAGTAAGTGCATCCTAATTGCTCTCAATTCTCGCTATAAAATTTTGTTTTTTCAATTTCTAAATAAAAAATAAAATAAAAATAATAATGCAAGAGAGTTACCCGAAAATCAGGGATCCAGATCGATCTTCCCGAAGGAAGGACCGGGGCCGGTTAGGTCAATGAGGTCAATCCGGAGCAGTTATGGTAGGATAGGGCTTATTAGAAATCAGCCTCGAACCCTATGAATCGGGAGGACAGGTGGAACTTGCCAAGACACATTGGCCAGACGTGGCGCGATATCTCGAACGGTCGACCCTGTTGATCATCCCTGTGGGATCGGTCGAGCAGCATGGCCCCAACGGGCTCATCGGGACCGACCATCTCGTGGCAGAAGCGCTGGCACGGAGGGTGGGAGATTCGGAGGGAGTCCTTGTCGCTCCAACCCTCGCCTACGGAATGTCCCACCACCATCTTGCCTTTCCCGGGAGCACCTCGCTTTCGCCCCGGACGCTCATCCTCGTCGTGAGCGAAATTCTGTCCAATTTCTACCGGAACGGATTCCGTCGTTTCTTCTTCGTCAACGGCCACGGGGGGAATGATTCCTCGCTGAAGGCCGCCTTTTCCGAGTTTCTGGGGGATCATTCCGAAGGCCGGACCACTCTGGCCAACTGGTGGCTTCTGCCCGAGGTCATGGAAAAGGAGAAGGAGTTCTTCGGCAAGGTGAACGGCTATCACGCGACCTGCGGAGAGGTCTCGGTGACCTGGCATCTTTTCCCGGACCGCCAGACGCCGATTCCTCCGGGACAGGCTCCCGATCCGCACCATGAGTGGCCCCTGGGACCGGAACGCTTCCGTTCGCTCTATCCGGACGGACGGATGGGTTCGGATCCTTCTCTCGCAACGGGCGAGAAGGGCCAGGTTCTCTATGACATCGCCTTTCGGGTCATCCGGGATCGGGTCCGGGAGTTCGGTAGCGCCCCCTGAAAAAAGGAGAGCTTCGGTGATCCTCGTCATCGCGAACCAGAAAGGAGGGTGCGGGAAGACGACGACGGCCGTCAACCTGGCCGGCGCCTTCGCCCACCGGGGGATGGATGTCCTCCTCGTCGACGCCGATCCCCAGGGATCCGCCATGAAGTGGCGCGGGCTTGCCGCCGGTCCCTTCCCGGTCGGCGTCATCGCCCTTCCCATGCCGGTCCTCGATCAGGAAATCCCCAAGATGGCCAAAAAGTATGACTTGGTCGTCGTCGATACCCCCCCTGGCATGGAAACGATCACCCGGTCCGCCCTGGTCATCGCCGACCTCGCCATCATCCCCCTCCAGCCGAGTCCGCTTGACCTCTGGTCGGGGACCGATATCGTCGGCCTCATCCGAAAGGCCCAGCAACTCAATCCGGGACTCCTGACCCGTCTTCTCCTGAACCGCAAGATTCACGGGACGCGTTTGTCGCGCGAATCGGTGGAGGCCCTCCGGGAGTTCCCCTTCCCCCTGTTCGAAACCGCCATTCACCAGCGAATCGCCTTGGCGGAGGCGGTGACGGCCGGGAAAACGATCGTCGACTTCTTCCCGGACGGTCCCTCCTCAGCGGAATACAGGGCGCTGGTGGAGGAGATCGTCACCGTCGGGATGAGGGAGTCGCCATGAAGCAGCCCCGGCCCTCGATGCGTGACATCGTCCGCCCTCCCCGGATCTCCGATTTCATCGAGACGGGCGAGATTCCTCCCGCTCCGGTCGCTCCGGATCCGGAGACCGGACCGGAGGCCAAGGACTCTTCGATCCGCGTAACGGTTCCGCCTGAACTTTATGAGGCCTTTCTGTTGAAGGTGTCGGAGAGGGGGCTGGCCCTTCCGGAAGCGGTCCGGGAGATGTTCCTCGACTACCTCATGAAAGAGAGCTGAGGTTGGGCCGGATTCTCCGCCCTTCCCGTCCCTTAAGGTCAGGCGATGCCCTTCTGGTCGTCAAGACCGGTCTGACCGCTCCCTTCCCCGAATGGGAGACGGTCCATGACCGGCTTGTCGCCGTCGGACTTTCCCCCGTCCTTCCTGAGCCACCGTCCCCCTCTTCCCTCGTCTCCCCCGATCGGGCGCGGATGCGGCAATTCCTCTCGGCGGTCATGGATGGCGAGGGGGCCGGGGTGCTCTCGTATCGCGGCGGGACGGGAGCCATCCGGCTCCTGGGCGCCTGGGAGAATCCGGGGACCCTTTTTTTGAAGGGTATTCCCATCGTCTGCGGATTTTCCGACATGACCTATCTTCACGCCGCACTCGCCCGGAAGATGGACCTGGCCACATTCTGGGGACCAAACGCCCGGGAGCTCCGGCATGAAGGTACCTTCGGACTCTGGTGGGAGATGATGAGCGGGAGGATCGGCGCGGGGGATCCTCTGCCGCTAGGTGAGGCCAGGGTCCTGCGGCCCGGCCGCGCCCGGGGACGGCTCGTCGGAGGCAATCTCGAGTCCCTCGCGCATCTGGCCGGATCCCCTTTTTTTCCGGATTTTTCAGAGGCCATCCTGCTGATCGAGGATGTGGATGAACCGCTCTACGCTGTCGACAGGGCTCTCCGGACCCTCTCCCTTTCGGGGGCCCTCGACCGGCTGGCCGGGATCGTGGTGGGGCCTTTTTCGGGATGGAGTGCCCGGGAGGACGATCCGGCTCCGTCGGTGGCCGATCTCGTGCTCTCGCTCGTGGCGAAGGTTCCCGTCCTGGAGTCCAGCCTCCCGGGCCATGGGACCCCCCTGGCGACCTGGCCCCTGAATCTTCCGGTCGTTCTGGATTGTCCTTCCGGAGGGACTCCTTCCCTCATCCTTCAGGATTCCCCTTTCGAAATCCCCTGAGCGAAAGAAAGCGTTGGTCAGGGAACCTCGTCGCTGGGCTTTTCGGAGGATCCGAATCCGTTGCCCATCAGGGACAGGATCGTCCCGGGGGGAAGGATCAGGGATTTCTGGCGGTCGTTGGGAAAGGCGCGCCGGTTCCGGAAGGTCATGTTCATGAGGTCGATGGATCCGAGAAGGTCGCCCACAGCCAGAAGACCGTTCCGGAAGGAGAGCTGGACCGGTTCGATCCCCACGTCTCCGGCCGAAGTTGGTGCGGTGGGGGCGACGGGGCGTCGTCGGGAATTGCCCGCAATGGAGAGGATCTGGCCTGGATCCAGGGTGACCTTGCGGAAGGTGCCGTGCTTCATGAAGGGGAGAGGAACCGGATGGTCTGAGACGTTGATCGCGAGAATCCGTCCGGCCTCGAGGGTGGCTTCGATGTCGCCGGTATAAAGGATGCCTCGGGGATCGTAGGCAAGGGAGCGCGGTCTGAGCATGGCTTCAAGTGCCGGAAGAGGGGTCCCCTGGACGAGGTGGGTTCCGCCCCCCGCGATCCGGATCGCCATCCCGGGGTCGAGGAGCTTCGGCTGACCCTCCCCATCGACATCGGGCAGGGAGAAGGGGTGTGAGGAGAGGTTGATCTCGAAGATTTCTCCTCCCTGATCCGCCGTGAAGAGCCGATCCCCGCTGGCCACGAGAGTGATGGGGTTCATTGTCGACGCCAGGGCCGGTATGGGGTCTGCTCCCGGTCTCGGGTCGGATTCGTTCCCGCGGCTGGCCGCCAGGAAAATCTGTCCTGGCCGGACCTTCACCTGGCGGAGACTCCGCCCTTCGATGACGGGAATGGTCCTGGGAGCGGTTGTGTTGTTGAGATAAAGAATTCGTCCCGTTTCCCCCGCGATGAAGAGTCCGTCGGAGTTGGCCGATAGCGCGATCGGGCTGATCCGCGCCCGAAGGGCGTCGATGGGAACGGTTCCCAGGGAGAGGGCTCCTCCGCCGGCGATGGTCGAGAGATATCCTGGCTGGATGGGAAGAGTGGTGGCCATCCCCAGGAGCTTTCCCATCGTGGGGGATCTCTTGAGGAGCTTGGAGATGTGGGCGCCGGCATTGATCCGGATTTTCGAGTCGGGAATCAGGATCAGCTCCTGCTCTTCGGAGCTGAGATTCAGGGCGTCGATACGTCCGGATCCGTCGGCGATGTAGACGAGATTCCCCGCTTCGGCCACGGAAAGAGGGGCGATCCCGAGAGAAAGGGCTGGCTGGGGAATGGATGTGGGGACGGGGGCGGTGTGCGTGTTGCCCGCGACGACCACAGCCTGGCCGGATTCGACGGGAAGAAGCTGGATTCCGGAGGCCGAAACCTGGGGGACCATTTCGGTGAGGCCGCTCGCGTTCATGAATATCAGGTTGTGGCGGGTATCCGAGACAAGGATGTTGTTATTGCGGAATAGAAGCGACACGGTCTCGATCTCGAGCTGGGAGGCGAATTGCGGACTGGGGCTCGGGTAATAGCGGTGGCTCCTCGATTCCGCGTGGAGGCCTCCGGGGACAGCCAGCAAGATGAGGATCTGAATCAGGAGGAAAAAAAAGCCAGGACGACATGAACCGAATCTGGACATTTCCCGGGGCTCCATCAGGATGGGGGTGGACAGGCATCGGCATCGCACTCCTTCGAATGATACAATAAAAATTCAGGGAATGTCTTTTGGCCATGAAATGGACGCGTCGGCGGGAGGCAAAGTGGGTAAGAAAGTGGTGATTCTTGTCCTTGGAGGGGCTCTTTTGGTCGCCCTTGTCGTGACGATGGTCAGAATCTCCGGGCCGGCGGCAGGCTCTGCCGGCGATCAGGGGATCCAGAAGAGGGAGTCGGAGCTGGGAGAAAAGGCCGGAGCGATTGTCAAGGCGGCCAACAAGATTTTTTCGGCGGGCGAGGCTCCTGTACTGATTGATTCTTCCCTGCGATTCGAGGGCGAGGTCCTGCGGGTTCACGTGGGGCCGGGGTGGGACCTCCTCGCAAGAAACCGGCGGTCGGCCCTGGTGGATTTCGTCTCCTCCCGCTATGTCCCCATCTGGCAGGACGAAATGAAGAGCCACCGCGAGCCGGCCATCGTCTTCCGGGAAGGCGTGCGTCGGGTGGCCCTCCATACCGCCATCGACCGCTGGGTCCGTTAAAGCTTGCCCAGGGGATCGGAAAATAGGTACGATGGTGGGATGTTCCAGGGTTCGGAATCATTCTGAAGGGGGCCCATTTGGGGTGGATCCAGGCAAGCGGAGACAGGATTAGGACCACGCTCAGGACGCAATTCATCACCGGCCTGCTCATCGTCTTGCCGGTCGCCCTTTCGGCGTATATCCTCTATCGGATCTTCGTGTTCCTCGACTCCCTGCTCGACCCCCTCGTGATCCTTCTCGCGGGTCGTTCCATCCCCGGCCTGGGAGTGGCCGTTCTTCTCCTGGTGATCTTCTCGGTCGGCGTCATCGCGACCAACGTGATCGGCCGGAAGCTTCTGGGCATGGTCGAAGGGCTTCTCGAACACATCCCTATCTTCAAAAAGCTCTATACCGCCATCAAGACGATCCTCGACGCCTTTTCCCCCTCGGGCGGCAAAGGGTTCAAAAAGGTGGTCCTGGCGGAATATCCCCGCGAAGGAGCCTATACGATGGGATTTCTGACGGCGTGGGTGACCCTGGACGGAGATCCCGTCCGGTATGCCTCCGTCTTCTTTCCGAGCAACAACCTCTATATCGGAGTCCAGGCCTTCATCCCTGAGTCCATGGTGGTCGAAACCCAGCTCCCGGTCGAGGAAGGGATCCGGATGATTCTTTCGGGCGGGCTGGGAATGCCGTCTCGTCTCCCCGTCTCCAGGACTCCCGAGGAGGTCTTCCATGATCATTGACGGGGCGATACTCGCCGCGGGATTCGGAACGCGGATGGCCTCTCCCGTCCCCAAGGTCGAATCGGTCGTCCTGGGGGAGACCCTGGTCTCCTACCCCTGGAGGGCCCTTCTGTCTCTTGGTCCTCTTTTGGGGGAGATCCACCTCGTCGTGCGACCCGAAGGCTTCCTGAAAGATCCCGGCCTTGAGGATCCCGCAGGCCGGAAGCCGGCCCTTGTCGTCCAGCCCCTCATGGACGGAACCTGGGGGGCGGTCGAGGCCGTCGCCACGAGCCCCGTCTTCCTCTCGGGAAAGTCCTCCCACCTGCTGGTGGTCAACGGGGACGGACCCCTGCTCGACGAAGGGCTTCTGGCGGGTTTCGCCGCAATGGGGCAGGCGTTTCCCGGAGATCTCTGCCTTGCCACCGCCGAACTCTCCAATCCGCGGGGATATGGCCGCATCATCCGGGACGCCGCGGGCGGTGTGGTCGATATTCGCGAGGAGAGCCGCGCTTCCGAAGAGGAAAAAAAGATCCGCGAAGTGAACGCCGGGATCTATCTCATCCCGCGGGAGATCCTTCTTTCCGCCGTCTCGCGGGTTCCTTCCGACCCCGTCAAGAACGAGCGATTCCTCACGACGCTCGTCTCCCTCGTGGTGCGGGAAGGAGGAGCCGTCCGCACCTTTCCCATGACCCCGGAGTGCATGCTGGGGGTCAACACCCAGGAAGAGCTCGCCCAGGTGACGGCCCTTCTGAGGACCCGCATCAACAGGAGCCACATGGAGAAGGGGGTCACCTTCTGGGATCCTTCCCGGACCGATGTCGGACCCCGCGTCTCGATCGGTTCGGGAACGGTGATCATGCCCCAGACCGTTCTCGAAGGAAAGACCCGGATCGGACGTTCCTGCCGGATAGGCCTCGGGGCTCATCTCACCGACACGGTGGTGGGCGATGGGGTCATCCTGAAGGATTACGTCGTCGCGACGGAGGCCCTCCTGAGGGACCGCTCGGTCGCCGGACCCTTCGCCCACCTTCGTCCGGGGACCGATCTGGGGGAGGAGGCTCACCTGGGAAACTTCGTCGAGACCAAGAAGACGGCTGTGGGGGCCCGGTCCAAGGTGAACCATCTCTCCTACCTTGGGGACGCGGAGGTGGGGACCGACACCAATGTCGGAGCCGGAACGATCACCTGCAACTACGACGGCTACGACAAGTTCAGGACGCGGATCGGATCCGGCGTCTTCATCGGGAGCGACACCCAGCTCGTGGCCCCCGTCAGCGTGGGGGACCGGTCGGTCATCGCCGCAGGCTCGACGGTGGTCTCCGATCTCCCGGAGGACGCTCTTCTCATCGGGAGAGCCCCTGCCGAGATTCGTTCCGGAGGGGGGATCCGCTATCACCGCCGCAGGAAGGAGAGGCCATCCTCCCGGAGCGGGCAGCCCTCCCCGAATAAAAAAGGACAGGAATGATGTGTGGCATCATCGGCTACGCAGGGCCGCGTGAACCCGTCGGAGTAGTCTCGGAGGCCCTTTCCCGCCTCGAGTACCGTGGATACGACTCTTCGGGGGTCGCCTTTTTTGGCAGGGAGGGATCCCTGACCGTGGTCCGGGCCTCCGGAAAGCTTTCCCGCCTCACCGAGGCCCTTCAGGGAACGACAGGTCTTCCGGGTACGGCGATCGGCCATATCCGATGGGCGACCCATGGGGCTCCCACCGAAGAAAACGCCCATCCCCATCGCTCCGGCCCCATCGTCCTGGTGCACAACGGCATTATCGAGAACGAGCACGCCCTCCGGCAGGAGCTGATCGGAGAAGGGGTCGTCTTTTCCTCTGAAACGGACACCGAGGTGCTGGCTCACCGGATCCACAGGGCGTTTCGGGAAGAGGGCAATCTTCCGGCCGCGGTCCGGAAGGGGCTGGCCGGAGTGGAGGGAAGCTACGCCCTGGCCGTATTGTGCGAGGAACGTCCCGGTCAGCTCGTGGTCCTTCGAAAGGGAGCCCCCCTGATTCTCGGAGAGGCGGAAGGAGAGTATTTTGCCGCATCGGACGTTCCGGCCTTTCTCAAGTGGACGCGGCGGGTCATGCCTCTTCCTCCGGAGGTTCTGGCCACGCTCTCTCCCGAAGGGCTTTCTTTGTGCCGTCTCGGAGACGGCGAGCCCGTTCCGGCCGTCTTCGAAGAGGTGCCCTGGGATCCGGTCCAGGCGGAAAAGGGCCATTACCGGCATTTCATGGAAAAGGAGATCTACGAAGGACCCCGGGCGATCATCGATACACTCGAGGGACGTCTGGCCGAAGAAAACAGCCGGGTGATCCTGCCGGAACTCGTCCGTCTTGGCCCCAATCCGACCGAGATCGTCTTCGTCGCCTGCGGGACCTCCTATCACGCGGCCCTTCTGGGACGGCTCATGATCGAATCCTTTTCCTCCATCTCCGTCAGAGTCGAGATCGCATCCGAATTCCGCTACCGCCCCCTGCGTGCCAGAAAAGGTGCCTGGGTCATCGGGATCAGCCAGTCCGGCGAGACGGCCGACACTCTGGGAGCTCTGGAGCTGGCGAGGAAGGAAGGCTATCTGACGGTGGGCGTCACCAATGTCGGAGGATCCTCGATCACCCGGGAGACCGAGGCGACCCTTCTGACAAGGGCGGGCCCCGAGATCGGCGTCGCCTCGACCAAGGCCTTCGTCGCGCAGGTGACGCTGGTCTGGCTGCTTGCGCTTTACTTCGGTCGACGGGAAAGTCCCGAGGTCCGGAAATCCCTCGCGGCCCTCGTCCGCTCTCCGACAAGGCTGGAAGCCTTTTTGGGGTCTGTCGATCCGAATGCGGTCGACCGGATGGCCAGGCAGGTGCTGGAGGCCCGCTTCGTCATCTTCATTGGACGGGGGATCGATTATCCCCTGGCGATCGAAGGGGCCCTCAAGCTCAAAGAGATCACCTACCGTCCCGCCGACGGCTATCCCGGTGGTGAGCTTAAGCACGGACCCATCGCTCTGGTGGAGTCCGGCGTGCTGGTCGTGGCCCCTCTTGTGGACCCTCTGCTCCGCCTCAAGGAGATCTCCAACATCCGCGAGATCGAGGCCCGTGGCGGGACGGTTCTGACCATCGGTCCGGCAGGGGACGCGATTGAGCCTCTTCCCTCCTTCCCGCTTCCGGCATCCGAGGGGTGGGACGGGGTTTTTCTGGCATCGGCGGTGCTGCAGCTTCTGGCCTACCGGGCCGCTTCCATGGCGGGAAACGACGTCGACCAGCCCAGGAATCTGGCCAAGTCGGTGACCGTCGAATAAAACACTGAGGAGCTTTTTGTCATGGCCCATGAATGGACGATCGAAACAGAACCCCTGGTTCCCGGAAAGGTCGAGGTGGTCATTCCTTCCTACTCTCCGGACGCCTCCAAAATCGCCTTCGTACGACTGACCGATCCGGACACCATTCACGAGACACGGGATCTGGGCTGTCTCACGGTCATTGACGCCAAGTCCCGGGAGGTTCTTCATGACGTGGGAAAGAATCTTGTGGCGGTGAACTACCGTGAGCGGGGACGGGGGGCGAACGAGCTGATCTATGCCTGGTCTCCGGACAGCCGGTACATCACCTTCCATCAGGACCGGCCGAACTGGGAGCATTACGGAGCCCGATGGGCCCTGCATCGCCTTGACACTCTGACGGGAACGGTCGAGCCCTTTCCCTTCGATACGGACGCGATCCGCCCCCAGGCCCTGCTCCCCTCTCCCTCGGGGCGGCTTCTCGCCATACACACCCGGCAGCGCTGGAAGCCCTATACCCGGAAGATTCTCTGGAAGACCACGCAGCATATGGTTCTGGGCGACCAGATTACAGTCTGCGGGCCCCTCGGGGAGAATCCGGTCAATGTGATCGACTGGCCTTCCGCCCGTTTTGCCCAGGAGGAGACCCTGGGAGACTTCCACTGGTCTCCAGCGGGAGACCGGCTGGTCTACATCGTCCGATTCAAGGAGGGCCGCTTCCGGGAGGAATGCCTCCTGTATCTCTGGGAGCCGGGCTCCTCGTCCCGCGAAATCTTCCGCACCTCCGAACATCTCGACCACTTTTCCTTCTCCCCCGACGGCCGCTCCCTCTGGTTCCACACCCGGGACCGGCGGGTGGAGAATCCCCAGAAGAGAAACACGATCCACCGTCTCGACCTCGAGACCGGAGAAGACCACGTCATTCTCGAGCATCGGGAGTTTTTCTATCCCCTTCTTGCCGGAGCTGGAACAGAGGTCCTGATGGAGATGCAGCTCGAAGCGGGCGGACGGGGGATCGCCCTCTACCATCCGGAGGCGGGGTCCACCGTTCCTGTGGTCAAGACGGGCTACAGCCTCTATCCTCTCTGGTCCCCGACGGGAGAGGCCTTTCTCTACCTCCGGACCAAGCCCGACTCCAAGCCCTTCTGGACCTGGCCCACCGAGCCCTTCCTCCAGAAGGTGTCGGGGGGACCGCCGAGCCGGATCCTGCCCGTCGACGCCACGGCCAAGCTGGTCAACTGCCGTCCGGCCTTCTCTCCGTCCGGGCGGGAAATCCTCTTTGTTGCCAAGGACGAGGAGGAGGAAAGCGCGGATCGGTTTGCCGGTCTGTGGAGATCGCGGATTCTCGATGGCGGGGGAGCCCCGACCTCTTGAACGGTTCCGATACCCGCGACATCCCTCTCAATCCCGAACAGGAGGCCGCCGTCCTTCATGAAGGGGGCCCACTTCTCGTGCTGGCACCCGCAGGTTCAGGAAAGACCCGGGTCGTGATCGAGCGACTCCTGACGCTGATCGACCGGTCCGGAAAGGGAGGGGAACATTTTTTCGTCGCCACCTTCACGCGCAAGGCGGCGGGAGAGCTCGTGGAACGGATCTCCCGGAAAATCCCGGGGGCCCGGCTTCCCTGGGTCGGGACATTCCACTCCCTTTCGGCGCGACTTCTCAGAAAGTATGCCTCCCAGGCGGGGCTCTCTCCCGACTTTACGATTTTTGATTCCGGAGATCAGAAGGCGCTTGTTCGGGAGATCATGAAGCGCCATCGGATCACCGAAGACGATCTGAACCCCCAGGACGCACTTCGCCAGATCGGGCGCTGGAAAAACGCCCGCCAGAAACCGGGCCCCGATCTGGCCCGACGTCTCTTCGGGACGAACCGGTGGCTCGCCACCTGCTACGAGGACTATGAAAAGGGGCTCGAATCCAATCGTGCCCTGGACTACGACGATCTCCTTCTCCGACTCGTCTCCCTCCTCTCCGCTTCTCCGGAGATTTCAGGGGAGCTTCGGGGGCAGTTCCACCATATCCTGGTGGACGAATACCAGGACACCAACCCGCTTCAGGAGGAGCTGATCCGCCTTCTCTCGCGAAACCGGAGCAACGTGACGGTCGTCGGGGACGACGATCAGAGCATTTACCAGTTCAGGGGCGCGGACATCTCTCATATCCGCTCCTTCGGAGAGCACTATCCCGGATCCCGCCGGGTCCTCCTCTCCCGGAACTACCGTTCCACCCCGACGATCGTCTCGGCCGCCTCCTCGGTGATCGCCCGGAACGGACAGCGCTACGAAAAGACGGTTCGCGCGGTCCGGGAGACAGGGGTTCCCGTTTTCATGAAGGAGCTCTCCTCCGAAGAGACGGAAGCAGACTACGTGTGTCAGAAGATCCGTGACTGGCTGAAGATGGGCGGTCGCGCCGGGGAGTCCGCCATTCTTTATCGGACCCATGCCCAGGCCCTTCCCTTCGAAAAGGCCCTGTCCCTCTCGGGGATCCCCTACTACCGGAAGGGAGGGGGCGGATTTCTCGAGGGGCGGGAGGTCAAGGACCTCCTGTCCTATCTGAGGGTCATGGCCAATCCGTTCGATCGGGTGAGCCTCTTTCGTCTTCTGAATGTTCCGCCGAGGGGTCTGGGGGAGAAGGCCCTCGAATCCCTGAAGGCCCTGGCGGAATCCCTTCCCGGGGCGATGGCCCCGGAGCTCCTCGATCGCCTCGCCCTCGAGCAGCGGAAGCCGGGGATCCTCCCGGATCTGGCTGCCCTCCTTCGGGAAGGGAGCGAACGGGCCCGCGAAAGGGAGACTCCCCGGGCCCTTCTGGAAGAGATCCTGGGGCGGACGGACTACCGGGGGTGGGTCGCCACGTCGAGCCATGATCCGGACGAGCGCGACCGGAGGCTGGGGGCCGTGTCGGAGTTCATCCGGATGACGGAAGGTTTTGCGGTTCCGGAGGATGAGGACCGTCCTCCCCTGTCATTCTTCCTGGAGGAGATCGCCCTGGCCCAGCAGGAACCCGGAACGGCCGTCGAAGGAGGCGCCGTCGCGCTGATGACCATTCACCAGTCAAAGGGGCTGGAGTTCGACCAGGTCTTTGTCGTTGGCCTTGAAGACCAGATTCTTCCGATCCGGGGGAAGTCTCCCACCGACATCGAGGAAGAGCGGCGTCTCTTTTATGTGGCCATGACCCGAGCCCGTCTCCGGCTGCATATCACCTGGTGTCAGACAAGACGCCTTTATGGCCGGACTCAGTCCCATCCTCCCTCCCCTTTTCTCCGGGACATTCCGGCCCACCTGGCCGAAGGGGATCGCCCGGATCCGGTCCGGAGCCGAGAGCCGGGACGCGCGCCCTCCAGACCATGGGACGTCCGATCCCCCGCCCCGAGGGGGCCATCCGCCCCGGTGTCCCGGACCAGAGCTCCGTTCTCTGGCCGGGAGCAGGCAGAGAGGGGGGAGCGGCCTCTTTCTCCCCCCGTGCGGCGCGATCCGCCTTCCCGGATGGAGCCAGAAAGGGTCCGCATCCGTCGTCCCGAATGGATCGGACGAAGGGTCCGCCACCCCCGGTTCGGGGAGGGGGTGGTGACGGATGCCTTTTCTCCGGACCCTGATCTCGAGGTCGTCATCCGGTTCTCCGATGGCGCGTCCAGGACCCTGCTGGCCCGCGTGGCCAACCTGACACTTCCCGAGGGAGGCCCGCTTCCGAAACCCTGACGGGTCTCTCCGCGGACCGGGAAAAATTGTTATAATAAGAGGACTCCCGAAGGGAGATCCCAAATCAGACTTGAACTTGAAAGGACGCGTATCGTGAATCTTTCCAAAGCCGATGTCCTCCATGTGGCCAGGCTTTCAGCCCTGGCTCTCACGGAGGCCGAGGCGGACAGAATGACGGGCGAGATTTCCGCCATTTTAAATTACGTCGAAGGACTTTCCGTTGTCGATATCTCGGAACCAGGCCAGGACGGAGCGGCCCTTTCCCCGACCCTCCTCGCAACGGACACGCCAGCTCCGTCCCTCTCGACCGAGGTGGCCCTGGCGGGAGCTCCGGATCACTCTGGTTCTTTTTTCCGTGTCCCACGAATTCTTGAAGAAGGTCGGTGAAGCATGTTGAGGTCCTTTTTGCGGTCCAAGATCCATCGGGCGACTGTGACCCAGTCGGAGCTCGAATACGAGGGGAGCCTGACGCTCGACACCGATCTCATGGAGGCAGCGGGCATCCTGCCCTACGAAGAGGTGGTCATCAGCAATCTCAATAACGGGGAACGATTCTCCACGTATGTCATCGAGGGGAAGAAAGGCTCCGGAACCATCTGCCTCAACGGGCCGACCGCCCGCAAGGGGGCCGTCGGAGACCGGGTCATCATCTTTTCCTATGGACTCCTGTCTCCGGAGGAGGTTCCACACCATCGCCCCGTCATCGTCATGGTGGACGGAAAGAATGCGATCAAGGGCCTCAAAATCGCGGGTTTCGAGAGCGGGGAGGGACGGTGAAGAATCCCTTTTTTTCATCCCTCGCCGAATTTGCCCGGGGTCGCGACGAACGGCGTTTTTCGATCGAAGAGGTGACCCGCTACTTTCTCTCGCGGACGGAGGCGCTCAATCCGTCTCTGAATGTCTGTCTGTCAATCAATCAGAATGCCGTCAACCGGGCCCGGCAGATCGACGCGCGCCTGGTCCGGAACAAGGCCGATTCTCCGTTTACCGGCTATCCCGTCATGATCAAGGACAACCTCGAGATGGAGGGCTATCCGACCACCTGTGCCTCCCGGATCCTGTCGGGGTACGTCTCCCGGCGGACGGCGACGGCGGTGGCCCGTCTCCTCTCCCACGGTGTTGTTGTCCTGGGAAAAACCAACCTCGATGAGTTTGCGATGGGCTCTTCCACGGAGAATTCTGCCTTCGGTCCGACCCGCAATCCCTGGAATCCCTCCAGGGTTCCCGGAGGCTCCTCGGGGGGATCGGCCGCGGCGGTGGCCGCGGGTCTCGCCCCTCTCTCTCTGGGATCCGACACCGGAGGATCGATCCGGCAGCCTGCCGCTTTTTGCGGGGTTCTGGGGGTCAAGCCGACCTACGGACGGATCTCCCGCTCCGGTCTGGTCGCCTTTTCCTCGTCGCTTGACCAGATCGGACCTTTTGCCGGATCGGGGGCCGACGCCCTGGAGGCCCTGGTGGCGATGGCGGGTAAGGATCCGCTGGACATGACCACCGTCGACCGCGATCCCGCCGAAATGCGTTCCGAATACCAGTCGACGGAGATCGGGGGAGTGCGGATCGGAATTCCGGAGGCGCTTTTCGGGGAAGGTCTGGACGACTCCATCCGGGAGCGGCTCAGGAATCTTCGGGATTCCCTTTCGGGAGAGGGGGCGCGCGAGGTCTCGGTGACCCTTCCTCATTCCCGGTACGGAATCAACGTCTACTACCTGGTGGCCACCTCCGAAGCCTCCTCGAACCTGTCCCGATTCGACGGGGTCCGGTACGGATTCCGGGTCAAGAACCCCGCCGATCTCCGGTCGATGTACGAGGAGACGCGGGATCAGGGATTCGGCGACGAAGTGAAACGGCGAATTCTCCTGGGAACCTTCGCCCTGTCGGCCGGATACCAGGACGCCTTCTACCGGAAGGCCCGGAAGGTGCAGGCGCTTATCAGGCGGGACTTCCTCGAAGCCTTCAGGCAATGCGACATGATCCTGACCCCCACTTCCCCCACACCCCCCTTCGCTTTTGGGGAAAAAACCGGAGATCCCCTCTCGATGTATCTCTCCGACGTCTATACCATTACGGCCAATCTGGCCGGTCTTCCGGCCCTGTCCGTTCCCGTGGGGGTCGATTCCCACGGCTTGCCCGTTGGCGCTCACCTGATCGGGCCTCCCTGGTCGGAAGGTCGTCTCCTCAGGATGGCGGACCGGATTGCCGGACTTTATCCGATGCCCCTGCCGGAGGTCCACGCCGGCCATGTCGACGGTTTGTCCGAAGGAGGTCGCCGATGAGCGGAGGGTCGGATGCGCGCCTTCGGGACTGGGAGGTCGTGGTCGGCCTCGAGGTCCACACCCAGCTTCTGACGAAGACAAAGCTTTTCTGCCGTTGCGAAAACCGATTCGGAGCCCCGCCGAATACTCTGGTCTGTCCCGTGTGCATGGGACATCCGGGAACTCTTCCCGTCCTGAACGGGGAGGCGGTGCGCCTCGGCGTGAGGGCCGGACTGGCGGCCGGATGCCAGGTGTCGCCGGTCAGCGTCTTCGAGCGAAAACACTACTTCTATCCGGATCTGCCGAAGGGGTATCAGATTTCCCAGTACGCGACACCTCTCCTGACCGGGGGAGGGCTCCGCATCCGGACGGAGGCCGGTGAGAGGACAATCCGGATTCACCGCATGCATCTCGAAGAGGATGCCGGAAAGAACCTCCACGCCGGAATTCCCGACAGAAGCCATGTCGATCTGAACCGCGCAGGAGTTCCCCTTCTTGAGATCGTTTCGGAGCCCGATATCCGGAGCCCTGATGAAGCGGTCGACTATCTGAAGCGCCTGAGGCAGCTTTTGCGGGCGACGAAGGTCTCCGACGGCAATATGGAAGAGGGATCCTTCCGCTGCGACATCAATCTCTCGATCCGCCGTCCGGGCTCCACGGTTTTCGGAACCCGGGTCGAAATCAAGAATGTCAATTCCTTTCGCTTTGTCCACAAGGCCATGGTCTACGAGATCGAACGCCAGATAGAGGCCGTGGAGTCGGGGGAAAAGATCGTCCAGGAAACCCGCCTCTTCGATCCGTCCTCGGGCCGGACCAAGCCCATGCGGAGCAAGGAGGAGGCCCTCGACTACCGGTATTTTCCCGAGCCGGATCTTCCCTCCCTCGTCATCGACCCTGTTCTGGTCGAAGAGGAGAGGAGATCCCTTCCCGAGCTTCCCGAGAAAAAGGTCGAACGCTTCTGTGCGGAGTTCGGACTCTCCCGAGCCGATGCGGAGATCCTCGTGGCCGAGGAGGCCCTCTCCCGGTACTTCGAAGAGGGGCTCTCCCTTTTCCGGTCCGCCTCGCCCGCCGGGGATGCCTTGAGGAAGGCGCGGGAACGCTGGACCTCCTTTGTCCTCTCGGAGGTTCTCCGGGAGTTCAACCGTCAGGGGGAAGGGGTGCTGGAGGGAGAAACGGCCGTGGTCCATACAGTCGCCCTCCTCGGAAAGGTTCTCGCGGGCTCCCTGTCCTTTTCCCAGGCGAAGGAGGTCTACAGTCGGGCGGTCGAGGAAAGCAGAAATCCGCTCCTCCTGGTCGAGGAACTCGGTCTGGTGCAACTCTCAGGCGACGATGAGCTGGGGCGTCTCGTGGAAGGCGTCTTGGCCGAGAATCCCGCGGAAGTCGCGGCCTACCGGGGGGGGAAGGATCGCCTGTTCGGATTTTTCGTCGGGGCGGTGATGAAGAAATCACGGGGAAAGGCCAACCCGGAAAAGGTCAACGAGATTCTTCGGGACAAGCTGAAAGGGTAGTTTGATGCGTCTTTTGTGTGCCTTGTTCGCGCTGGGAACCTATTTTGCCGCTTCCCCCGCAATGGCTGCGCAGGATCCCTTCGCCTATCTTCCCTTCGCTCCCATGGAAAAGGTCTATGAGGGTCTGGGTGGCAAGATCCGGATCCAGGAATCGATTCGGCCCTTGCCCGGCCTCCCGGCCGCACCCCGGACTCTAGAGGTCGTCAGGAAGATCGGCTACCTGAATTTTCCGCCGAAGACGATCGTCTCCACATTTTCCTATGATCCGGCGACCGGGAACTACGCCAAGCTGACCAGCACCTCGGCCTTTTCGA
Organism: Nitrospirota bacterium; assembly: GCA_021820445.1. Classification (GTDB taxonomy): domain Bacteria; phylum Nitrospirota; class Leptospirillia; order Leptospirillales; family Leptospirillaceae; genus UBA4572. The sequence continues at coordinate 27,233 of JAKADN010000007.1, read as the reverse complement.
AGGCTGTTTTTCATTACCACCCCCCGCTTGTCCGGGCGCATCTTCCCTTCAAAAAAGGGGACGGCTGGGATGGGGAGGATGGGCAGAACACGATCCACGACCGGGTCTGGGGCAAGGTCCGGATCACCCTTCCGGCCGGGACCTTCGTCTGCTGGGTTGTCCGGAGAAAACTGACCTACGATCTGATCAGCCGGCGTTCGACCCAGTACCTTTACGAATATTATGCCAAAGGGGTCGGCTTTGTCGGGGAGGGGGGGTGGTCGGCGACCGGTAAATGGCACTGGTCAAAACGCCTTGTTTCCTTCAAAATGGGACCGGGTTCGACCGGTTGATCCATTCCAGAGGCCGATTCCTTCACCGCCGGAGAGACCATGGTTCGAAAGCCCCATCCGGTTGCCGTCCTGTGGATTGTTTCCGCGATGATCCTGGCGGGATCGTTTGCTTCCCTTGGCGGACGGTGGCTGGAGGATCGCCCGGGTTTCTGTCTCTCCTGCCATGAAATGGCTTTTTTCGGAAAAACCTGGCGAGATTCGGGGGCGGCCAAGCATCATGGACGCTGCATCGACTGCCATTCGGGCGCAGGGGTTCTCGGGGCTCTTTCGGCCCAGATGACGGGGATCGTCGAGCTCAATAAGCATTTTCTGGGACATCCCCGTCCGGCTCGCGACTATGCGCCGGGGATCGTCCCGAACGACAATTGCATCAAATGCCATGTTCATGGCTATCTTCGTGCGGCGCACAAGAATTTTGACGCCAGATCCCACGAATGCGCCTATTGCCACAATCATTTTGAAGACCGGAATTTTTCCGGGGAGATCCCGCTCTCGATGGAGCGTTACCAAGAACGATTTGCGAAGGGAGTAATGAATGAGTGAGATCGACCGTATCCATGGCCGGGAGGTGCTCGACTCCCGGGGGAATCCCACCGTCGAAGTGGAGGTGACCCTCGCTTCGGGAGCCTCCGGTCAGGCGATCGTTCCATCGGGAGCGTCGACCGGCGCCAAAGAGGCCCTCGAGCTTCGGGATCACGATCCCGAAAGGTTCGGAGGCAAGGGGGTCCGAAAGGCGATCGACAACATTTCGGGAATCATCCGTGACACCCTTGAGGGGCTTCCCGCCGAAGACCAGGTGCTGATCGACGAAACCCTGATCTCTCTCGATGGGAGCGAAAACAAGTCGGTCCTCGGAGCAAACGCCATGCTGGGCGTCTCCATGGCGGTCGCCCGGGCCGCCGCGGCAGAGAGGGATCTCGAGCTCTACCGTTGGCTGGGGGGAGGGCTTGTCCGGACGCTTCCCACCCCCTTCATGAACGTGATCAACGGAGGCGCCCATGCGGACAACAACCTCGACTTTCAGGAGTTCATGATCGTTCCCCACGGAGCGGAGAGTTTTTCGGAGGCTCTGCGAATGGGGGCCGAGGTCTTTGCCTCCCTGAAAGGGGTCCTGAAGTCGCGGGGATTGACGACGCTCGTGGGGGACGAAGGGGGATTCGCTCCGTCCCTCGCCTCCCACGATGAGGCGTTCGACCTTCTCCTGATGGCGATCGAAAAGGCCGGATACCGTCCGGGAGACGACGTCTCCCTGGCCCTTGATGCGGCGTCGTCGGAGTTCTACAAAGAGGGGTCCTATTTTCTGGAGGGCGGGAAGAAAAGGCTGGGATCGGAAGAACTTGTCGATTATTATGCCCACCTGATCTCGACCTATCCGGTCGTATCGATCGAGGACGGTCTGGCGGAAGACGACTGGGACGGCTGGATCTCCATGACCTCCCGAATCGGCTCCCGGGTCCAGCTTGTGGGAGACGATCTCTTTGTCACCAATCCGGACATCCTGGCCGAAGGGATCAGAAACGGTGCCGGGACGGCTGTCCTGGTCAAGCTCAATCAGATCGGGACCGTGAGTGAAACGATCGAGACGACCCGCATGGCGCTCGTCAATCGCATGGGAGCGATGATCTCCCATCGTTCGGGGGAGAGCGAGGATACCTTCATTGCGGATCTGGCGGTCGCAACAGGGGCCGGACAGATCAAGACCGGGTCTCTGGCCCGGGGGGAAAGAACGGCCAAGTACAACCGGCTTCTCCGGATCGAGGAGGCGCTGGGAGACACGGGACGGTATGCCGGGCTGACCCTGGTCCGCCGGAAGTAGAGGCCGCCCATGGGAGCCTCCCCTCGAAAAGGAATTCAGGAAAAGGGAAATGGCCAGCTCTGGTTTTACTGGATCGTGGGGGCAGGGCTTTGGATCTGGACGGGGGGAGCCCTCCTGTCAGCCACAACGGGTGTTCTTCCTCTCGTTTCTTATGTCTTCAAGGAGCGGGAGGCAGGCCAGGCTCTCGGGCGGATCCAGGGACGCGTCCGTGTTCTCGAGGCCCGCGTCAATTCCCTGCGTTCGGATCCCTTCGCCCTGGAACGTCAGGCCCGTGAACGGGAGCATCGCCTCCGCCCGGGCGAAATTCTCGTTCTTCCCAGGGAGGGGAGCCGGGAATAACGTTGATTTTTAAGATGAAAGTGCGTTAGGATCATCACTTGTTGTGTTCATTCCAATTCGGTGTCGCGAAGGCATTTGTCGGGACAATCAAACGGTCAAGGCGTTAGAGGACTCCTTCCGGTACGACCGGGGGGGCCTGGGAGAAAACGAGCGCATGTCGAGTGTTATCAAAAAGCGTCGCAAGAAGATCCGGAAACACAAATACAAGAAGCTTCGAAGACAGTCCCGTCACAAGAAGAAGTAAATTCGCTCAGAGCTGGCTGGAAGGGGATTGGTCGTGAATGAACGAAGGCTGGTGATCGGAGGAACATTTTTTTTGTTCCTTGTCTCGTCGGGCATCGTGACCTATGAACAGATTCAGATCGGAAACCTGCAGGGACAGCTTCGCCACATGAAGATTCTCATGAAGGCTGGTGTCCGTTCCGTTCCGCCCCCTTCCGCCTCCTCATCGCCATCCTCTTCGGAAAAATCGACCGGCGTCGGGAGCTTCGAGTCCGATACCGTCAACACAGCGATGGGAATAAAGGATTTTTCAACGCTTCTGCCCACCATGGTTGCGCAGGGGCGTTCTCTCGCTCTCACCCATCGTTCCCAAGTCCGCTTTGTCGCCTATCATCTTGTTGTCTTTGAACTGCAGGACAAGAAAGGCCATACCATCCCTGTCCTCTTCAATGTCGAAGACCCCGAAACCCCCGTGTCCTGGCGCTATCTCTACTCCTTTTCCTCAAATTAGACTTCCTGCACCGCTCCTTGCCGTTTCCATCCTGAAACCCGGCCGAGTCCGCCCATAGGCGCGAGAATCCCTCCTGGGAGACCCCCTTCTCGCCATGTTTTTGGGTATAAATGTCTTGATGACCCCACCCGGGGTTTTTGTGTGGGTATGGGGCTGTGATGAGAGGGGAGGGCCCGCAAAAGGACCCTCCCCGGTTGGATCAGAATGAGGCAGGGGGAGACTGACCCTTGATTCCCGCCTTTTCCAGGGTTTTGCGTGGTCCGACAATGACGGTCACGAAGGGCTTGTCGCGAAGAAGGTGCTGACCGGCGGCCAGAGCCGATTCGGGAGTGACCCGGCTCACCTGGTCCGGATAATCGGTGAAATAGGTCAGCCCAAGGTTGTCGCTCCAGACGACGAGCAGAAGGGAGGCAAGCTTTGAGGTGGTGTTCATCAGGAATGGGAAGCCTCCCACCAGCTGGTCCTTGACCGCCTTCACCTTTTCCGGAGAGGGGGGGGAATTGGCTGCCTCGGCGAGAACCTTGTCCATCGCCGTGAGGACTTTCTTGGTATTTGGAGCATGGGTCTGAAAGTTGACGAGAAAGGGACCGGGATGCCGTTCGGCGTCGAGCCCCGTGTGGATGTAGTAGACCAGCCCCATCTTTTGCCGGATGACCCGGTTCAGGGTGGAGGTGTTGGTGGCTCCGAGAACCATATTGAAGACGAGGGCGTTATAGAACGAGGGATCCTGACGGGCAATGCCGGGGGTTCCGTAGAAAACAGTGGATTGCCGCAGTTCCGGTTTGTCGACGAGAAAGACCCCCGGTTTCGGTGAGAAGGCTGAGGCCCTCGGAGGGGCAGAAGAACGGGCGGCCAATTCAGGAGAGGTCCATTGGCCGAAATACTGCCGGGCCAGGGACAGTCCTTCCTTCGGGGTCAAATCGCCGGCCAGAACGAGAAGCGATCGGTCCGGACGGTAGTGCGCCGCCACGAAGTCCGACAGATCGCCACGGGAAATCCCCTTGAGGGATCCGGATGTTCCGGAAGGAGGGTGTCCATAGGGCCCATGGCCAAAGAGCAGTCGATAAAAAAGATTGGTTCCCTTGGGCCCGGGGTGGCTCTCCGCGTCGATGAGGGACGCCATGCTGCTTGTCTTTTCCCGGTCGAATTCCTGTGGAGGGAAGGTCGGGCTGGAGACCATTTCCGAGGCGAGGGAGAGAAGAGTGGGGGTTTCCGTGGAGAGGCTGTCTCCCGAGACGGTCGTGAAATCGCGCCCTGCGGAGGCTTCCAGGGAGCCGCCTGTCCCGTCGACGATCCGGAAGATGGCGGGAGCGTCATGATTCCTGGTGCCTTTCCCCAACAGGCTCGCCGCAAGAGCCGCAGTCCCGCCTTTTCCGGCCGGGTCTTCGGCGGATCCGGCCCGAATCCCGATGCGGAAGGAAATCAGGGGAAGGTCGGGACGGGGGACCACATAGACCGTGAGTCCATTGGCAAGCGTGGTGGCATAAATGGACGTGTGCATTGCAGGAACGGGATACTGCGAAACGGATTCTGCGACCTGGGCGGGTTTTTTATTTTCGGTTCCGGCGGAAGGAGCGGATGCGGGGGCATGGGCGCACGCGGAGAGAAAAATAAGGGAAGAAAAAAGAACTCCCGCGCGCGTTCTGGCGATGGGAAGCGATTTCAATGGGGCCATGTGGTTCTCCTGTCGTAGGGAATCCCACCCGTGGGATTCCCGGGTCAATGTCCGTTCAGGGGTCCGTTCAAATCCTATCGGACGATCCGGCCAGGGCGAGAAAAGGAAGGATGCCGAACGGGTCCGGTCGGAAACAGGTACCCGACCGTCTCGTTTGAGCTCCGGAGATACTTCCGGGCGACGCGAAGAAGGTCGTCGGCAGTCACGCTCTGAATCTTCCGGACATAATCCGTGAGATAGGTCATGGGAACCCTGTCGGCGGACATCATCCCGAGAAGCATCCCCATTCCAAAGGCCGACTCCTGGTTCATGACGAACTGGGTCAGGATTTGCTTCTTGGCCGATTCGAGAAGGTCCGCGGGGACCCGTGTCTGCCTGACTTTCCGGATGACGGCGTCAAGCCTTTTCCTGAGAAGCGGGGGAGACGTCTTCGGCAGTCCCTGGGCGTAAAAATAGAAAAGCCCCGGGTCGTGGGTCAACGGGTCATAGGAGCCCTCGGCATCCACCGCCACAGGATGGTGATAGATCATGTCCTGATACAGAAGAGAGGTGCGCCCACCCGAGAGAACCTGGGCGAGAACCACGAGCGCCATGGCATCCCGGCTCCTGAAATTGGGAGCGTGAAAGGCCATCATGGTGATAGGGAGCATGGCGGGTTTCCTGACGACGGTCATACGGAGGTGGTGCTGGGCTGGTTCGGCGGGGATCCGGGACTTGGCGAGGTGTCCTCGGGGAATGCCTCCGAAATAGGTGCGGACCTTTTTGACAAGAGTCCGATCGTCGACCGGTCCGACGACGACAATCGTCGCATTGTTCGGCATGTAATGGGCCCGGTAGTAGTTCAGGATATCCTTGCGGGTGGTGTGCTGGATATCCTTTTCCCACCCGATGACGGGATTGTGGTAGGGGTGGACCGCGTAGGCCGTGGAATAGACTTTTTCGACAAGCTTCTGGGTCGGGTCGTCATAGTCGTTCCGGCGTTCTTCGAGGACGATGTTGCGTTCCCGTTCCACCTGATCCGGGGAGAGAAGAAGATGGGTCATGCGGTCCGACTCGATGGCCAGGGGAAGGTCGATCTTGTCCGGGGCCACATTCTCGAAATAGGCAGTGAAGTCATAGTCGGTGAAGGCATTGAGGTGACCCCCTACGCCATTGATGAGGGTGTCGAGCTTCCCGTGGGGAAACTTTTTTGTCCCAGTAAACATCATGTGTTCGTTGAAGTGAGAGATTCCGGTCCGCCCCCTGTGTTCGTTCCTGGACCCGACCCTGTACCAGATCTGGAAGGTCAGGGTCGGGCTGTAGGGATCATTGACGGTGACGAGAGTCAACCCGTTTTTGAAGTGGTGGACCTGGGGGAGAAGACTCAGTTTGAGCGAAGACCCCGAAGGATTGGCGGTATCGGCAGAGGCGTTCTGGGGAGAAATAAGGGTGATCGGGAGGGCGAGCCAGAAAACGAGGAGAGAACCAAGTAGCACTTGGCGCGGGAAACGATGAGTCATGGGCAGGCTCCCTTGAGTTAAAATGCAGAGTGAATGGACCCCGGCCGACCGGATTGTCGGGGGACGAAAAAGAGTCCTCCCGCTTACTGAAGGTGGGGGACAGGGCGCTTTTCCTCAAGATCAAGGAGCCGGACCCAGGTGGTGATGTCTGTCCGAAGAGGGTCAAGGGCTTTGAGGACGGAGTCGAACCAGGCCTTTTTTTCGGGAGTGTCGGGTCCGGCCGATTCATAGGCGACGTTAAAGGCATCGACCCCCTCGGGAGAAAGGGCTTTGGGAAATCTCTTCCAGAGTTCGGCATAAATGGTTTCATCCGAGGAATGAGTCTGGACGAGACGAGCGAAGTCCTCCGCGGAAATCCCGATGTGTTTCAGGAAGACCTGGTCGAGAGGGCAATTGTAGGTGTATTCTCCGAGGGTCCCGGCATTATGGGCCCGGGCCTTGTCGATGATTCTCTTGAGATGGTCGATGCCGTGCAGCCTGTCGACCGGGCTTCTGGGAAAGGTCTTTCTCAAGTCCATGGGTCCCTCCTTGCGTGGCTTTATCGGAAGAGGATGTTCCCTTCTCCAAGGAAAAGGAACAAGTTTTTTCGAGGATAGCACAGGATAATGTATCGGGAAAAGTCCGGAAAAATCGGCAAAACGGGAAGGGGGCACTGCAAAGGCAAGGGAGAGTGTTCCGGGTGAGAGGCGGCACAGCCAGCTGCGCCCGGAAACACGTTGCCCTTTTGAAAAATTCGGTCTATCCTAAGCCGTGTATCAATCCGGAAGGGGGAATGTCTGAGGATCCCCCGTCCCAGGCCACGCCGATCAAAAGGAGTCGTCCCTTGACACTTCTGGTTCTCGTTCTTCTGTCGACCATCGTGATTGCGCTGGGAGGAGTGTCGCTCTCCCTCGGGCTTGGAATCCGCCATCCGGTCAGGGGGGCGATTGCTCTGACCATCGGCGGTCTTGTGGTCCTAGCTGGCGTGACACTCCTGTACAAGTCTCTGCAGCACAAAAAGCTTGCAGGCAGGGCCGACGATGTCATCGTCAATGCGGAACATTACTTCAACTACCGGAACCGACACCTAGTTCGGCAATCGCCCAATATCCGGATAAAGGGTGCCGGGAGCCCTGTCAAGCCAAGCCAGAAGCCGGTTGTCGTGGGACACTAGTGTCCCTTTGCCCCGACGTTTTTCGAGGGCGACCATTTCCCGTTCCTCGCGTTGGGACTGAAGCCGGAAGCGCCGTGCCCAGCTGACGACCCGGACCACATAGTGTTCGACGGTGTGCGAGCCTCGGCTGTTGACATATCCCCCATGGCGCCATCTGGCTTTTCCGGCATTGTAGGCGGCCACGGCATCGGCTCCATAAGGATGTTTCTGGAGCAGCCAGGCCAGGTACCGGACTCCGTAGGTCAGGTTGACGGCTGGTTCATAGAGCTGTTTGATCGAGCCGCGAAGCCCCATCCAACGAGCGGTTCGTGTTGTTATCTGCATCAGACCCAGCGAGACATCGTGAATCCGATCCTCCACGCGACTTTTACGTGGGTCGAAGCGCGATTCCTGCGCGACGATTCCCGCCACAAGAACGGGATCGATATGATGGCTGCAGGAAATTTGCGTGATGAGGTGCGAATAGGGGACAGTTGGAGAGAGAAGATGGGCACTCAGGCACCATGCCACGGATTGATGAATCATCCAGTTCAATGCGCAACCTCCTGATGAGGATGGCTGATCCATTCCCGAGCCGGCCAGTTTCTGTCGTCTGTCATGATGCGGACGCCGTGGAAAAAAACTGTCCGAACCTCCATCGAGCCGTGAGTCCGACCGGACTCCGGCGCTTCCGGCGGGGTGCATGGCCCCGCGAAAGTTTGTTTCGATACTGATTCGATGGCAGGAACGATTGACAGGTTCAGTATAGAATCAGACTTGTCTGAGGTCAATAAAAATATTATTTGGCACTAATATATTGATATAAAAAGAAATGTTTGATTCCGTACTGTGACGGCCGTCACTTTTGGGGTGGATGGGATCGTTTTTCATTCTGCTGGAGCCCCTTAAATGATTCATACTCCCGATCGCTGGCTCTCGAAGGCCGGTCTGGCCTCCCGGGGAGAGGTGCTCGAATGGATTGCCGAAGGGAGGCTCTCCCTGGGGGGAAGGCCCATCCCTCCGGAAAGGGCTGTGTCCTCCCCCCACTCCACTCCGGGGAAAATGGTCCTGCCCCCGTTCTGTCTCGACGGGATCCGGCTTGTTCCCCCCCAGCCGCTGCTCCTGGGGCTCAACAAACCCCGGGGAGTCCTCGTGACGCGAACCGATCCGGGGGGGCGGCCGGTCATCGGAGATCTTCCCGCCTTACGTCCCTGGATTAATGCCGGTTTCGGATCGATCAGGCCTCTCGGACGGCTGGACCAGGCCTCGGCGGGGTTGATCCTCCTCACGAACTTTCCGGAACTTTTCAGCGATTTTCTTGACCCGTCTTCTCAAACACTCCGGACCTACAGGGTTCAGATATCGCCCTTTTTGAAAGAGTCGGAGAGGACTCTTTTCTTCGAAGGGCGGGGGGGAGAGGCTCCTGGTTATGGACGGATCGAGGTCTTTCCCGAACGAAAATCGCTCCGTTCGGAATGGATCCATGTCCGCCTTGCGGAAGGAAAGAACAGGGAAATCCGGAATTTCCTCGCCTGGTACGGCTACCGGGTCCTCCACCTGATCCGGACGTCCTTCGGGCCCTATCAGCTGGAAAACCTGTCGCCCGGAGAGATCATTGATCTGACAGGGCGCGCGGGGGAGGCCGGAGTGCGATGGGTCGCCTGGTCGGGGTTTCCTTGACAGACAAAAAAATGACGATATATTTTGAATTGAAAGGAACCACAGCCCATGAAACATCAAGGACAAAAACAATCGCCGGGATTTCGTCCGGCCTCTAAAAAGGAGAAAGCCATGGCCAGTCTTCTACGATGGGACCCTGTTAAGGAGTTTGATGATCTTGCACGCCGTTTTACCCCTTTTGTGCTTCGGAATCCGGAGGCCCGAATCGAGGAGAGGCAGGCAAGGAAGACGGTCGAGTGGGCTCCGAGCGTGGATATTTCCGAAGAGGAAGGAGCGTATCTCGTAAAGGCTGAACTTCCAGAAGTTCAGAAGGAAGCAGTCAAAGTGGTCATCGAAAACGGGGTTCTGACCATTTCCGGTGAAAGAAACCGGAACATTGAAAAGACAGGGGTTCGATATCATCGTGTGGAACGGGAATATGGGGCTTTCCTGCGCTCCTTCACCCTTCCTGATGATGCCGACCCGAAGAAGATCTCCGCCAACATGAAAGACGGGGTTCTGACAGTCCGGATCGAAAAGCTGGCGGAGGCGAAACCCCTTGCCGTCGAAATCAACGTCGAATGATGGCTGGGATGGCATGTTCGATCCGGGCCTGAGCCCGTAAAAGATCCCTTTTTGAAGGGACCGGAAATCCGCAGAGGATTGAAGGGGGACCATGTGTCCCCCTTTTTTTTGGCTTTAGATTGGATTTTGTGCGATAATTTCGCAGTGAATGCATCTTGAATCTTGAAAGTCCGAAATAAAGGGGTTATTTTTGTCCGATCTGATAGAGGACACGACCAGTATTTCGCCCGAATTCGCCCTGTTCGATTCCGGAATGGGGGGGTTGTCCGTCCTTCGGCATTTTCTCGATTTTTTCCCCCGGCAGGATTTTGTTTACCTTGGAGATATGGCCCGTTTCCCTTACGGGTCGAAGTCCCGGGAGACTATCCGGAGATTTGCAATCGAGGACGCCGCCTCCCTGATGGCCTTTCGCCCCAGAACCCTCGTCGCCGCCTGTTTCACCGTGTCCAGTCAGGCTTTGGACGACCTGGTCGCGTTCTGCGATCCGGTGAGGGTCGTCGGAATGGTTGAATCAGGGGCCCTGGCGGCACTTTCGAAAACAAAAACGGGCCGTATCGGGGTTCTCGGAACGGAGGGGACCATCCAGAGCGGAGCCTATCCCTCCATCCTGCGACGCCTGTCGGGTCGGGATGCCGAAGCATTGGGCATTGCCTGTCCCCTCTTTGCCCCCATGGTCGAAGAGGGATGGATCGACGGCGATATTCCCGAACGGATCGCCCGGGAATATCTGTCGGTCTTCCTGGACAGCCGCGATTCGGGTGTGGACACCGTCATTCTGGGATGCACCCACTATCCCCCCCTTCTTCCCCTTCTGGCCCGGATCTTTCCGGAGATCACCTTCATCGATCCCGGCTTTGAACTGGCGAGATCGGAGTGGATCGGTGTCGAGGGAAAACCGGGAAACGGCCGAGGCCATGTTTCATTCCTCGTGACGGACGGCAGTCAGAGATTCCGGCGTGTCGGCCAGCATCTTCTGGGAAGGACGATCGAAAATGTCCGGGAGGTCACGATTTCAGGTGAGCTCCCGATGGTTGAAAAGTGAGGAGGTCTTCGTGAGACATGACGGAAGAATGCCGGATCAGCTGAGAGACCTCGCCATCGACCCATCGCCGAACCGGTATGCCGAAGGGTCGGCGCTCGTCAGGATGGGATTCACGCATGTGCTGGCCACGGTGAGCATGGAGGAGAAGGTTCCCCCCTTTCTCAAGGATCAGGGGCGTGGATGGGTGACGGCCGAATATGGGATGTTGCCCCGTTCGACCCACGAGCGTTCTCCCCGGGAGGCGGCCCGCGGAAAGCAGAGCGGCCGCACTCAGGAGATCCAGCGTCTGATCGGCCGGAGTCTTCGGTCGGTCGTGGACTTTGAAGGAATGGGCGTCCGGACCGCAACGGTCGACTGCGACGTGATCCAGGCCGACGGCGGAACACGGTGCGCGTCGATCGGTGGGGCCTTTGTGGCGCTGGCGCTCGCTTTCTCCAATCTGAAGAAAGCAGGAGTCCTGACCAGTCTTCCCCTGAAGGATTATCTTGCGGCAGTATCAGTGGGTCTCGTGGAGGGGGAACCCTGTCTGGATCTCTGCTATACCGAAGATTCGACGGCGGATGTGGACATGAATGTGGTGATGACCGGTCGAGGCGAACTGGTCGAGGTGCAGGGAACGGCCGAGCATCGTTCCTTTTCTCGCAAGGACATGGATCGTCTCCTGGATCTGGCATGGAAGGGAATCTCGGAAATTGTCGACCTCCAGAAAAGGATCGTCTCCATCGGTTGAGGAGCAGAAGAATCGGGCCCGGGAGTTCGAGCGTCTTCTGGGCCGCGGGGATGTTAGGCTTTCCTGCAGGGAGATGAGGGAGATCCTTTCCGGATGCTCCGGAAAGGAGGGAGAGGATTCTCTCCCGGTTCTCCTTGATGTCCGCGAGGAATGGGAATACAGGTACGTCCGCTTTCCCGGAGCCCTCAACATTCCTCTCTCCCGTCTGCCTGAAAACCTCGACAAGATTCCGTCCGACAGAGACCTCGTCATTTATTGCCACACGGGGATTCGATCGCTTTTGGCCTGCTATCTGCTGATGCAAAACGGCTTCGAAAAAGTCAGGAATCTGGACGGGGGAATCGACGATTATGCCCGGACAATCGAACCGGCACTCCCCCGGTACCGACTGGAGCAAGGACGCCGTCCGCCCGAGGCGGTTCTCGCCAAAAATGCCCAAGGGGAGGAAAGGGGAGACCACAATCCCTGGGGCGAAGGCGTTTCTGCCCGGATTTCCCTCTGAAGAACTCCCGGGGGCTTGTTCTCGGTCTGCAAGTCCGGTATGATTTGATCAGATGTACGAATTCTCCTCCGTAAGCCCATGCCGCACCGCTCATTCCGCGAAAGGCCCGGCGGACACCCGACGTGAACAATATGAGGATCTATAAATGCCCCGTCCCGATTTCAGGAATCTCCTGAAGCGGAGGCCGGACGAATCTGTCGTGGCCATCCCGGAAAAGTCATGATTACCCTTTCAGGCATCTCCAAGCATTATCCGACAAAAACACTTTTTTCCGACCTTTCCCTCCGGATTTCCCTGCGGGAGCGAATGGCCCTCGTGGGTCCGAACGGCGCGGGAAAATCATCCCTGATGAAAATTCTGGCCGGGGTTCTTGAGCCCGACGACGGCGCGGTGAGCATGCCTCCCGGCTACCGGGTCGGCTATCTCCCCCAGGAGGTTCACATCGAGGGGGACATGACCGCCGTCGGCTGTGTCATGAGCGGGGACGCCGAGCTCATGCGTCTTGAAGAAGAGATGCGACTCCTCGAGAAGAAGCTGGAAGCGGGGGATGCCGGTGTCCTGGACCGATATGGAGAGGTCCAGGCGCGTTTCGGCCTCCTCGGAGGGTTCGAGCAGGAGACGACGGCAAGAAAGGTGCTGGCCGGGCTCGGTTTCGACCAGGCCCGGATGGATGCCCGCGTCTCGGACCTCTCGGGAGGGTGGCGGATGCGCGTGGCACTGGCCCGGACCCTGGTCACCAATCCCGACCTCCTGCTTCTGGACGAGCCGACCAACCATCTCGACATTCCCTCGATCGAATGGCTGGAATCCTTCCTCCTGGACTTTCCGGGAGCGGTTCTCCTCATCTCCCATGACCGCTCCTTCATGAACGGCGTTGTGGGGGGGGTCGTCGAGCTTTCCGGTGGAAAAGCGACCGTCTTCACGGGCAACTACGACGCTTATCTTGCCGAAAAGGAACGGCGGGCCTTGGCCATGGACGCGGCCATCGCCAGGCAGGAAGAAGAAATCGCAAAAACCCAGGAGTTCATCGACCGGTTCCGATCCAAGGCTTCGAAAGCCACCCAGGTCCAGAGCCGGATCAAGGCCCTCGAGAAAGTTGAGCGTCTGGAAAAGGACGCCACGGAAAAGACCGTCCGCTTCACCTTTCCTGCCCCGATTCGCTCCGGCGAAATCGTCGCCACGTTTTCCGAAATAGAAAAATCTTACGATGGACGCACGATCGTCCATCCCTTCGACTGGGTTCTCCGCCGGGGGATGAAGGTGGCCCTGATCGGTCCAAACGGGGCCGGGAAGTCCACCCTTCTCAAGATCATGGCCGGAGCGGTCGTTCCCGATGCGGGAAGCTACCGGACGGGGACGGGGGTGACGACCGCCTATTATTCCCAGCACCAGCTCGAAATCCTCGACCCTTCCCACACCGTTCTGGCCAGCATGGAGTCGGTGGCTCCCGACTCCGAGTCCCAGACGCGCATCAGGGGCTTGCTCGGAGCCTTTCTCTTCCGTCAGGAGGAGGTCTTCAAAAAGGTGGGGGTCCTGTCTGGGGGAGAAAAGAGCCGTCTGGCCCTGGCCCGTCTCCTTCTTGCCCCGGCCAATCTTCTCCTGCTCGACGAGCCGACCAACCATCTCGACCTCCCTTCCCGGGAGGCCCTTGTCAGCGCCCTGGAGGCCTACCGCGGGACGCTTGTGTTCATCACTCACGACCGTTATGTCATCGAAAAGATCGCCACCGACATCATCGAAGTGCTTCCCGGATCGATCCGGCTCTTCATGAACCACCGTTTCGAGACATACCGCGCCAAGAGAGATGGTGTCCTGAACGTGTCATCCCCCGTCCCGCAGGGGTCGGCGAAAACCCCATCCCCATCGGAGGGAGAGGGGCGGGAAAAGGAAGGGGAGGACCCAGGAATGGTCGAAAAACGGCTTTCCTGGGTGGAAAAGGAGGTTCTGGAGCTCGAGGAAGAGGTCGAGCGCTTGTCCCAGGCTGCCTCCGGCTCCGGGGCGGAGGCACGCCGGGCCTCTTCGAAACTCTCCGTCGCCAGAAAAAAACTGTCGGACAGAACCGCCGAGTGGGAACGCCTCGGAAGTTTGCTCGAACGTTCAGTCCATCGGCCCTCCTGATCCCTCTGATATGTCAGGGATCGGGTACGGCAGGGAGAATAGGATCATATGAGTTCCGCCACCATCGATCTCGCAACGTCAGACCAAACCCCCGTCACGGTCTTCTACCATCGTAACTGCTCCGACGGGTTCGGAGCCGCCTGGGCCGCCTGGAGGCGTTTTTCCGGCCATCGTCCCCTTTCGTTCGCCCCCTACAATTACGGGGATCCCCTCCCGGAGATTCCCGCGGGCCATGACGTCTTCATTCTCGACCTCTCCTTCGATCCCGAATTTCTGTCCCGTCTTCGTTCCAAGGCCCACCATTTGGTCCTTCTCGACCACCACAAGAGCGCCATGGAAAAAATCGCGCCCCTTTATCCGGGAGATCCCGATATTGTTTTCGACATGAGCCGGTCGGGAGCCATGATCGCCTGGCAGCGCTTCTTTCCGGGAGAACCGGTCCCCAACCTGATCCGATATGTGGAGGACCGGGATCTTTGGCGATGGAATCTCCCGCTTTCGCTTGAGGTGACGACGGCCATGGCCTCCTATGCCTTTGACTTCGAGGTCTGGGACAGACTTTGCCGAACTCTCGGGTATGGATCCGTCTCCGAAGAAAACCCCCTCGCTGTCGAAGGACGCTCCATTCTTCGCTACCAGTCGATGCTCCTGAAAACGGCCATCCGGGAGACGGGGGTCTGGGGGCGCTTCTCGTCGGGAGAGCGGGCTTTTTTTGTCAATTCTCCAGTCCTGACCTCGGAAATCGGGGGGGCGATGAAATCGGATACCCCCTTTGTCGTGATCTGGTCCATCCGCAAGGATGGACGCGTTTCCTACAGCCTCCGGGCGTCCGAGGGAGGGCCCGATCTTTCGAAGATCGCCTCCCGCTACGGGGGGGGAGGCCATGCCAAGGCGGCCGGTTTCCTCGCGGACTTCCCCGTTCACGAAGTCGAGGGAGCCGACGGGATTCTTCGCCCTGTCTTTTGCAGAGATGCGTCCACCGGGAGAATCGGGAATGGCTGAGGAGAAGGGGCTGGATCTCCTCCTCGGAACCGGGAATCCCCACAAGGTAGAGGAGTTTCTGGAATTGGCCCCTCCCGGGGTCCGGATTGTGGCCGCCTTCTCCCGGGAATCGCCACCACCCGAGATCAACGAGACAGGAGATTCCTTTTTTGCCAATGCCTTTCTGAAGGCCGAGACCTTCTCCCGGGCCCTCAGGGGAAAGAAAAAGGGACTTCTATTCGCCGACGATTCGGGGCTGGTGGTTCCGGCCCTTTCCGGAGCGCCAGGCGTCCGCTCGGCCCGGTATGCCGGAGAAGAGGCGACCGATCTTGAGAATCGGGAGCTCCTCCTCAAGAATATGAAGGGCCTGTCCGGGACCGATCGCCGGGCCTTCTTCGTGTGCGTCCTGGTGGCGATCGACATCTCCACCGGAGCTCTTCGGGCGGCCTCCGCGGGCCGGGTTTCGGGCCGCATCGCCAACGGGGCCATGGGGGATGGCGGATTCGGATACGATCCCCTTTTTGTCCCCGACGGATATCGGGCGAGCTTCGGGATCATGGCGTCCTCGGAAAAGAACAGGATCTCTCATCGATTCAGAGCCTTCCATGAGCTGTGCCTTGGACTGGAGGGCGCATGGGGAGGGTGAAGTCAGGATCCCTTCTGTGGGTCAGCGTTCCAGGGCCGAAGCTTGAGGCGGATGACCGGAGATTCCTTGAAGCGATCGATCCGGCAGGCGTGGTGATATTCCGGGAAAATGTCCACTCTCCCGATCAGGTCCGGGAGCTCAACCGCACGATCCGGGAAAGCTGTCCCAGCGGACAGGTTCTCATTGCGGTCGATCAGGAAGGGGGGAGGGTGGCCCGGCTTCGGGAGGGGGTTCCGGCACTTCCGCCGATGCGGACCCTGGGAGAGACTGGTGACCCGGTCCGGATCAGGGAGGCGGGACGGGAGCTCGGCCGCGCCCTCCGGGAGCTGGGGTTCGACGTGGATTTCGCTCCTGTCCTGGATGTCGATTCCAACCCTTCCAACCCCATCATCGGGGATCGGGCCTTTTCCTCCGATCCCCTTGCGGCGGGCCGCCTAGCCCTGGCCTTTGCCGAAGGACTCGAAGACGAGGGAATCACTCCCTGTGGAAAGCATTTCCCTGGCCATGGCGATACCGATCTCGACTCCCATCTGGCCCTTCCGACTGTCAGGGCCTCCGAAGAGGTGCTCGAGAACAGGGAGCTGCTTCCTTTCCGTGCGGCGATCGCAGCAGGGATTCCCATGATCATGACGGCCCATGTCGTCTATCCGGCCTGGGACGAAATCCATCCGGCCACTCTTTCCGAGGCGATTATTTCCGGTCTTCTCAGGGATCGTCTCGGATACCGGGGGCTGGTTCTGTCTGACGATCTCCTGATGGAGGCGGTGGCCAGAGAAGGGGTCGGCAATGCCGCCCTGTCGGCCCTTGAGGCTGGCTGCGACGGGCTTCTCGTCCTGCGGAACAGGGAGGCCGCATTGAAGGTCTTCGACACCGTTGACAGGAAGGTTCGCGAAGGATGGGCCCCCGCGATCCGCGCCATCGAACGTCGGGAGGAATGGATGGGCATGAATGCGCGCCGGTGGAGGGGGCGATGATATCCGGCGGGCCCACTGTCGGTCGCGATAGGGCCTGGATTCTCCAGGCCTTTGAAAGTCGTGATCTTCCTCTTCCCTCCCTCCATCAGATCGATGAGTGGATCTACAGCGCTCCCACCGATGCCGCACTTCTTGAGACGGTTTATGGGGCGCTCAAGGCCACATCTGTGGGCCGGGACATCGTCCTTCTGGGAATCGACTCCGGGCGACTGACCGAGGACGATCTGAAGGCCCTTGCCGGAAGGCTCTCGGGAGATATCGTCGGGATTTCCTCTCCCCAAGCTCTGGAGAAACTCAAGGAGGCCCTCTCCGCCCTTCTGTACGACAAAGTGGGGGGCGAGTCCGATCCGGTCATTCGATTTACCCTCCTCACCCGAGATCCGTGGCGGCTCTTTGCGATGGCCCTCTCCGGCCTTCCTCCGGAAAAGCTTCGAACATCAGGCAATCTGGACCGTCCTATCGCGCTCGGCGTGGAACGGATGATGAAGGATCATGGAGATCGGCTTTCCCGGAAGGAGATTCTGGAGAGCTTCAGAAAATCCCGGGCATTCCTGAGGGAAGAAAAGAAAAGAATCCGCCTGGAAGCCGAAAGGGAACGTCAAAGGGAGAGAGATTTTCATGAATGGGTGCGCTCTCTCTGGAGCGACATTGAGGTCAGACGGGAGCTGGGCCTTCGCCCTTCGGAATTTGAAGAGTGGGTGGAGGGCGGCCGGATTCCGGTCGTTCTCCGCATCGAGTCGATCCGGAACGGGAGAATTCGGGAACGGCGTCTTTTCGACCCGGATGCCGTCCTGAAAATAACCCCGGCCACCATCGCACGATGGAGGCGGGGAGCGATGCGAAGGGTCGAGAAAGAGGGGCCGACTCCTCTCAGGAGGCGCCCCCGGTCCCGACGGGGGAAGGATCAGGGGCCCCCTCCCCTTCCAGGGCGAGGCTGATTATTTCCGACGGTTCCTGAAGACCCGGGAGGCGTCGAGGAAGGCATTCCGAAGCCGCTGGCTGAAGAGGTCCCCGGAGGGCATCCGTTCCGGGTGCCACTGAACCCCCACGAAAAAAGGGTGGTCGGGGTCCCGGAAGCCCTCGATCAGGCTATCTCCGGAGGTCGCCTCGACCTTCAGCCGCTCTCCCAGCCGTTTGATCCCCTGGTGGTGAAAACTGTTGACCCGGGTTTGCCCATTCGCATTCCCGTTTCCCACTCCCAGATCCCTCCATCCCTCTCCCAGGGACACCTCATGATCCGAATCCTGATGGACGAGCCCTTCCGGGAACATCGAAGGAAGATCCTGAATGAGCGATCCCCCCCGAAAGACGTTCATGGTCTGGAATCCCCCGCAGATCCCGAAGAGCGGGATTCCCTCCCGTTCCGACAGGGAAATCAGGGAGAATTCGAAGGCCACTCTCTCCTCCGGCATCCAGTGTCCCGGAAGAAAGGTTTTCTCTTCTTTGTAGAACCCTGGAGGAATATCCGGTCCGGAGCCGGACAGGACGATGCCGTCTAAAAAACTCCAGTCTTGCTGAAAGGAAGAGGAAGAAAAAGGGAGAAGAACGACGCGGGCGCCACCCTCCTGAAAGTAGGAGACATAGGAGGATTTCAGGAAAAAGCGGGGATCACGACCGGGTTCCGCAGGGGCGAAATCGGTCGTGATTCCGATGAGAAGGGAATCCATGGCAGGGTCGGGCCCTAGGAATCCTGGTTCGATGCCGGCCGGGGAGCGGTCCGGAAGGGACGCGGGGCGGCCGAGCCGTAGGGTTTCCGGACTCCGGAGGAAGGACGATCCCGCTTCCAGTCAGACCCTCCGTCACCCGTCGATTCGGATCGGTTGCCCGACCGGAAGGAGGGACGGGAATCCCCTCTGCGGTCTTCGGTCCGGTATGGCCGGTCGGACCGCTGGCCGGACCGTGGGCCGGAGCTCCTGAAGGGCCGGTTTGACGAGGAGGAAGGGGGAGGAGAAAGGGGAGAGATCGGAACCGCGTTGCCAAGGAGGCGCTCGATGTCCCGGAGAAGGGGTCTGTCGGCCGGGTGGCAAAAGGAGATGGCCCGACCGGACCGACCGGCTCGTCCCGTCCGTCCAATTCTGTGGACGTAGTCTTCGGGGGACTGGGGAAGATCATAGTTGACGACGCAGGTCACCGTGTCGATGTCGAGACCCCGGGCCGCGACATCGGTCGCGACCAGGATCCGGGTCTGACCGGCGCGGAAGCGGGAAAGGACCCGATTGCGCTGGGACTGGCTCTTGTCTCCATGGAGGGCGTCGCTCGGGAACCCCTCCCTCAGAAGGGAATCCGACAGCTCTTCCGCACCCCTCTTGGTCCGGGTGAAGATCAATGTCTGACCTTCCGTGGTCTGGGGTTCGGTGAGGATGGTTTTGAGAAGCCCCCACTTCTGGGATCCATGGCCGATGGAGACAACCTCCTGGTCGATGGAGACAGGGGGGGCTCCTGAGGTCTCGAGCCGGATCAGGACAGGGTCTTTCTGATAGGTTTTTGTCAGATTCTGGATCCGGGTCGGAAGTGTGGCGGTGAAGAGGAGGGTCTGCCGGTCGGCCGGAAGAGCCTTGAGAACGGTTTCGACATCGGGGAGGAAGCCCATGTCGAGCATGCGGTCGGCTTCGTCGAGAACGATGGTGTGGACATGCGAGAGGGAGATCGTGCCCCGCTGCATATGGTCGATCAGACGGCCGGGGGTGGCGATGGCCAGATCCCAGGGGCGTCTCAGATTGTCCATCTGGCGGCGCATGTCTGTTCCTCCGACAAGAAGAACCGTTCGGCTCCGGAGATACTTCCCGTACTCGCGGGCCGACCGTTCAATCTGTCCGGCCAGTTCGCGTGTGGGGGAGAGGACAAGAATCTGATGGCGAACCCGGTCTCCCTGGGCGCGCTTGTTCCTGTGGAGGGAGGGAAGAAGGAATCCTCCTGTTTTTCCGGATCCTGTCTGTGCGACGCCCAGGACATCCCGCCCTTCGATGATCGGAGGGATGGTCTGTTTCTGGATCGGGGTGGGGGAATTGTGATTGAGGTCTGAAAGCGCGCGCAGAAGATCCGGATTGAGGCCGAGGGACTCAAAAGACATTGTTGCTCCTAAAGGATAGCCTAACATGATTGGTGACGGCGGGAATCGATTCGGGGACAAGAAAAGTCCGATCGGAGGCGTGGAGCCATTTGGCACCGCGGCGCGTCCGAGCCGCAATGGAGCGGAATCGGATATCGGACGCCGAAGGAACCTGTCCTTGTCAACAGAGTGCCGGGAATATTTGCAGAGACTTGAACACGCGGTCGGACGTTAGGTCCATCTGGCAGGGTCAATTCAATGAGTTCCGGCGAATTCGGCGCATGCTTGCGACGCGATACACATTCCATGATGCCCGACGTATATCGAATATTTATTATCGACTCGTCGATTCTGAAAGTCAAGGGAAATCAGGGATTCCTCCGGGGGAGGCGAGGGACGGCATTGACGGGCGATGATGTCTGGGCTTTTGGGAAAATGAACGGGGCTTGTTTCGGGATCCGGAAAGAAGGGCGCAAGGAACGGAGGAAGGGGCCGTTGCCGGCCCCGGAGATGCTATTTGAGGGTGGAGAGTTTGTTCTGCTGGGATTTTGAGAGCACATTCGCTGCGGCAAGATGGCCCGCAAGATGATCCGCCGTCGCCTGGGCCATGAGCCAGGCAATGCCATGAAGATCCTTGTGGATCTTGGAGGCAGAGGGATGGGCCGTGGAGGCCATCTTCAGATAGGAGGCCCGGAGAGATTCGATCTTTTTCATTTGGGCCAGAGAGCGGTCGAGCATGTGGCGGCGGATCACCTTGAGTTTTTTTACCTGTTTGTCGCTCAGTCCGAGATCCTTGGCATGGGAGAGCATGAAGGTGACCCCGGGGTGGTTCTTGAAGACCTGGGGAAGAAGAAAATCGGTCCCGGCTTTCTTCCGGAATTCGTCGAACTTCTTGGCGGTCTTTTCGCCGGTCAAGGGGGGGAGATTGTCCGCCATGGAAAAGGCGGGGAAGGAAAGGGTCGCGGCCAACGCCGCGATGGAAAGAAGAAGGGAGGTTTTTCTGAGCATGAGAACTCCTTTGATGGATTTGAGCCGGATTATGAAAAAAGCCAAGACCTTAAAGGTCTTGGCCGAAACCTGCAGCATTGGTTTTCGGAGTAAGGGAGCCTTACTTTGTGGCCAGAACCCAATCCGCCACTTTTTTGGCCTGTTCCATGGACATTCCCGGGTGGGGCGGCATCATGATCCCTCCCGTTATCTTGTCCCAATGACCATTTCCGCCCGAGATGATCTTCTTCGCCAGCATGTCAGCGGCATCCTTCTGGCCACGATAGCGGTCCGCCACCATTTTGAATGAAGGGCCAACCATCTTCTGGTCCAGAGAATGGCAGGCGAAACATCCCTGCTCGTTGATCAGCGCCTTGATCTCAGTCGCCCCTGACGGAGATGCAAAGGCCAGAACAGCAACTACACCCAAGGAAGCCTTCAGGATCTTCATGTGGGACTCCCCCTGAAAAGGTTCTGTTGTCCACTCTCGATCATTCTTGTCGACGGAAGAGAAACTCCCTCCAACGACAGTTCAATTATAGCCCTATTGGAAGAAAAGGCAATTTTGAAAGGGTGGGGGACAGCAGGGCTCCGGTCGTGGGAGGGCAGATCCGGAGGTTCTCAAGAAATAGCACAAAATCGATGCATTCGCCTTCAGCGGGGGAGAGTGTCCTGGAGCTCCCTGAGAGCGTCCTTGGCCTGAACGACCCTTTGATTGGCGGCCTTTCTGAACCACTGGAGGGCCTGGCCCGGATCTTGCGGAACGCCCCGTCCGCTTCGATAGAGGACGCCCAGAATATATTGAGCCTGGGGATGCCCCGTCTCGGCGGCCATCGCGATCCACAGGGCGGCTTCGGACGGGTCCTGCGGGATTCCCTGTCCTTCAAGGGTCATCATCCCAAGATTGTACTGGGCCTCGGCATCGTCCTGCTCGGCCGCTTTCCGAAACCAGAATGCGGCCTCCACGGGGTTGGCGGAAAGGCCTCCCCGACCTGTGCGGAACATTGTTCCGAGGCGCCCCTGCGCTTCGGACAATCCCTGCTCAGCCGCTCTTCGGATCCAGATTGTGCTCTCCTGTTCATTGCGGGGGGTCCCCTTTCCTTCGAGGAAAAGGCGTCCCAGGTGAAGCTGGGCTTCGGGGGAGCCGGCATGCGCCGCCTTCTCGGTCCAGAGGAATCCTTCCTCCTCAAGGCCTCCGGTTCCCCCATCGGTCAGAAGGATGCCGAGGCGGGACTGGGCCCCGACGTATCCCTGTTCGGCGGCTTTTCGGTAAAATCCTATGGCCGCAGACAGATCGGGATCCACCCGATTCCCTTCTTCAAAGACAAGCCCGAGACGGAATGCGGCCAGGGGATTCCCTTTTTCTGCCGCCAGGCGGAGCCATCGGAGGCCCGACTCAAAATCGCTCCCTGGGCCCTGGCCGTCGAGAAGAGAAAGCCCCAGACGGAGCTGGGCGTCGGTGATTCCTTGCTCGGCCGCCCTCTGGATCCAGGTCATGGCCTCTTCCTGGGCGCCGAAGGAGGGATCGGCCTGATAGAGGAGGCCCAGTCTCAGCTGGGCCTCCGGATCTCCGTTTTCCGCGGCCTTGCGGGTCCATTCATGGCCCTGGAGGCGATCCGCGTGAACTCCTTCGCCTTCGAGAAAGAGTCGTCCCAGAAGGGCCTGGGCCTCCCGGAATCCGGCCTCGGAGGCTTTTCTGAGCCAGTGGAGGCCTTCCTCCCGGAATTCCGGGAGGTCGACAAGGCGGAGGGAAAGAAGAAATTGAGCCTGGGGGTGGCCGGCCTCCGAGGCTTTTCTCATCCATTCCAGGCCCTCCCGCCGCTCGTCCGGCGACTCCCTCTCCAGAAGACGCCGCCCGATTTCGTATTGGGCCTCGACCTGCTCCCCCATGGCCGCCAGACGGAACCACTGCAGGGCCTGCTCGTCTCCGGCCTCTCCATGGCTCAGGCAACGGAGGACGGCCGCCCGGAACTGGGCGTCGGCAATTCCGGATTCGGCGGCTTTTTCAATCCACCCGACGGCCTCTTCCCGAAAAACGGGGTTGTCTTTTTCCTCAAGGAGGATTTTCCCAAGTTCGAACTGGGCCAGCGGCATTCCGGCTCCGGCGGCCTTTCTGAGCCATTCGATCACCTGCTCCCGATCGGCCGTGATGTCCCCTCGCAACGCGAGTTCCGAAAGGGCCTCCAGCGCTTCGGGGATGTTGCTTTCAGCGGATTTGCGAATCCAGTCGATCCCGGCGGCGCGCTCCCCATCTTCCAGGAGAAGGCGGCCCAGCGCGAGCTGGGCCCGGAGCTCTCCTTTTTCGGCCGCGATTCGGAACCAGTCCCTGGCCTTCTCCCTGTGGCCCTTTTCAAGCTCCCAGGTGGCCAGGAGAAGCTGCGCTTCCGGAAGGTCCCTCTTGGCGGCCCGTTCAAGGGAATTCCGGGCCATCTCCTCATCCCGGGGAAGCCCTCCCCGTCCCTCCCTGTGGAAGAAAGCCAGGGCGAGATGCGCTTCCGGAAGATCCATGCGGGCGGCCTCGGCGAGCCATCGCAGGGCTTCCTCGTCATTGACCGGAACTCCCCCCCGTCCTTCGATGGAATAGAGGGCCATCTGGAGCATGGCCTGGGGGACGCCGCCCTCCGCTGCCTTCCGGTACCAGTAAGCCAGCTCTTCGTCGATCCCCGGTGGATTCTCGGGATTTTTTTCCAGAGCCTTTGCGAGGCGGAACTGGGCCATGGGGATATTGGCCAGGGCCGCCATCCTGAAATAGATGACGGCGGAAACCGGGTCGGTCACCCGGCCTCCCCGTCCTTCCTCCAGGCGTATGCCCCACTCCAGCCAGGCCTCGGGAAGACCCTTTTCCGCCGCACGGCGGATCCAGTCTTCTCCGGCGGCTTCGTCGCGATCCAGCCCCCCGCGTCCCTCCTCGAGGTACTGGCCGAGACGGAGCATCGCTCCGGGGACCTCCCCCCGCTCGGCCGCCATTTGGAATAGCTGGGCGGCACGTCTTTCATCAGGAGGACCGAGCGATCCGGCCTCCTCCATGAGAGCCAGCCGGTAAGCGGCCTCCGGATGGCCCTGGTCGAGCGCGGCCTTGAAGAGCCGGGCCGCCTTCTCGGGATCGCCCGGAAGATACTGGCCCTCCAGGGTCAACAGACCCAGTCGGTACTGGGCTTCGCGATCGCCGGCCTCCGCCGCGCGATTGAACCACTTGATGGCCTCCCCCATGTTCGGGGTGACGTGGATCCCTTCCTGATAGATTTCTCCCAGGGTCTCGAGTGTTTCCAGCAGTCCTTGCTCTCCCGCCCTTTCGAACCACTGAAGGGCCTTGGCCGGTTCGCTCGTGCCCGTGAGGATCCCTTTCTGGTGAAAGACGCCCACCTGGTATTCCGCTTCGGGGAGCCCCTGGGTGGCGGCCTTGGTAAACCAGTAGAAGGCGAGGGAGTTGTTCTGGGGAAGAAGGCGTCCTTCGAGATGAAGCATGCCCAAAACATGCTGGGCTTCAGGGTCTCCGGAGAGCGCGGCTTTCCGGATCCATTCGATTCCCTGCTCTTCCTGTTGGGGAATCCCCCGTCCCTCGAGAAGAAGCACCCCCAGAAGGGCCTGGGCCCGGACATGATTCTTTTCGGCGGCCTGCTGGAACCAGAGGGAGGCCTGGACCGTGCTTTGCTCGACGATCCGTCCTTCGTAATAGAGGAGCCCGATGTTGAACTGAGCCTCCGGATCCTCCGATTCCGCCGCCCGCATCAGCCAGTCGCGACCCTCTTCCGGCTGGAAGAAGGAGTGGCCTTCTTCCATGAGCAGAATCCCCAGATAATACTGGGCCCGGCTGTCGCATTTCTCTGCCGCTTTTCGAAACCAGAAGACCGCCCTTTCCGGGTCCCTGGGCAGGCTCCGTCCATGGAGACAGGCCAGACCAAGATTGAACTGGGCTGCACTGTCTCCCGCATGGGCCGCCTCCTCGATCCACTCGATGGGATCGATGTCTTCCTCAGGAAGGACCTTCGCCTCCAGGTAGAGGGTACCATAGAGGCTCTTGGCCTCGGTCATTCCCTGTCGGGCGGCCTGTTTGATCAGGGAGGCTCCCCGGGAGAGCGACTGAGGGAGTCCCCGTCCTTCGAAGAGCATGAGTCCCAGATTGTATTGGGCCGCCGCGAGACCCTGATCCGCCGCCCGTTCGAACCAGAGGGCGGCCTGCGAAAGGTCCTGAGGGACGCCTTTTCCCTTGAGGTGGAGGAGTCCCAGATTGTACTGGGCCCTGGCATTTCCCTGGTCGGCGGCCTTCCGGATCAGTCGGGCGGCGGGAACAGGATCGAGCCCCTTCAGTGAAGTGGCAGTCCCGGCCTCATAGGCTTTGAGGTTGAAGAGAAGACCTATTTTCTGCCACATGGGGGCTCCGCAATACATTGAAGGATGGACACACGTGCCTGTAACGGCCTGTAACGGGCGTCCCTGATATTGAAACGGGAACCCACCTAAGGGATGGAAAGACAGGGTGCATGGCTCTGCAGAGGTTTTGAACCAGGGAGTCGCCGCTGATTCTCGCAAGAAATTTGCCAGCTTCCGCTCCCGGACAGTCCTGAGACATTGGCGTGGTCGACAAAGTGGATGCCATTGGGGATCGGGATCCGTCCGAAGAGGGCGGGGAGAGCGGTCGATGATGCAAAAGACCACCCCCTTTACTCTTCCAGAGGTCAGGGTGCTTGAAAATGCCGGGATGAAAGGGATTCCGTCGTGGGACGTGTTCGACCCGCTTTCGGCAGAGAGTCCTGAAATTGTCTCCGGATGTGAGGGGAAACCCTAAAAAAGGAATCCAAGGGGATTCCGGAATATCAGAGGATTGTCAGCGAATTTGACATGTCGCAAAAAACTGTCAAAAAGCCTGACAGGACCTGAGTTTCCAGCGGTTCGTACGAGAGTCAGCGCGCGAGAAATTTCCCGAAGATCCAGCGGGCTGCCTCCGTCATCGAAATCGTCGCCGAGTTTTCGGAAAAGACATCCAGCAGACTTTCCCCCTTGGCGAGAGCCACCTCGACGGCCGGATCATCGGGAATGACGAAGGGACAAAGCTTTCTCGACAGGATCTGTCGAAAAACTTCGGAGATGTCCTGATGAAGGGGATGATTGGAAACAAACCGGTTGAGAAGATAAAACCGTTCGCAATAGCGCGATTCATTCCGCTCGATGCGGTTCGGAAGTTGGTTTCGGAGGGGATCGAAACTCGCAAAGACGAATTGTTTGCATGATAACAGATGACAGGATGGTGCGGAGATCGTGAAAGGTGAGATCGACGAGGAAGACCGGATCCGGACGTAAAACCTGACGATCCGGGACGTGATCGCGCTCAAGGCGGTCATGGCGAAGACGGGGGAGACGGCGAACCAGGTCATCGGACGGCTCCTGGTCGATGCGGCCAAGAGAGTCGGGACGGATCTGACGTAAAAAAAGCCCGATCTCAAAAAATCGGCTTGTCGCCTCATGACGGAATTTTGAAATTATCTTAAAGGCACCGCAGTTGGGCTCCCCGCTTTGACAAACTTAGTTACGCTATTGTCTGTTTCGTTCGAAGCCCAAACATTTCCGGTTCCGTCAATGGCAATACCAACATAGGTTCCTGAAATATTTGTGCAGGATCCCGAAGATTTAAAGACATTGGGACTGTTAGGGTTCGATGCCGGAATTTCCGTCACGATGCCTCCATTATTGCTGACAACCCAGATGTTATTTGCCCCATCCACAGCAATACCGGAAGGTTCACTGAAACTGTATTTGGAAGCATTGTAAACATTCGGACTTGTAGGGCTGGATACAGGAAGTTCGATGACGCTATTGGCTGTATTGTCTGTTATCCAGACATTCCCGGCCCCGTCAATGGCGATTCCAAACGGATTGATGAAACCGCACAACGGACAGTTTGAGGTGGAATATGTTTGTGATGTTGAAGGACTGCTCGGAATAAACTTTGTGATACTTGCCTGGGATGAATTCGCAAACCAGATGTTATTGGAAGAATCCACGGCATCCATGGTCGGGTTATAAATCCCATCTGCTCCACCGGGATAATTATTGATGCTTCCGGAAGTGGTGATTTCTGTTAAGCTCCCATTTCCGGAAACATCACCCTTATTAGCAATCCAAATATTATTTGAATGGTCAACAGCTATTCCTAAAGGGAAAAATGGTGAAACAAAAGAAGAATAAATTTTTGGAGAGTTAGGCGAGGCCGAAGGAATCTCTGTGACGCTGGCATTATTGAGGTTGGTTATCCAGACATTGTTGTTTCCATCGACAGAGATGTCCGCTGGAAGATCGAAATGAAAGGATGTTGAGGAAAAAATGACAGGAGAATTCGGATTGGAAGCGGGCAGTTCTGTTACCGTATTTCCACCTGTATTTGTGACCCAAACGTTGTTATTTCCATCGATGGCAATACCTGTTGGAAGATTGAAGGA
>JAKADN010000049.1 GCA_021820445.1 Nitrospirota bacterium | reverse complement strand
CACGCATCTTGCTCTACAGCATGTGGTGGACCTTCAACAAGGAGAACTATCAGGATGGCCTTTACCCGAATGAACAATCCGTCACATTCCCTCTTTCTGCTCGGGGACAGGAATTTCTCCTTGCTCTTGGGCGGCCAGGTCGTCTCCCAGATCGGGGAAAATCTCAACCGGGTCGCTCTCTTCTGGTTCGTCTATCTTTTTACCCACCGGGTGAGCGATATGGTCGTCGTCGGGATCCTTCAGACCCTCCCGCCTCTTCTCTTTGGATGGCTGAACGGCGTCCTGCTCGACCGCTACTCCAAAAAAGGGATCATGATCGGGGTCGACGTCACCCGGGGCCTTCTGGTCATGGTCATCCCCCTGCTCTACACCCTTCACCTCCTGACCCTTCCCCTCCTCTATCTCCTCGTTTTCATGATTTCGACCATGAGCGGGGTCTTTGGGCCAGCCCTTTACAGCGCGATCCCTCTCATCGTCGACAAGGAACGGCTCCTTTCCGCCAATGCCCTGATGCAGACAACCGGCCAGATCGGCCTGCTTATCGGACCTATTCTGGGGGGCCTTCTGGCGGTCCTGTGGAACCCCTCGGGCGAGATGCTCATCAACGGGATCACCTTCCTCGCCTCCGCCATATTCCTTCTTTTCATCGCCTTTCGGGAACCCCGCACCTCCGGCCCAGACCATGTACGGACCGGAATGGCCGCCGAGATCCGCGAAGGATTTTCCTTCGTCTTCTCCCCTCACAGAAAGCTTTTGCCCCCGTTTCTCTTCATGGCCCTCTTTGGATTCGTGACGGGACCGGTCAACATTCTCCTTCTGGTTCTCTCGAAACAGATTTTAAATCGGGGAGCCGAAGGATTCGGGGACCTGGTTTCCGCCTTCGGAGTCGGCATGCTTCTCTCCTCCCTCTTCCTTGCCGTCTATCATCCCCGAAATTCCATGGGCTTCGTCGCGGGAGGATTTTCCCTGGCCGGCCTGCTTTCTCTTGCGATCGGAACCGTATCCTCCCTTCCGCTCGACCTTCTCCTCTTCGCTTTCTGGGGCGCCGCTGTCTCCCTGGTGACCCCCCTCTCCCAGACACTGATCCAGCACATGACCCCTCCGCGCCTTCTCGCGCGCGTCCTGACCGTCATGAGCATGGGATTCCTGACCGGCATTCTGGCGGGAATGGTTTTTTTTCCGGAACTTTCGGACCGTTTCGGAATCCATGGGTCCTTTTTGATCATGGGACTCTGCCTTCTTCTCCCCTCCCTGAAGGGCCTGAAAGCTCTTCTTCGCCGTACGGGAGACATATTTCAGGGTCGATCCCTTCCGGATGCCGACCTCTAACCTTTCATCAAACCATGGAGAATGACTATTGACCCCACCCAAGCCTATCAAGGAAAACCCGGCACTCTCTCCACGAGAACCTCCCCGAACATGGAACGCCCTGTCTGTCTCCGAACGCTTCCGGAGTCTTTACGGGTCCAGAAAGCTTCTGGTCGCAACCCACCGGGAACCGGTCATCGTCCAACCTTCCACAAAGGGGGCCTCTCCGGAGGGCGACTCGCCAAAGCTCCGCTATCCGGCAGGCGGCGTCAGCCAGTCCCTTCACCGACTCCTCCTTCAGACGGGAGGAGACTGGGTTTCCCTGCAGAGCTCTCCCGGTCCCTCTTCCCTCGACATTTCCATTCCCGGGAATCCCGCTTCCTACACCCTGTTCCGCCTCTCGGTTGAAAACCCCTACCGGGAGGAGGAATACCAACGATTTTCGAACGATCTCCTTTGGCCTCTCTTTCATGAGGAGCCCGGTCGAGTCGGATCGCGCCCGGGAGACTTTCTGGGTTACGAGGCGGTCAATCGTCTCTTCGCCGACCACATCGCACGGATCACCCATCGGCACGAGATCGGGGTCCTGTGGATCCACGACTACCAGCTCACCCTCGTCGCGAAGGAGCTCCGGGCCCTCGCCTCCGGCCCCCTCCCCCCCATCGCCTTTTTCTGGCATATTCCCTGGCCACGCCAGGAATTTCTGGCTCACATTCCTGAACGGAGAACGCTTCTCGAAGGCCTTCTCGACTATGATTTTCTTGGCTTCCAGACCGCTCTCTACAGGGAGCGCTTCCTGGAATCCGTCGCCCGGGAATTTTCTGGAAGCTCCCGGATCAACGTGTCCCCCCGGCTCGTCGTCAAGGATGGACGGAGAATCCATGTCGGAGACTACCCGATCGGGGTCGATCCGGGGCGTTTCGAGACTCTCTCCCTGGACCCGAAGGGGCAGGCCGAGGCACGGGCCTTTCTCCGGGAGCACGGGATCGGCCCGAAGGAGCGCCTGCTCATCTCCGTCGACCGGATGGACTACACCAAGGGGTTCCTGAAACGGCTTCAGATCCTTGACTCTTTTTTCCGGAGTTTTCCGGAATGGATCGGAAAGCTCCGGCTCCTGCAGATCGCCCCTCTGACGCGCTCAGACCACCCCACCTATCAGGGTTATCAGAGGAAAGTCCGCGACGCGGTCAGGACCACCAATGATCGCTGGAAAGCCGACGACTGGTTCCCGGTCGTATCCGTCGAACGCACCGTCGATCACCGAATCCTCGCCCCCCTTTACCGGATGGCGTCGGGCGCGCTGGTGACCTCGACCAACGACGGGATGAACCTCGTCGCAAAAGAATACCTGGCGGCCCAGAAGGACGAGGGCGGCATCCTTTTCCTGAGTCGCTTCACCGGGGCCGCCCAGGGGCTTCGGGAGGCGGTCCTGATCGATCCCTACGATCCTCAAACGGCCGCGGCGATCATTCACAGGGCCCTGGCGGAACCTCTCTCGATCAGGACAGGTCGGAACAAGATCCTGCGGGAGCAGATCTCTCGAAACAACATCTTTCAGTGGATGGGATCGATTCTTACCGGAGTCCACGCGACGGAACAGGAAAAACAGGAGGAATAAAACATCAGGTGAGAAAGAAGAGGCGGAAAGGCCTTCACCTTCCCGCCTCCGGGGATCCTATCCCCCCGTGCAGACGCTTTCAGGGATAAGGGAGAGATTCTTGTCGGAAATCTCCTTGATGACCTGGGAAAAGCGGGTGGCATCAAATTTCTTGTATTTCAGCCTCCCGCCAAGATTGTTCGCGATCATCGGAAGCAGCTTGAGCGAATTTCGCCGGGAACACTCCCAATTCGGCTGGCTGTAGCGCACGAGAGCCCACGCCCGATAAAGGGTCCGCTTGTCGGGCGAGACGCGATTGGGGTGCTTCGGCTGGTATTCGAGCCAGTAATACTGGTATTCCTCCCCACCCACGAGCCATCCCTGGGAGGTTTGCCGGATCTGGGTCTTGGTGTCGTCTTTGATGCGCATCATGGTCTGGGTGTCGGCATTGAGCTCCCTTTTTACTGAATTTCCGACAAGGCTCCAGTTCTGGTCGCCGATCCGGTCGGAAGCCTTCCTCTGGGCCCGGATGTAGGCATCATGCTTGGCCCCCTGAAGGGAGTTTTCCAGGGGAGAGCTGGCCGCAAACCACTTCGCACTCCGGTGGCTCTTCTTCTGGTTCCACCGCCCGATGCCATTGATCCAGGAGGGAACTCCTGAATCGGACCGGGCTACGACCCTGTAGCCCTCCGGCCCCTTGGGCATGTTCGAGATGGATGCGCAACCCGAGAGCATCAGGGCCGATCCGGATATGGCTCCCAGGACCGCCCAATACAATTTCTGCTTCATCGAAGCTCCTTTCCTTGTTGGCCTCCCGCACACCGGGAGGATTCCTGTCGGGACCGGACGGGTCCTTTTCGTGTCCGGCCTCCCGAATGAGATACGGATCATTCTTGTCATTCTCAGGCCCCGGTTGGGGCTCCGGGACCTCTGACCCATGGCCCTTTTGAAAATACCCGCGACACTAGCCTCCAAAATCCTGGCAGGAGCCGCCCAATGGGTTCGTCGCCTTCATCTCCTTCGCCTTCTTCACGGTCTGTCTGGGAAAGGAAACAAATCGTGAATCACTTTTGTCGAGGAAGAGGCGGCTCTTGAGACCCGCCAGAAGGGGACCGACCCCCTTGTCCGAAACGATTCGGGAGGCCATCAGCTCGGCCTGGGCGGGATCGAGACCGGCGACCTTGCGCTGATCGACCACCGACCCCCAGACGGTCCCGTCTGGAGAGGTGAGGGAAAGGGCGTACCGAAGAACGTAATATCGGTATCTGCGGGAAAATCCAGGGGGCAGCGGATTCGCCGAAACATGGCCGGACACTCTGATCCGTCCTCCCGAAGGGACAACAAGAAGCCCCATCCGGGTCACGCTCTGTTCGATCGCTTCCCGCACATGCCGGGCAAAGGGATCGACCCTCCCGCAATCGTTTTTCACGACCACGGTGACCGTCATGTCGCGGGAGAGCAGCGTTTCGATCCGGTCGATGTCATGCTGGGTCCCGAAGCGCCAGGACGGCCTTCCCCCCGAGACAGACGCCACCTCGCGATCAAAAAAGGCGGCGCGCTCCTTCGCATGGACGATGGCCGAAAGGTCGTGGATCTGTCTCATGGCGTTTGAGGTGTTGTCCAGGTCTGAACGGAGAGAGGCGATCTTTTTCCGTTCCGAATCGATCCGTCCCCGAAGGTAGCGAACAAGGTCGGACTTCTTCACCGCGACCAGGGCGACATAGGATCCCTGGGAGGACAGAAATTTTCCCCGGATGTTTTTCAATCCGTAAAGCTTGGCATGGGTTCGAACCGTCAGGAGATCCCGCGTCGACCGGGAGACCGTCATATTCTGGCGCGACGTCCGTTGTTCATATTTTGAACGGATATCGGAGTCGATCTGGTCGGCGAGATTCCGTGCGGCGTCTTTTCTGGCACGGGCAAGCGTCGATCCGTACCCGAGCGCGGAGAGATACCGGCTTTGTGGAACATCGCTCGCATGTCCCGTCTCGTACCACTTTTCCCCAGCCTGAGCCGGAAGGGACATATTCGACATAAGCAACAGGATCAGAGTCGCACGGGACATCCATCGGACCAAACGTCACTCCTTGAAGGGGGCAACCGGGCCACCAGGCGAATCAGTCGGCGGGGGTCGCGGCTTCCTGTTTCAGGATTTTGTCGAAAAGAGCTTTCATCCTGGGGTCTTGCGCGCTGTCACGCGCTCCCTCGAGGGATTGCCTCAGAAGACGCTCATACAGGTCTTTCCGGATAGACACGAGAACATGGTATTTGTAAAAGGAGTAAGGAGGTTCCTCCGCCTGGTCCTTTTCCCAATATTTACGCCAGAAGTAATCGTCGACTCTGGCCCCCGAGATTCTGGCCTGGGCCTGGGTCATGACGAGAGAGGAGACGCGTCGCTGAACGCTCATGTCCATTCCCCCACTCCCCGTCCCCATCCTCCGGAGACTCCTCTCCCGATAGAGGGCGCGGGCTCTCTCTCCGATACGCTCGGCAATGGAGCGCATCGCATTCTCATAGGCATCCGTCCGCCCCGATTCCTGGTCGGGCTCCTTGGAGGTCGAACCGACAAAGTAGACGCGATCCGGATGTTTTTCCTGCCAGAGACCCGGAGAGTCGATCCAGATGGGGCGTTTTTCCGACGAGCGACTTTCGAGGTGTGGAACCCCCAGTCCTCCCGGAGGCGTGGACAGACTGGAACAGGAGGCGAAGAGAAAGGCTGGAGCCAGAAGAAGGAGCCGAATTTGGCCACGATACTGATCGCGAAGGGGGGGCGGATCCTCGGAGTATGCCACGAAAACCTCTCTTTCCTTCAAGGCCCGGCGGATGCCGGCCGATCATCCCTGACGTGCCGCAGGAAGCGGTCTCAGCAAGGGTCATTGCCGGAGAAACAAAAACGTGCGTTTCCAATGGCCTATTTTAGGGAGATCTAACCGGAGAAGCAAGGAGCATACCCGCTGGGACCAGAGAAACTCAGGAAAAATGAATGGCCTGCCTCAAGACTTTCTGGAAGAAATCCCCGAAGATCCCCTGGGTCTCGGATAGGGAATCTCTCCGTGAAAGTCATTGATGGAGGGGGGGTCTGGACCTTCGTTTATGAAGGGAAGACGGGCGGAAGAGTGGGAGCGTCTCAGGAGATTCGGCGTCGGGTAGGAACGTGGCAGGGAATCGAAGAAGTTGAGGTCGAGAGAACGATCCTCCGGAAAGGAGAAGTGGACAGACTCCAGGAGGTCCGTTTTGGGGGAATACCGGAACTCAATTTCGGGAAGGAGATTCCGAATCTCCTGCAGGAGTCGGTTGACCTCCTGATATTTTGTTGGGACTTCCTTTTTCATGGGACCTCCCTTGAACATCAATCACCCTGAGGAGACGATTGGCTTAAAAAAGCCATAAACCTTTTCAATATATCCCAGGATCACCGGACGTCAAGAAAAGGGCCATCCCCCTCTCGCAACATCCCAAGACTTTGTCTCTAAAAGATTATCTAAGATTAATCCTGGGACCAGACGCGAAAGGGTCCCTGATTTTGTGATTGTCATCACTGGGTGTATATTCCCTCATGGAAATATTTCCTGTAGACTGCATCTTTGCTACCGGGCAATTCCATCTCTCAAGGGACCGTCAATCAAGGCTCTTCAACGGAGCGGAGAAACAATGGCCTCAGGGAAAGCCAATCGCAGTCGGGAGCGATCCGCAGAACGCGCCGCTTTTCTGCGCCTTCACGGAGATGTTCTTCTCCAGGCCTTGACCGACCCGATCTGCGTTCTCGACCATTTGGGCTTTCTGCTCGAGGCCAGCGATTCCTTCTGCCAACTGTTGGAAACTCCCCGTGCCGAGCTTCTGGGAATGCACGCCTCCACCTGGGACAACCGGATTCCCTCCCCCAAAAAATCAGGAACGGACTTTCCTGAAGGACGGCTACCCGCCCTTTTCCGTCGAAGAGACGCCTCCCTGGTTCCGGTCGAAGCCGAATACGCCTGCATGAAGCTCGAAGAGGACTGTTTCATTCATCTTTCGGCCCATCCGGCATCGGGCAGCCTCCTCCGGTCCGACGCCTCCTTCCTTTTCGAAAACAACGCCGCCGGCATTCTCCTCATCGATCAGGACGCCCGCATCCGGAAGGGAAATCCGGCATTCTGGCGAATCACCGGGTACACCCCCGGAGAGATCTCGGGAATCTCCTTCCAGCTTCTCTTCGACCCCCCCGAGGTTTTCCGGGATTTTCTGCCCCTTCTCCACAACGTCCTTCTCGGAAAACAGGTTCGGGCGACCCTGCGTCTCCGGCGAAAGGACGGGACGACCCTCTGGGCTGAAACGACGGGAAGTCCGGCCCCCATGGAGGATCGAAGGGACGGCGCCATGCTGGTCCTCCTCGACCTGACAGACCTCCATGAATCGCGGGAAAAGATGGAACGACAACTCTCCGAAGATCCCTTGACGAGCCTCCCGAACCGCCATGGACTTGAAAACGCCCTCAGCGGAGCCCTCGCGCGCGCCAAGAGAAAGGGAACCGTCTTTGCGGTCTGCGCCCTGGACATCGACGACTTCCAACCGATCAACGATCGCCTCGGAGCCCCCAAAGGGGACGCAATTCTGGGAGAGCTTGCCAAAAGACTTCGACAACAGGTTCGGGGCAGCGACTTCGTGGCCCGTATCGGCGGAGACGAATTCGGACTCGTCATCGAAGATCTCTCCATCGAAAAAACGACAAGCCAGCTGACCCATGTCCTGAACCGGATCCATCAGGCCATCGAAAGGCCTTTTTTCTCCGGAGAGAAAGAGGAAATCCGGATCGGTATCAGTATGGGAATCGCCCTCTTCCCCTCCAACGGCGACGACGGAGAGACGCTTGTCCGGCAGGCCGATGCGGCCCTCTACCAAGCCAAGTCCTCCAAGGGCGCCCGCTCCCAGTGGTGGTCTTTCGGAGCGTCACTGCCGGCTCTTCCCGCCCCCGAATCCTCCTTCGACGCCTACGGGGCCGACACGAAGGAGCTTCTTCAACGGCACCAGTCCCACATCGAGACGGTGATCGTCGAGTTCGTGGAGGCCTTCTTTGCCCAGACCGAACAGGATCCCGAACAGAAAAGCCTCCTCCAGGATCAGGACGAGGGAGAGCTCCAGAACATTGCCTCCCTTCAGGCAAAACATCTCCGATTTCTTCTTTCCGGCGACACGACCCGGGACATGATCATCGAGATGGCGCGAAAAACGGGGAAAGCGCATGCCCTGATCGGGGTCAACGGGGCGATGCTCACCCAATCCATGGCCCTTTACCGCCGTCTCCTTGCCGATCATCTGACCCATACCTTTCTGACCGCACGCGACCGCTATCGCCTCCTTCTCGCCAATGAGATCCGTCTCCAGGATGACCTCCAGGAGGAGCTCCGCGCAGGAATTGAGGTATCGGGCGAATACTTTTCGGTTCTCTCGGCCCCGCTTCCCCCCCAGGGGGCCCTCTGGGCCGATATCCGGAGAACGGAAGTGGACCTTCTGGGATCCCTTCCCGCCATCGCCTGCGTCTTTCTGATGCGCCTCAACAGCAACGGCACCTTCATCGTCGAGGACAGTGCGGGGCCGAAAGGGCAGGAAGGCGCCGCCATCCTGCGAAACCCCCAGTTCGAGGCCGTCGTCGACCCCGATTCTCCCCGGGGCAAGGGACTCATCGCCTACTCCTGGCGGAGCCTCTCCCCCCAGAAGATATCAAACTACCAGAAGGATCCCCGGGTCGCCCACTGGCGCGACGTGGTCCGTCCCCTGGAGATCCGGTCGGGAGCGGCCATTCCGATCCGGAATCCTGACGGAACGGCCGTGGCCATCCTTTCTCTCTACGGATCCTACCCGAACCAGTTCGATACCCCCTGGAGCGTCCAGTTCGTCAGAGGGCTGACCCAGCGATGGGAAAAAATCTGGGAGCTCTGCCGGGCTCCCGCCAGCGTCATTCCCGAAGATCAGGCCGCCACCTACCGGCACGAGCTTTTCTCCGGGGGGCTCTCCATGTACATGCAGCCTGTCTTCGACCTCACCACGGGGGGCCCCGTCAAGGTCGAAGCCCTGGCTCGACTGGTAAGGCCCTCCGGAGAGGTCATCCCTCCGGCCTACTTTCTCCCGTCCCTGGGAGACGCCGAGCTCGATCGCCTTTTCCGGGCAGGCCTCGACCTCGCCCTGCAATGGATCCCCCGATGGGATGCCAGGAACCTTCACCTCGACATTTCCATCAATCTTCCCCCGGGGACGCTTCGCGACCCGGACTGTCCCAAATGGGTGGAGGAGGCCCTCCACCGCCACGGTGTCGAACCGAATCGACTGACCCTCGAGCTCCTCGAGAACCGGGAGATGGAGCTCAAGTCCCAGGACGAGGCCATCGAACGGCTGATACGTTTGGGAGTCAGGCTGGCCATGGACGACCTGGGGTCGGGGTTCAGCAGTCTCCAGCGTCTTGCCACACTTCCCTTCGACAACATCAAGGTCGACCAGGGCCTTCTTAAAAGGATCCATGTCGCGCCCCTTCACACGCTCAGCATGATCGGCACCATCATCCGGATGGGACAGGATTTTGAACGGGTCGTCATCGTCGAAGGGCTCGAAGACCTGGCGATGGTCGAGGCGACGAGGATCCTCGGCGCCACCTTCGGCCAGGGGTACGCCCTGGGCCGCCCCATGCCGGCGGACCAGATCCTCGAATGGAGCCAAAGCGTCCCTCCCTTCCCTTCACCCGCCTCCATCACGACATTTCTGGGAGCGCTCTCCTACCATCGCTGGATTCACACCCCTTTTTCCGCTTCAGGTTCTCCGGATATCGCCCATTGTCCCCTCACCCCCTTTCTCTCCCGGGTCGCAAACGAAGATCCGCGTATCATCCGGGCCCACGAAGGCTTTCATAAGGACACCTCCAACGACGCCTCCGGGCGGGATCTGACCGATTGGCTGGTCGAACGCATTCGGGAAGACGGAAAACCCCATTCGGTCCCGGCACACTGACCCATTCCCCCATGAACCCATTCCACGAAAACCCCTTTCTCCTTTCTCCCCATGAAAGGCCCTGTTTGAAAGAATTTTTCCTTGACACACCCGAAAGGCGCTTGTTAATATCTGACATGGACGAAATGTCCGCTTACTTAGTTCATTGGGAGCCCCGTTTAGGGGCTCTTTCATTTCCGATTCTCCTCTCCTCATGACGCATTCCTCCCCGTGTTGCCGCAACCCGACCCCAATCGGATTTTCCCACCGGAGAACGCATCCATGGACATCCTGAAAACGGTCATCTTCATTGACGGCCAGAATTTCAAGAAGGACCTTCAAAAATTCCGATTCAAAGCTGCCGGCCACAATCTTCCGGAATACCGTCTCGATGAAAAGCACTTCCTTTGGGAGGACTTTTTCCGACAGGCCATCAGCGTCTTCTCCGACCAGACCCGAATTCCGCACCGCCTGCTCCGGGTTTACTGGTACAACACCCAGGCGACGACCCCTCTCCATCGTTATGATCGGGCGGTCCGGGACATCATCGACCAATACCGGGAGATCTATCCAGACCTGACCCCCCCCTTGGTCGAATCCCTGGCCCAGCGCTGGCACCAGCATCAAAGGGAGCTTCTCTCGAGGGCCAAGGAGGAGGTTTTCGACGACATCCAGAAAAGGACCTCCTTTCTGGAGTTCAAGTACGTCGGACAGCTGGTCCTCCGTCCGTACAAGGTCAAGGAACTCCTGAGGGACAAGGAACGGGAAGGATCGTTTCTGTATCAGGGAACGGTGGAAGGGGAAAAAGGAGTCGACATCGGCATCACGATCGACATGATTTCAAAGATGGCGCATTACGACGCGGCGGTTCTCATTTCGGGGGACACCGACTTCATTCCCCTGATCCAGTATCTCAAGGATTCGCTGAAACTCGTCTACTCCCTCTCCCTTTCCCGCGGGGAACAGGGACAGCTTCAGCTTTTTTCCCCCCAGATCAAGAATGCGGTCGACTATTTCCACGTGGTCCCGGAGAAGGACATGCTCGGCCGCTATCTCGACCGAAAATCCGGGATTCCTCCCATCATTCTGAACGAGATCGATCGTCGTCTTTCGGAGCTTTTACCGGAAAAACCAGCGGACTGATCCCGGGACCGGCTTCGGTTGGTCAGATGGAGGGGGGATTTTTTCGATACAACTCCCGGCCGTCGGTATCCAGCACAATGGAAAGAACCTTCACCGAGCCCATCATGGAGACAAACGGCTTGCCGGAGGAGGTCCGTCCGGCATCGACCGCCTCCGGAGCCATCCAGACATTGACGTGGACGGGAATCCCGCATCCTGCGCAGGGAGCCTGGGCAATGATTCCCGAAACGTCTCCTGGCGGATAGGGGAAGGAAAAAAAGATCCCCCGGGGCGAGACGCTGGCCTTCAAGGGCCAATCCCTGAGAAGAACCTGGGAGTCGCAAAAAGGACAGGAGAGTCTTGTGGCGACTCCGATCTGGCCGGTCGGAAAGAGGCTGGTCCCGTTTTCCCGGTCCCCGGGGAGCCGGACAGGCAGTATCCCTGTCAGATAGAAGGTATTTCGGGCCGAGTCGTAACGAACAAGGGTCGCCGAGATGGACACCTTGAATCGTGAGATGGTTGAAACAAGCTTCATGTCCTCGTTGATCCGGGCCCGGAACTTCTTCCGGAATTCAGGCTCCACCTTGGCCTTTTCCCGGGTTCTTAGGGGAAAGGCGAGAGAGAGGAGATCCTTGTCCGGCGGGATGGAGGGGTGCTGGCTGTAAAAAAGAAGGAGGAGGGCATAGGGGGTCAGCTCCGGATCCTTTCCGATGAGCTCCGGCAAAAGTTGCTCTTCATTCTTTTTCTGGATCAGGAGAACTTCTTTGCGATTCTGGTAATACCAGGTCACCGTTCCTCCCATGAGAAGAAGCAGGAGGAAGCCGGCCAGGAGAGGGAGGAGGAGACCACGCGCCTCCGTTCCCCCTCGCCCATTGTGAAGGCGGAGTGAATTGAGAAGACTTGTGCGGGCGTCATCGATTCGCCGGCAGAGGGCCTCCCTCTCCTCTTCGGGAAGGGAAAGACAGACCTCTTTGGCCTGGTCCCGCTTGCGATCGAGGATCCGCTCGTTCTGGGCCACCGAAAGGTCGTCGAATCCCCCCACGGGAAATCGGAGGAGTCTTTCCGGTGAGTCGAAGTCGGACACGACCAGACCCAACAGCTTGGCCACCTTTGCCGCATCGGCCGCTGTCACGGCCCCGGCCGGCATCTGGGCCAGGATCCCCGGTATTCTCGAAAGACAGGTCACTACATAGCTGTGATCCCGGTTTGGCGGCTCATGAACGGAGAGCGTTCCGCTCTCGGAGAGCCGGGTCAAATCGGCGTCGTCCGGAAAGACGATGAGCCCTGTCAGATAGAAGGGAACCTTCCTGTCCCGCAGGAAGGAGGCCAGAGGCCCGATGCGGTTCTTGATCTGGGTGATCGGGTTGGCATGGCTCGACCCGGAGACCAGAATGGGCTCCTTGCCAACCTGCCAGGAGGCGTTCAAGGTCCCGCTCACAGCCCCTGAGACATTTTTGCACTCCACCACAAAAAAACCGCGGTCCGTGGCCAGAAACCCGTCGATCTCCTTCTGCCCGACCGGAGTATAGATATTCCTCTCGTAAAAGTAGACCACCACTCCCGCCGCAACGAAAGGATCCACCCATTCGGCATGATCCTGACCCAGCGTGCCGGCGGACAATCCCGTCAGACAGAACTGCCGGACCTCCTCCTCGAACCTTTCGGAGGCCGGGAGCGACTTGAGTGATGCCACACACACTCCGCTTGATTAAAGATTATAAATTGAACGAAAGCATTGAAATTTCGGGGAATGCCGTCTCTCCCCAAAAGAACCCATTTTTACAAGATTATCACATCGGAAGAGACTTCGGTAATTTTTTCACCGAACCGAGGGAATCCATGCCCATGGCATTGTGCCAATAGCCGACCACCGTCGGAGGGACGAGAATGTTCGAAATTCCCTGGGAAAGAGGAATGGCTACCACGGCCTTTCTCAGAAGGATTCTCTGGGCCTCGTCATAGAGTTGCCCCTTCAGGGGATCCTCGACCTCCTGGGCCCTGTCGATGAGGCGGTCGAAGGCGGGATCGGACCATCCTGTCCGGTTGTTCCCGGATCCGCTCCTCATGAGCGAAAGAAAGGTCATGGCATCGGGATAATCGGCGATCCAGCCGGACTGGTAGATGGCCGGGGTGTGAGCGTCTAGCCCCGCCAGAAAGGCCTTCCACTCCATGGAACGAAGCTCGATCGTCACCCCCAGGACATCCTTGAAGGTCTGCTGCATGAAGGTCGCCAGAATGCGGCTTTGCGTTCCCTCAGGGAAGACAAGGGTGACGTGGGGGAATCCCCGTCCGCCGGGAAAGCCCCCGAGGGCCATCTCCTCTCGGGCCCGCGCGACATCGAACCCATAGGCCGCCCCAGGGTCATACCCGGAAAGTCCACGGGGAATGAAGGAAGAGAGGGAGGGGAGCGCCGACAGGAAAATTCTCTCGAGCCTTGTCCGGTCGACCGACATGGCGAAGGCTTTTCGGACATGAATGTTGTCAAAAGGATGTCTTCGGAGATTCATGCTGTAATAAATGGTCGAGAGCTGGGGAATTCGATGAAGCTCGGGACTCTTGATGAATTTTTTGATGTAAAACGAGGGAATGCCCTCAATATCGAGCCGGTTCTGTTCAAACAGGGTGAGCTGGGTCACCGGTTCGGGAATGACAAGAAAGGTCAGTGTCGACACAAGGTGGGAGGACGCGGGAAGAGGACGGGTCCGGCGCAACAGGAGATAGGCATCGTGATGCCAGGCGGAGAGGCTGAAGAGACCGTTCCCGACAAAATAGCGGGGATCGGTCCAGTGGTCGGGATGCGCGCGGATCAGGTCGAGACGTACCGGGTCGGTGATGGCATTTGTTAGTAGGGAGGGAAAGTTTCGCATGGGATGGGAGAGATCGACGGCAAGCTTGTGGGGAGAGAGAACATGAACGCCCACGGTGGAGTCCGGACACCGGCCTTCGTCAAAGCACTGGGCATTTTCGATATCGAAGAGATAATAGGCATAAGGGGAGGCGGTGCTGGGCTTCAGGAGTCGCAGGAAAGAGTCCCGGTAATCGTCAGCCGTAACGGGTTTTCCGTCGCTCCAGCGGGCCGATGAGCGGATATGGAAGATGAAATGACGGCCCGTCGGATCGACCGACCAGCTGTCGGCATCGGCTCCGACCACGTTCTGCCGCTTGTCAAAACGCGTGAGACCCTGCATGAGATTGGTGATGATTTCGAAGGAATTTCCATCGGTGGCCTTGTTCCAGTCCAGCGTGGCCGGATCATCGGGAATCGCGAGGACGAGACCGGTGGGATCCTGTGTCGAGATCGAATGAAAATGAGGGCTACAAGAGGTCAGGAAAAGAAATGTTGTGATCAGGAAGAGAGGGAATCGCGTCACGCGGGCCCCTTCAGGCAGAAGATCCAAGGTCCTAAAAAAAACCCCCCTACCGAGGGCGGAGCCTGGAGGGGG
>JAKADN010000048.1 GCA_021820445.1 Nitrospirota bacterium | reverse complement strand
GTTAAGTTCAGCCATCGATTCCTCCTTGTTGAGAATAGGTTGTTTGCGCAACGCCCATTCTCGGGAAGATCGATGGCTTTTTCAATTCTTGGCCAACCGAATTTACAGCATTATATGGACTCAACCTTTAATCCTTTGTGGAATCGCTCCAGAAGGAGGTTCGAAATGAACCTGATGGAATACAAGAACTATGTCGCCTTGATCGAATACGATCCCGATATCGACATGTTTCATGGCAGAGTGATCAACGCGACTCCCAACACTTTTTATGGAAAGTCTGTCGATGACCTGAAAAAGGAATTCAAAACAACTATCGAAGATTATCTTGAGTTTTGCAGAGAAAAAGGATTGGAGCCCTCCCGTCCTTACTCGGGAAAATTCAATCTCCGGATCTCTCCCGAACTTCATAGGAAGATAGCGATCGAGGCGGCAAAATCCGGTAAAAGCCTTAACTCCTGGATTAAGGAACATCTTGAGCAATCGATCCAGCACTTAGTGGAACATTGACAGCATCCCCTCCTTAAAAAAGAGAACTCCTGGAAATTTAATACGTCTAACAACGAATGGATGCTTGTTGACTTGTCTTACGTCAGTCTGGTTTGGGGCTGATCGGTTACGATGCAATCCGGCATGACCATAAAAAACACCCTCGATAGTTGCGTCAGGTCCGTCCCGACCTTCTTGGCCGCCTTGACCAGAAGTCGTCCGATCACCGACTTCGCCGTCTCTCCCGTCTTCGCCACGACGGCCTTAAACGCGATCAGGTCCCGGATCGTCGGGTTGTAGGTCCGACTCCGGAGCTCCTCTATAGAGGATTTCACGCAATCTACTCCCCCAGTTTCACGAAGATTACCCCTCGACTTCATCAAAACAGGCCCCCCCCAATTTCAAATCTCTGCACCCCAAAGGGGACCTTGATACGCATTCCCGGAATTCTGTCTTTTAGAACAAGTTATTATGGTTACAGGCTAAAACAATTCTCTTTCAATGGATTAACCTCTCCGACTGACCATATAGAGGTCTAAAAGAGGTCAAAAAAAAGCCACGAGAGGAAACGTATAAGATGGGGATTTTTGTCTTGTATGCTGCATATTTCAGGGGAGAAAGTGGCGCGCCTGGAGAGATTTGAACTCCCGACACTCGGAACCGGAATCCGATGCTCTATCCGGACTGAGCTACAGGCGCATTATGGGTGGAAACGAAATAAGAGGATAGACTATCAGGCTTAAGCCGTCAAGGGCTTCGGGCCTTGAAATTACGGGATGAGGTCGGGTTTGGCCTTGTGCTCCTTGTCGGAAAGCGAGACCAACATTACCCCGATGCAGACGAAAAGAATTCCCGTCCATCGCCCCGGCGGAATACCCTCTGAAAGAAATAAAAGGGCCGATATGGGGGTCAGAATATACCCGATGGAGGTCAACGGGATGATGTAGGAGACGTCCGAGACCGACAGGAGCTCCATCAGCACCCCGAAATGAAGGGCTTCAAAGGCCGTACCGATCAGGACCTCGGGATTTTTCATGATGGACAGGAGAAAGGAGAAGGAGGACAACGAAGAAGTCGTGAAAACAGGAACCTGAGCCAGCCCCTTCTTGATCAGGACAAAGCCGACAGCCTCCGACAGGAGTCCGATCAGAAGGAGGATCCAGATTTTTTTCCGGGAAAAAGTCACTCCCTGGTTCCCGGACAAGGTCCAGGGATCAAACGGTTCAACAGGAGAGGATTCTGGAAACGATTACTTCTTCGACTCAAGCTTGTCCTCATGATCCGGCGTTTCGGAAGAGTCTTTCAGAGAACGTTTGAAATTCGAGATCGCCTTCCCCATTCC
Organism: Nitrospirota bacterium; assembly: GCA_021820445.1. Classification (GTDB taxonomy): domain Bacteria; phylum Nitrospirota; class Leptospirillia; order Leptospirillales; family Leptospirillaceae; genus UBA4572. The sequence goes on along the minus strand of JAKADN010000048.1, from coordinate 12,757 downwards.
CGATCCGATTTCCGGAAGCTTCTTGGCCCCGAACAGAAGCATAACGATCAGCAGAATGACGATCAGATGGATCGGTTCAAACAATCCAGTCAACATGGTATATCCTCCCCATTGTTATTCCTTCTGAATCCAGTATACACCAACGGGGAAAGACTTTCTCCCGGCCATGAAGAAGGAATAGGCATGACTGGACCAAATCCAGCGTCAACAGGTCTCTAACCGTTTCGGGTGTGCGGACATAAATGGAACCCCCAGGCCGGCGGAACGCGAGTCAAATATCATTTCAGCCCGCTTATGCATCCTGCCTGGAGATCCCTTCGGTCAGGGAACCAGTATGGCGAGCGACGTCTCGATATAGTGGACAAACGGAAGGGGAAAGACCCCCATGATGACCGTCATCGCGGCCGTCAGGAAAAGGGCGATCTTTTCCATTCTGTTGGGGAGAAACTCCACCGTTTCCTCGGGGTCTTTCATGTACATCGCCATAACGACCCGGATGTAGTAGTAGGCGCCAACTGCGCTCAGAAGGACGCCGACGACCGCGAGCCACGTAAATCCGGCATGAACGGCGGCCATGAAGATATAGAACTTCGCCAGGAATCCTCCGAAGGGTGGAATTCCGGCCAGGGAGAACATGAAAATAAGCATGAGGAAGGCCGCCATCGGATTCTTCTTGTTCAGGCCGACAAAGTCCTGGATCTCTTCGCCCTCCACTCCCTTGCGCCGAAGGATGAGAACGATCCCGAAGGCCCCCAGTGTCATGAAAAGGTAGACAAAGAGATAGAACATCAGGGCAAAGAGGCTTTCCCGGCTCGGATTGAGCAGACCGATCACGGCATATCCGGCATGGCCGATCGAAGAATAGGCAAGCATCCGTTTGATGTTTTTCTGGACGAGGGCCACGATGTTTCCGATCAGCATCGAAAGGATGGCGATCGTGATGATGAGCCAGGTCCAGTGGTCCTTGTTGGCGGAGAAAGCCACCCAAAAAACCCTGAGGAAGACGCCGAAGGCCGCGATCTTTCCGACCGAAGCCATGAACCCGGTCACCACGGTGGGCGCCCCTTCGTAAACGTCGGGAGTCCACATATGGAACGGAGCTGCCGAAACCTTGAAGGCGAAACCGACCATGGTGAGGATCATTCCTCCGATCACCATCGGCTTGAGCGCTCCAGGATTCTGGACGAAGGCGGCGAGCCCGCTGATCGTCTCGGTCCCCGAGGCCCCGTAGAGAAGGGAAATTCCATAAAGGAAGATGGCGGAGGCAAAGGCTCCCAGAAGAAAGTACTTGAAGGAGGCTTCGACCGACCGGTGAATCGTTCTCTTGAGTCCCACCAGGACATAAAGGCACAGGGACATCAGCTCGATCCCCAGGAACAGGGTGATCAGGTCGCCCGCAGAGACCATGATCATCATTCCGACGGCGGCAAAGAGAAGAAAGCCGTAGTACTCCCCGACATGAATCTCCTCTTTTTCAAGGTAGGGAAGAGAAAAGAGGATGGTGATGATCGTTCCGACATAGATCGCGATTTTGAAGAAGTTGGAGAAGGGATCGACGATGTAGAGTCCCTGGTAAAGGGGGAGACCTTTTCCATTGAGTCCGATCGTGGCGATCATCGCGAAAAACAGGGAGGCGATCGCGAAGAGCCCGAGCCAAGAGCGCTTTTCCCTCGGGATGAAGGGCTCCATCAATAGAAGAAGGCTTCCGAGAACAGTCAGGTATATCTCTGGCATGGTTCCCATAATGTTTACCGGAGAAAAATTCATCAACAAAACTCCTTCATCAACTTGGTCTCCAAAATTCGATCCGGCATGGCATCAACCTGTCGGCGACTAGTGCAACAGAGCCACCGGGGAGGGCTGAACCTGGCTGACCAGATGGGCCACGCTCTGGTGGAAGACAGACAGAACCGGGTTGGGAATCAGACCGATCACGATCACAAGAACAACAAGGGGAAGGAGAGCCCCCCACTCATAAGGCTTCAGGTCGGGCATGGCGTAACTCTTCGGTGTGTAGACGCCCCAGACAACCCTTGAGAGCATATAAAGGAGATACATGGCGGACAGGATCACGCCGGTTGTCGCAAGAGAGGAGACGACGGCATGATTTCTGAAGGATCCGATCAGGACGAGAAATTCCCCTACGAAGGAGTTCGTTCCCGGAAGGGCCAGAGAGGAGAGGGCGAAGATGACCAGCAATGTGGAATAGACCGGCATCTGCTTTGCGATGCCTCCGTATTCGGAGAGAAGGCGGGAATGGGAGCGGTCATACAGGACTCCGATGCAAAGGAAGAGGGCTCCCGTGGTAATTCCATGGTTCAGCATCTGCATAAGGGCCCCTTCGATCCCCTGCGTATTGAAGACAAAGATGCCAAGCGTCACGACACCCATATGGCTGACAGAGGAGTAGGCGATCAGCTTTTTCATGTCTTCCTGGGCCAGGGCCATGAATGCTCCCCAGACAATGGCGATCACCGATAGCGCGAGCATGAAGGGCGTAAAGAAATGGGAGGCATCGGGAAACATGGGGAGAGAGAAGCGCAGAAACCCGTACGCTCCCATCTTGAGCATGATCGAGGCGAGGATGACCGATCCGGCGGTCGGGGCTTCGACGTGGGCATCCGGCAACCAGGTATGGAAGGGAAACATCGGGATCTTGACGGCAAAGGCGGCAAACATCGCGGCGAAGGCCAGGATCTGGAAGGTCATGCCATAGTGCTGCCCTGAAAGGCGGGTGATGTCGAAGGTATGTCCGCCCACGAAATAGAGGGCGATGATCGTGACCAGCAGCAGCAGGGACCCGGCCAAAGTATAGAGGAAGAACTTGATCGCCGCATAAATCCTGTTGGGTCCGCCCCATACTCCAATGATCAGATACATCGGGATCAGCATCGCTTCCCAGAAGACATAGAAGAGGACGAAGTCGGTCGCGCAGAAAACTCCGATCATCGCTCCTTCCAGAACGAGAAGGTTGATCATGAAAAGAGGGATTTGCTTCGATATTCCGACCCAGGAGGTGAGAACCGTCATCGGCATCAGGAGGGTCGTCATCAGGATGAGGACAAGGCTGATGCCATCGATCCCAAGGGCATAATGAATATTGGCGAAGGGAATCCAGACGTGGTTTTCGGTAAACTGCATCTGATAGAGATGCGGATCATGGCCGACCAGTAGGGATAGAGAGACGACAAATTCGACGACGGTGATACCCAGGGCAGCCCATTTCACGATGCCGTCGGAATCGGGACGCCGATAGAAAGGAAGGATAAGCAGGGAGGCCACCACCGGAAAAAATATCAGGAAGGTCAGGATCGGAACCGATAAAAAGGTCATTCTTTTTTGCCCTCTTGGTAAAAATGAATTCTTCCGGATGGCGGACTCGGATGCGATCCGACATCATCGATAAAAAAGTCTGCAGCCGCTCCTTCGATCAGGAGCGTCACAACCTGTTGAAGACGAGATAAAAGGCCACCAGCCCGAAGACTCCGATGGCCATGACCATGGCGTAATTCTGGAGCTGGCCTGTCTGATACCGTCGAAGACCAAGGCCCGAATTTCTGAAGAAGGCCGCGACCCCATTCACGATTCCATCGATGACGCCCTTATCCAGCTCCTGCCAGAAAAGGCGGCCGATAAGAAAGGACGTCCGGACGAAGACAAGGTCGTAGAGTTCGTCGAAATACCATTTGAAAAGCGATATCTTATAGAAAAATGGGAATCCTTTGGCAAGAGTTGCCGGAATGGTGGAGGCCCGCCCATAAAAAGCCCACGCCACGAAGATACCAAAGACCCCGACAGCGATGGAAAGCCCTTTCAATGCGTCCTCCGAAAGGGATCCGGCTGCGGGATTTCCTTTGGGAAGAGGGAGTTCCTGGGCCAGATACTCGAGGACCCCGTAATGCTCCCCCGCCCATCCGGCAACGATCGCCGCAATGGAGAGAAGGACAAGAGGAATCGTCATCGTCAGGGGACTTTCATGAGGATGGACGGCATGGCCGCTTCCCTCTGAATGAAACCGCTCCTTCCCCCAGAAGACCAGGAAGAGAAGACGAAAGCTGTAAAAGGCTGTCAGGACGGCCGTCAGGACGCCGATGAGCCAGAGCATCTGGCCGAAGGGCCCCTGCTGGTAGGCCGTCACCAGGATAAGATCCTTGCTGTAATAACCCGCAAAGGGCGGAATCCCGGACAGGGCGAGGGATCCGATCAGCATCGTGACGAAGGTGAGCCCCACATACTTCCTGAGTCCGCCCATCCGGAAGACATCCTGCTCGCCCGAAAGGGAGTGGATCACCGATCCCGCACCCAGGAAGAGGAGTGCCTTGAAGGCTCCGTGGGTCAGAAGGTGAAAGATGCCGGCGCCATATCCCCCCAGACCGCAGACCATGACCATGTACCCGAGCTGGCTCATCGTGGAATAGGCGATGATCTTCTTGATATCCGGCTGGGTCAGGGCGATCGTGGCCGCGACGATGGCGGTCAGCGCTCCGGTCCATGCCACGACATGGAGGGCCATGGGGGCGGCATTGTAGAGAGGATTCATCCGGGCAATCATGAAGACGCCCGCCGTGACCATCGTGGCCGCATGGATCAGGGCCGAAATGGGGGTCGGACCCTCCATGGCATCCGGGAGCCATGGATGAAGAGGGATCTGCGCGGACTTACCCACCGCCCCGAGAAAGAGGAGGAGGGCGATGAGATCCAGGACGGGAATGTTGACGGACCCATTGAAGGCCGAGGCGATGTTGACCGTCTGATGGAGGTGGGCGGAGACGGCCGGGAAGATATCGGCGAACCGGACCGATCCAAAGACGGTGTAGGTCAGGAAGATTCCAAGAAGGAAGCCGAAATCCCCAACCCGGTTCATGATGAAAGCTTTGTTAGCCGCGAGCCATGACGGCCGGCGCTCGTACCAGTGGACGATCAGGAGGTAGGAGCAAAGACCGACGGCCTCCCAGAAAATGAACATCTCGACGAGATTGTCCGAAAGGACCAGCATGATCATCGAAAATGTAAACAGGGAGATATAGGAGAAGAAGCGATCATACCCCGAGTCCCCGTGCATGTATCCCACCGTGTAAAGGTGGACGAGCATGGCGACGGTTGTAACCATGAAGAGCATGATGGCGGCCAGATGGTCGTACTGGAGGGAGATTCCGATATCGAGATGTCCCGACCGGATCCAGTCATAAACGAAGGTAATCTGCGGAGGGTCGGTGAAACTTTTGAAGAACTCCATTGTGGCGATCGCCCATGATCCGATGACAAGGGGAAGGGCGATGTAATGGCCTTTCCCTTTGAAATACGGCCAGAAGATTCCGACGATCAGAAATCCGACCAGCGGAAGAAGAGGTATAAGCAGAATCGGCATCATGTAATAAAGCTCCCTCGGCAGATCAGAGTTTCAGCAGGTTATAGTCGTCCATGTTCACGGATTCCTTCAGACGGAATAAGGAGATGATGATTCCCAGTCCGATGGCCACTTCCGCCGCGGCCACGGTGATCACGAAGAAGACAAAGATTTGTCCGTCGATCAGATGCAGATAGTCACTGAATGCGACGAAATTGATGTTGACGGCATTCAGCATGATCTCGATGCAAAGGAGAACCACGACGATGTTTCTTCGGATGAGAACGCCCACCAACCCGGTCACAAACATCAGGGCGCTGAGGGTGACATACCACGACAAAGGAACCATTGAATCTCCCTGCTAAACGTTTTCGTCCTTGCGTTATCCCTGGCTGACGCCCCCGCGTCCGCGAGCCATGACGATCGCTCCGACAAGAGCGATCAGCAACACGACAGAGGCCACTTCGAAGGGAAAGAGATACTGGGTATAGAGAACCATCCCGATCGTTTCCGTATTCCCGAGGGTCGGCACACTGGGATGCGGGATGGCGGGAAGCTTGGGATAGAAATGGCTTTTGAGGACGAGATAGCCCATTTCTCCGGCAGCGAGCAAGGTCAGAATGATCGCCCAGGGGGTCTGACGCTGGAGGATGGGACCCCGACCGTGGACGTTCAGGAGCATCACGACAAAAAGGTAGAGGACCAGGATGGCCCCCGCGTAGACGAGGAGCTGAACGCCGGCGAGGAAGGGGGCATCCAGAAGGATGAAGAGCCCTGCCACATGGACAAACATTCCAAGAAGGGCCATCGCGGAGTAGATGGCGATTCTCGAAACGACCACAAGAATGGCGCACACAAGGGCCATGCCGCCAAAATAGATAAACGGTAGCTGCTGAATCAACGTTCAACCTCCCAATGTAATCGGGGGAAAATGATAGCGTCCTTCGTCCTTGCCCGAATCTTCCGCATCCCACATGTTCCGAACCTTGAGATAGGCATCCGAGTCATTTCCCGATCTGTCCCCTAGCGCCAGCATCTGTTCCTTGGAATAGATGAGCCCGTCTCTGGTAAAGGAAGAATGGGCAAATTCCTTCGTCATGGACAGGGCGTTGACAGGACAGGCCACCACGCAATATCCGCAAAAGACGCACCGGGTGAAATCCAGAGTGTATTCCTTGGCGTACCGTCTGTCCGGCACCTCAGGGTGGATGTCGCTGACGACCCTGATCGCCTTGGCGGGACAGATGGCCTCGCAAAGATCGCATCCGACACATCTCTCGACCCCGTTGTCGTATCGGCGATGCACGATGAACCCACGGTACCCGTCTGCAAGGACCAGCTTCTCCTTGGGGTACTGGACCGTAATCTTTCGAAGAAACATGTGCCGGAAGGTCAGCTTGAGACCTTGTCCAATCTCACTAAAAAGAATCGTGTTCAGAAATTTTTTCAACATATCCGACTCCTGCGTTCATACTTCACGTTCAGACAATCCTCCGAGCCATTCGAAACCCGCCTATCGCTCTAGAAAATAGGCGGCGATTCCCGTCACGATGATGTTCGCAAAGGAAACAGGCAACATGATTTTCCAGCCGAATCGCATGAGCTGATCATAGCGCAGTCTCGGTAATGTTGCACGAATCCAGAAAAAGAAGAACAGGAAGAAATAGACCTTCAGAAGGAACCAGATGACGGGAGGAATGAATCCGAGGGACGGGAGGGGGGGATTCCATCCTCCGAGGAAGAGAATCGTCGCGACGGAGGAGACAATGATCATATTGGCGTATTCGGCAAGGTAGTATAGAGAAAAGCGCATGCCGGAGTATTCCGTGAAAAATCCCGCCACGAGTTCCGACTCGGCCTCCGGAAGGTCGAAAGGGGTCCGGTTTGTTTCGGCGATCCCTGAAATGAGGTAGATGACGAAGGCCACGATCTGGGGGAATATGTACCAGTGCCAGAACCCGCCCGACTGGGCATCCTCGATCTTGACGAGCGACATCGACCCCGAAAGGATCAGGACTCCGATCACCGACATTCCGGCGGTCAGTTCATAACTGATGACCTGAGCCGCCGACCTGAGGGCGCCGAGGATCGAGTACTTGCTGTTCGAGGCCCATCCCCCGAGAAGAATGCCATAGGCCCCGATGGAAGAAAGGGCCAGAATGACAAGAATCCCCACATTGACATCCGCAATGTACGGATGGAGGGTCACCCCCTGGAATCCGAAGGAATCGTGGCCAAAGGGAATGACGGAAAAGGCGAGAATGGCCGGAACGAGCGAGATGACCGGAGCAATCCGGAAAATGGCCCGGTTTGCTTCGCTCGGAATGATGTCCTCCTTCGACAGGAGCTTGATTCCATCGGCGAGAGGCTGAAGAAGCCCCCATGGGCCGACCTCCATCGGTCCGAGACGGTCCTGCATGAATCCCAGGACCTTACGTTCAAGGTAAGTCAGATAGGCGATCATGGTCAGAACTACAAAAAGGACTCCCAGCATGACGACCAGGGCCCCGATCAGGTCGTTTATCAAAACCCACCCTTTCTCGTTGACATCCGCATTATCGACGATTCCTTCAGCACAAATTGCCCCTTTCCGGACCAAAAAAATCCGGGCCTGCCTTTATTGCCGGGCGGGAAATCGGATTCCTGCGGGATTTCCCTTAAAGAACCGGCTCCAGTGTTACAGTGATGGACTGACCGGATGGAACACCCGAACGTGAGTTCCAGGAGAACCCTTTCCCGAACAGGGCCTGGATTCGTTCGTCGGCGAAATGGATCGGAAAATGAACTTCCCTGTCCGAAAGACCCGCGACCGGGTCGACCGGGAGGGAGGCCTCTCCATGTGCGGTCCGGACTCTCACACAGGATCCTTTCTTGAGCTTTCTTTTCCGGGCCCATTGCCTGGGAACCCGGAGAAGCCCTTCACCCTCGATCGTCATCAGACTGGCATCCTGGATGGTGAAGGTCCCGGAATGATTGATCGACTTCGAAAGCTGCAACACGAAGGCGTCTTCCGGAACGGGAAGACGCGCGGCCGATTCGGACGAGGCGGAGGGGGCGGACTTCATCCATTCCCCGACCTTGGCGACAACACTCTCCCGATGGGCCTTGTGGGGAGGCTGGGTCTTTGTGATCGCCAAAAGGATCTCGCCGGTCCCGCCCTGGAAATGGCTGGCATTGCGCGTAGAGGGCGAGAGGTCCGGGAAAATCCGGAAGATTTCCCGGGTGATCGCTGAAAAGTCATCGAATGGGAGGGCGGCCCCCATATGGCGGGAAAGCTGAAAAATGATTTCCGCCTCGGGAAGGGAGTCTCCCCAATACGCCATGGAAGGAGCTATGGGCTGAACGAACCCTTCCGCGCTCACGACGTGTCCCCCGCGCTCGAACGCAGTGGCCGAAGGAAGGAGAAAATGGGCGAGGTCGGCAATGTCGCTTTGGCGGTGATCAATGACCACCAAAAGCTCGAGCTTTGAGAGGGTCTCCCGGAGAAGGGCGGTATCCGGTATATATTCGAAGGGATTCTCACCCATTGTGATCAGGGCCTTGATCTTGCCGCTTTCGATTCCGGCCAGAATCTCCCTGATTCCCCCCCCGGAGGCTTCCAGTTGTGTTCCCCAATGGGTCTCCCATACCTTCCGGTTTTCCGCATTAGAGACCTCGAGAAGGCCGGGAAGCCACTCGCTGGATCCCCCCATCATCAGAACACCCATGTCATTTCCCAGCTCGGTGAGCGGGAAAAGGCCGGATCCCTCGGAGGCAAACCATCCTTTCTCGGAGAGCAGGCGAAGGAGCTCCTCCGAAGCCTCAAGGCCGGTGTCGGAGCCATGAAACCTCCGACCGGTCACAAAGACGACCTTCTTTGCCGCTCCGAGATCGGCAATCAGACGCTCGATCCCTTCGAGAGAGGCTCCCATTGCCACAAAAGCATCCTTGGAAGCGATATCGAGAGTCCCCCCCGAAGCGAGGGACTTTCTCAGAAGGCGTAAAAAGTCGGCCTCCGCCCCTGGAAGAGTCCTGATCACCTCTTTGGCGCGCGTCGAAATGCTGACGTCGTGACCATGAACCAGGTAGAGATTCGCCTTGTTCTTCCTGACCGCCTTCTTGATGGCAAGGCCGGTGATGTTGGATTCGGCGGCGGGATCTCCCCCAAGGACGACGATCACGTTGGCCGCTTCAATATCCTTGTGGTCGACGAGCGGCCTGAGGGATCCTGTCGCCTTGGCCAATGGAAGGGCCAGATTCATCAGCCCCCTCCTCGCCCCGGAATCGATAAAGTTCGAGCGAAGGGTCTGGCGAATGAATCGCTGAAACAGGAATGCGTCTTCGAGCGGGACACGGGAAGAGAGAAGGCCGGCCACACGACCGCTCCCGCCTGCGACGATCCCCCTCAGGCGGTCGGCAATCTTGGGCATGATCTCCTGCCATTTTCCTGGCACGAGCCGCTGCGCTTTCTTGAAGTAGACCTTGTCCAGCCGTTCCTTGTTCTGAACATAGTTGAATCCGAAACGTCCGACGACGCAGATCGATCCTTCGTTTGGACCCAAGCCCTCCTTCGAGGAAATCCGGACGATGGCTTCGCTCTCCGTGTCGACGAGCATTCGACACCCTGAGCCACAGGCCGTGCAGGTGGTCTCTGTCTTCTCCATCTGCCAGGGACGGAACTGGTACCGGACGAACCGATCGGTGATCGCCCCTGTCGGACACACCTCGAGGCAGTCGCCGCAGAATTCGCAATCCAGCTTCTTCCCGAGGGGAGGACCGATGATCGTGTCGAAGCCCCTGTTGATGAAGCCGATCGCATGCACGTCCTGAATTTCGTCGCAAATGCGGACGCACTTGCCACAGAGGATGCAGCGGTTTGAATTGAAGACGAGGACATCGCTTTTCAGATCTTCCGGTTCATCGTTTCGGTGAGACTCAAAGCGGGAATCGGAGGCCCCGTAAGAAAAGGACATGTTCTGGAGCGGACACTCGCCCCCGCAATCGCAGACGGGACAATCCAACGGGTGATGCAGGAGAAGGAGTTCGAGATTGGTCTTCCGGGCATCGTGAACCTTGGCGGACTCCGTCAGAACCTTCATTCCGTCGGAAACGGCCGTGATGCATCCCATCACGGTCCGTTTCGAATCCTCAAGCTCCACCGCGCAAATACGGCAAGATCCGGCAGGATCCATTCGCGGATTGTAGCAAAAGGTCGGGATCGGAAATCCGGCCTTCTCAGCCGCGTGCAGGATGGTCGTTCCGGATTCGACCTCCACTTCCTTGCCATTGATCGTGACTTTTACCATAGAAGAAACCTCACCCACTAAATGATCGCTCGAAACTTGCAGGCATCCACACAGGCTTTGCAGCGTATACAGGTTTCCAGATTGATGTGGGCGACCTCGCCCTTGTCCCATGTGACCGAACCCGTCGGACAGACCGGCTCGCAAAGCCCGCAGGTCGTACAGTCCTCCTCGATCACCACATATTTGATGAGATTGGCGCAGACCGTCCCCGGGCAATGCTTGTCCCGGATATGGGCCTCGAACTCTTCCCTGAAGTACCGGATCGTTGAAAGAACAGGGTTGGGCGCCGCAGCTCCAAGACCGCACAGGGAATTCGACTTGACATACATGGAAAGCCTGATCAGTTCGTCGAGGTCCCCTTCCTGCCCCTGTCCCTCGGTGATCCGCGTCAGAATGTCGAGCATGATTTTTGAGCCGACACGGCAGGGAGTGCACTCCCCGCAGGATTCATCCTGGGTGAACTTCAGGAAGAACTTTGCCGTGTCCACGATACAGGAGGCTTCATCCATGATGACGATTCCGCCAGACCCCATGATCGCCCCCGCCGCCACGACATTTTCAAAGTCCACGGGGGTATCGAGCCCTGAGGTGGGAATGCATCCGCCGGAAGGTCCACCGAGCTGGGCGGCCTTGAAGGGAATCTTCTTCTCCAGCATTCCTCCGCCGATATCGAAAACGATCGATCTGAGGGGGGTTCCGGCCGGTACTTCGATCAGGCCCGAATTCTTGATGGAGCCAGTGAGGGCGAAGGTCTTCGTGCCTTTCGTCTTTTCGGAGCCGTAGGATGCATACCAGTCTCCGCCACCCAGCAGGATATGCCCCACATTGCCGAGCGTCTCGACATTGTTGATGACAGTGGGTTTCCCCCAGACGCCTTTCTGGGCTGGAAAGGGTGGCTTGGGCCACGGCATGCCCCGCTCTCCCATGAGGGAGGCCAGGAGAGCCGTTTCCTCTCCGCACACATAGGCTCCCGCCCCTTCCTTGATCGTGATATCGAAGGAGAAATCCGTTCCCAGGATGTTGTCCCCCAGGAAGTTGCGCTCCTTGGCATCGTCGATGGCCTTGCGCAGGCGCTTGATGGCCAGAGGATACTCCGCGCGACAGTAGATGTACCCTTTTTTGGAGTTCCCGATCGAATAGGCGGCCGCCAACATTCCCTCGAGCACGCTGTGAGGATCGCCCTCCAGGATCGAACGATCCATGAAGGCGCCCGGATCCCCTTCGTCGGCATTGCAGACCACATACTTCTCATCGCCGGGAGACTGACGTGTCAGCTTCCATTTGAGTCCGGTGGGAAATCCTCCCCCTCCCCGGCCCCGAATTCCTGACTTCGTCATCTCCTCGATGACCATCTCCGGCGTCATCGATGTCAGCATCTTGCGAAGAGCCTTGTATCCGTTCGTGGCGATATAATCCTCAATGCTGGAGGGGTCGATCAGCCCGCAGCGACTGGAGACGATCTTCACCTGGCCCTTGAAAAAATTCGTATCGTGCATGAGCGGAAGACCTTCGTAGGGGGTATGGCCTGCGATGGGAATCTGACAGACGGCATACTTCTTCGCAAAATCCCCCTTGACGAAATGGGCGTCAAAGATCTGGGGAATGATCAGGGCCTTTACGTTCCGATAAGAGACTCTGTATCTTCCGGGCATGGTGATGTCGACAAGGGGTTCGTTGTGGCACATCCCAATGCATCCGGTCGGCACGATCCGGGCTTCGAGTCCCCGCTTCTGAAGTTCCTTTTCAACGAGTTCCAGAATGGAGCGGGCCCCGGCCGCTAGGCCACAAGTCGCCATTCCGATATGAATCGTCGGAACGGACACTTCACGAAATAGCCCCGCCGCCATTTCCTCAACTGTTTCAGTCAACATTGCTCATTCTCCTCATGCCTCGGGGGGACACGTCAGGAATTTTGGTCCCTTATCCCCCTCACAGCGTATATGGGTCAAACCATCTGCGCATCTCAAAACAAAAACAGCGAATGACAAGGAGAGATCTCCCCCCCCGTCATGACGCCGATACGGGCTCCTCGTCGCTTCCGGAGCCTTCTTCCTGGAACTGGTTGATCAGCTCCAGCATCTTGTCAGCCGAGAGCTTCCCGTAGGTGTTGCCATTCACCATGGCC
>JAKADN010000126.1 GCA_021820445.1 Nitrospirota bacterium | reverse complement strand
ATTCTGTCCGAAGCCCCCCATTGTGAGGTGATCGATGTCACCCATGAGATTCCGTCCTTTTCACCGGCGTTGGCGCTCCCCTCCCTAGTCGACATCATGCGAGTCTCTCCCCCGGGAACCATCCATCTCTGTGTGGTGGATCCGGGAGTGGGGAGCACCAGGCGGGCACTGGCCGGGGAAGGACAGAACGCTTTCTTCATTCTTCCCGACAACGGATTGCCGTTACTTCTGACCGAGTGGGTTGAAGGCCTGGTCTTCTACCAGATGAACTCTCCCGAGATTTTTGGGGGAGAGGCCACCGCGACATTTCAGGGGAGGGATCTGTTTGCCCCGGCCGTCGTCGCCCTTGCCGCAGGGAAGATGGCGCCAAGGGATATGGGCCCCCGGGTTGAGACGGATTCCCTGACCTCCTGGGCCGATCCGTCCGAATCGTCCGACGGTCGCCTTCTGGCCTGGAACGTCGACCATTTCGGCAACATTCTTCTCGACTACTATGCCCTTCTCCTCCCAGAAAAAGTGGACATGTCACATGCCGGAACGGCCATTCCCTATGTCAGGAGATATCAGGAGGTCCCGAAAGGATCGCTGGGCTGTCTTGTCAATAGCTCGGGATGGCTGGAAATCTTCTGTAGGGAAGGAAATGCCTCGAAAAAAACCGGAATGGGAATCGGCCACCTCATCGCGGCAAGGATCGAGGGGGGATCCGGTCGCCGGCTGCTGTCGACAGGACTGAAACCACCTGCCTGAATTAGTGGTCTTTTCGCAGCTTGTAAGGAAAATTGTCGTAGTAATAGTCGGGCGGGAGATTCTGCAGAAGATCGGGAATCTGGTCTCCGTCGATCGCCTCCCACGGTCCCTTTAGATCTTCCGAGCGGTACCAGTGATCCTGATAGTACTGATAATAGACCCCATCCCGCATATACAGAGGGCGGCTCGAGGTCAGGAAGATGTAAAGATTGGTCCGTGGCAGAAGAACCGGAGTGGACTGTCCTTCAAATCGGATCGGAGTCGGCTGGTCATCCACCGAAATCGCCGATCCGGAGCCATTGTCCGACGTGCATCCGGTCGTTGCCAGCAAAGAACCGGCAAGGGCAAGAGCAAGGGCCGATCCCTTGACTCCCGTCTTCAACCCGCCTAAAATTTTGCTCGTGTCCACACATCCTCCTTCCTATCTGAAGCCTGTTCTTCTCATCATTGCCCTGCTGCTTCTTCTCGGGGCCGGGCTCTATATTGCCTCCAGCGAGCTTCCCGCCTTCAAGCCTTTGGGACCCTGAGATCCCTTCTTCTGTTTGCTGTCCCGCTTTTGCTGACAACTGAGACAAATGCCTTCAATATCGAACCGGTGAACCGTCTCCGCATATCCTTCCCGACGAACCCTCTCGTCAATGGCCGGGGCGATCGGACAGAAGTCGATGTGACGAACCTCTCCGCAGACGCGACAGACGAGGTGGTGATGGTGTCCGGCCATCCCCACGATATACCCATCCTCTCCCTCTTCCCGATGCATCCGCTCGAGGACACCGAGCCGGACAAAGAGGTCGATCGTGCGAAAAAGGGTCGCCCGTCCCAGGTCGGGATGTCGGTCCTCCATCCTTTTTTGCAGATCGGCCACGGAAAAGATGCCGGGAAAGTGGATGAGCTCCTCCACAATGGCAGAACGCTGAGGGGTCAGCCTGACCCCATGATGGGCAATCGTCCGTCGCATCTCTTCAACCGTATACACGAATCTCCTCCTGCGCCTCCGATAGGATAACGGGTCTTTTTTTCACTGGTCGACGAGGAGAAACGAGAAGACCTTGAGCGGGCTCTGAGGATCCAGAAGCTTCTGGATAAAGTCCCCGAGAAAGGTGAATTCATTGACGACCTTTGAGGTGCCGGGAGCCACCGAAAGAATCAGGAGCGGATCGGTACATCCGTTGACGTAATTGCCGATTCCGATACCCTTCTGGCTATCCACGGCCACCGGCGAAAGTGTCCGCAGGAAGCGGTCGAGATCCGGGTGAAAGTAAAACCGGCGATCAATCCTGTTGTTCCAGTCCGTTCCCTTCACCTCCACCGACTGCACATACCCGTTTTCCCGTCCAATGAACCGAACGATGACATCGCGGTAGCGTGAGGGAAGCTTCACAACCCGGTTATGCTCGCAATGAATCACATAAGGATGGTCGGCATCGAGGCGGATCGTATACGGAAGCTCGTAGGGAAGCGCCTTCCGGTTGTAAAACGGGTTGATCGCCCGCACGATGATCCCGTTGGGGCTGGCATCCGGAGTGAGACCCGCCGCGTGAAGGGTGGGGTGAGGATGATTGAAGGCACATCCCCCCAGAATTCCGGCAAAAAGAAAGGCCCGGGAAATCCCACCGACAAGGGTCGGCCGGCGAACCCGTTGATCATGTTCCATGAGTCTCCTCCTCTCGGTGCAGTCGCGAAGAATTCCCCGGGGTCCATCGAGCAGAGAGACCCTCCACCCTGGCATAGACAACGGGAACAAGAAATAAGGTGAACACCATCGATGACAACAGGCCTCCGATCACAACGAGGGCCATTGATTCCCTGATCCGTCCTCCGGCTCCAAGACCCGCAGCCATGGGCATCATCCCGAAAACCATGGCAAAGGTCGTCATGGAAATGGGACGAAGACGCGTCCGCGCCGAAATGATGGCCGCCTCTTTCGGGCCCCTTCCAAGACGCCGCTCACGATTCGCGCAGTCCACTAGAAGAATAGCATTCTTTGTCACCAATCCAAACAGAATGATGAGTCCGATGGCCCCC
Source organism: Nitrospirota bacterium (assembly GCA_021820445.1). Taxonomy (GTDB): domain Bacteria; phylum Nitrospirota; class Leptospirillia; order Leptospirillales; family Leptospirillaceae; genus UBA4572. The sequence goes on along the minus strand of JAKADN010000126.1, from coordinate 55 downwards.
ATCATATTGACTGAGATGCCGGAAATCCAGAGAGCCACGACGGAACCGATGACCC
>JAKADN010000125.1 GCA_021820445.1 Nitrospirota bacterium | reverse complement strand
CGGCCGGCCAGATTCGATGCCGCGAGATAGACCGATTCGTTGTCGGCGAACCAGCGATCCTGGCTGAAGCGCTCTTCGATCATGGCCAGGCTCTTCTCCCCCATCCGGCGGCGGAGATCGGGATCGTAGAGGAGATGGAGCATGGCCCGGGCCAGGGCGTCCACCTTGGCCGGAGGGACCAGAAGACCGTTTTCTCCGTCCCGGACCGCCTCCCGGGTGGCCCCCACCTTGGTCGCGATGACGGGAAGGCCGCAGGCCATGGCCTCCCGGGCCGCCCGGGGAAGAGACTCCCGGGTCGAGGCCAGGGTGAAGACGTCGAAGAGGTTCATCCACTCCCGGACATTCGAGCGCTGCCCGGCAAAATGAACGTAGGGAAGGATCCCGAGCCGGGCGGCGCGGCTCTCGAGCTCCTCCCGGAGAGGGCCGTCCCCCACCAGGACAAGGCGGGTGTCGGGGTAGCTGCGGCGGACGATGGCGTAGGCCGCCAGAAGGTCCTTGTGGGCCTTTTCCTCGCTGAGCCTCGCCACGCACCCGAAGACGACGGTCTCGGGGCCGATCCCCGGGACGAGGGACCGGAGGCGCGGGGCCATGGCCTTGTCCTCGCGGTAGAAGGTCCGGGTGTCGATGCCGCTGGGGATGACCCGGGTCTTCCGGGAGGAGAGCCCCAGCCGCAGAAGCCGCCGGTGTTCGTGGTCGGACTCGAAGATGACCAGGTGGGAGGCGCGGTTTAGGATCACCCCGGCCAGGACGGCCGTGGCGGTGGTGTGGATGTTGTGGACCGTGGTCACCCGGGCCAGGGGCAGAGTGGCCGCGGCGGCCTGGCAGACCCAGGAGGCGCGGATGGACTGCGGGGCGAGGACGGAGGGGCGAACCTGTTCGATGAGCGTGCGGAGCGCCCGGGCCTGGGCGCGGAATTCGCCCGGGGTCCGGAAATGGACATCGAAGGGGATGTGGCGGACCCCCGCCTTTTTGAGGTGGGGAAGCTGGTCCCCCTCCGGACAGGCGACGACCACCTCGTGGCCCCGGGAGACGAAATGGGGCCCCAGGGCCTTGAGATCGCTCTGGACACCGCCCATGCCGAAGGGCTCGGTCATAATGTATAGAATTTTAAATCCGCGTCCGCTCATCTGTAAAATCCCCTGACACCCTGGTAGAGACCGTGCCATAAGTCAAGGCCTCCATTCATTTTCTGAATAAAGTCCCCGAGACTGTCCCGGCCGCTGACCTCGGTGCGCCGGAGAGTCCAGCGCAAGGTCCCGGCCCGGTTCGCCCCCGGATGCACCGAAAAGGCCGCCTCATATCCCAGGCCGTCCAGGATCCGGAAATGGTCCCGGGAGTAGACGCCGTTGGGATAGGCAAAGAGGGTCGACTTCTCCCCCGTCCATTCTTCAAGCAATTTCTTTGCCCGCAAGATCTCGTCCGTCGCGGCCTCGATGGAGAGAGTGGAGAGGAGGGGGTGGGTGTGGGTATGGCCGCCGAAGTCGATCCCCTGGCCCTTCATCTCCCGGATCTGCGCCACGGTGAGGTAGGGAACCGGGGGATTGGCTCCCCGGTAGCGGCGATGCTCGCTTTCTCCGAGGACAAACCCCGTGACCGGGAAGACCGTGGCGGAATAGCCAAAACGCAGAAGGACCGGATAGGCCTCGTCGTAGTTGTCCCGGTAGCCGTCGTCGAAGGTGAGGGCCACGGCCCGGGGAGGAAGGGAGCCGCTTTCAAGGCAGGCCAGGGCGGAGGCCAGAGGCAGGACCGTCCATCCCCCGTCGGAGAGCCAGGCCATCTGCTGGGCAAAGGAAAAGGGGGTGACGGTCAGGATGTCCCTGTCATTCGTCTCGGCCACCCGGTGGTACATGAGGATGCGCAGGGTGCCGGGCGGGGGATTCTCCCGGGAGAAAAGACGTCCCGCACTTCTTCTAAGGAGTGTGACCGCCCCCCGACCCTGTCGAAAGGCCTTCTCGCGGACCAGGGTTTGATAAAAACCGGTGTATCGCCGGGCGGTATTGCGGATGTCGTACCTCGCCCGGATGAGCTCCCGGGCGGCCGACGCCATCCGGGCCGCCTCGTCCGGACGGTCGAGGGCGCGAAGGAGTCCCTTGGAGATGGACTCCGGGGTGGTCTCGCACAGGATCCCGGTGCTCCCGTCGGTGAGGACGTCCGGAACCCCGCCCACCCGGGTCGCCACCACCGGAAGCCCCGCCGCCATCGCCTCGAGCATGACGTTGGGGAGTCCCTCCCAGAGGGAGGGAAGGACCAGAAGATCGGACGCCTCCAGGATCCGGGGAATGTCCCGCCGAAGCCCCAGAAAGAGGACATGGCCGGAGAGCCCCCGGCGCTCCGTCTCCCGGCGAATCTCCTCCTCGAGCTCTCCCTCCCCCGCAAAGAGGACCGTCACCTCAGGGTGCGCCAAGACCACGGACTCGAGGGCCTCGAGGAACCCCGCATGGTTCTTCTGGGGAGAGAAGCGGCCGACGACGGCGAGGAGGAAACGGTCGTCGGGCAGACCCGCCTCCCGGCGGATTTCGGCCTTGCTCCGGCCCGAGGGGTCGGGGAGGGAGAGGCCGTTTTCGATGGGGAAGAGCTTCCCGCGAGGAAGGCCCGCCTCCTGGTGCATGGATTTTGCCACCTGGCCGGTGACGCAGAAGACGGCGTCGGTTCCCAGGGTCAGAATCCGGTCCAGGAAATTTTCGATGCGCGAAAGGAGGGGACGGTCCTTGGCCACCACGTTGTGGGCCGAGCTGACAAGAACCGGAGGAAGACCCAAGGACCCCAGGCGCCCCCAGAAGTTGGCCGTGAAGAGGTGGGTGTGGACCAGGTCGAAGTTCCCGGCCTTCACGAAGGCCCGGATCCGGGGGATGACGGAGAGGTCGTACCGGCTG
>JAKADN010000047.1 GCA_021820445.1 Nitrospirota bacterium | reverse complement strand
TAATGGCTACAGTAAATGGTGCCGGAGACCGGGATCGAACCGGTATGACCTTTCGGTCGAGGGATTTTAAGTCCCTTGCGTCTGCCTGTTTCGCCACTCCGGCCTGAGGGGGGACGATTCTTTTTCCGAAGAGTAGCATTTCCGGAGGTCGGGTGTAAATTGACAAGGAAGTTTGAATACCACTATCCTTGAAAGATGCTGGTTTGCAGAATCACACATTGTCGTGAAGGATACACCAGATAATCTTGCGACATTCAACGAATTATTGTTCTAAATGGAGGACAACATGAAAAACCCCCTCGATTCCCTGTGGGGAACGGTCATCTCTGGATTTGTGCTAACAGGCATTCTCTTCTTCGTCGTCAAAGGCCTCGTCAACCACTAAATCGGAACCCTTCCCCGAACAAGGAGTCAATCACATGGAATCCCAGGCACCAGAACTGATCGTCCGTTGGTTTCACTTTTTGGCCGGCATCATGTGGATCGGCCTTCTTTACTACTTCAACTTCGTCCAGGCCGCCTTCCTGAAAGCCGCCTCCCCCGAGGCCAAGGCCGATGCCTTCAAGAATCTTGTTCCCCGCGCCCTTCTGTTTTTCCGGTGGGCGGCGCTCCTGACCGTCCTCTTCGGACTTTCCATTCTCGGTCAGAGACATATTCTTCTGAATGCCTACACCCTCCATGGCAGTGCCGCGGTGATCGGAATGGGCGCCTGGCTCGGAACCATCATGCTTTTCAACGTCTGGGTCTTCATCTGGCCGAACCAGAAGAAGGTCATCGGACTCGTTCCCGCCGAAGCGGCCGAAAAAGCCAAGGCCGGGCGTGTCGCCTTCCTGGCCAGCCGGGTCAACGTCATGCTGTCGATCCCCATGCTCTTTTTCATGGGAGCCTCTTCCCATGGCGGAGCCCTCTTCATCGGCCACTGATTCAAGGGCTATTGATTCAAGGGAACGACAACGAAACATCGAAAAAGGCCAGGGTCAAAACCCTGGCCTTTTTTGTGGGAAAATTCAGGTTGGGGAATGGAGATAGGACCAGACGGTATAGAACAGCATAATGCCGAAACCCGCCTTCAAAACGAGGATCAGAATCTTGAGTCTCCGGTGCCGGGCATCTTCCCGGTCATCAGCACGGCGGGGGTCCATCGAGGATCTTTTTTTCGAGAACCGTGATCCCCGGAAGTCCAGGAATCGATTCGGTCTCCGGGCTCAAGATTCCGAGCCGGTAGACGATGGGGGTGGCCGTGGGAATGTTCAGCTCGAGGATCTGTTCCCGGGTCAGCCGGTCGAGTTCCATCACCATGGCCCGCAGAGAGTTTCCGTGGGCGACCACGAGGCAGTCCTCACCCCGCATGAGCGCCGGAAGGATGGAGGCGTGCACATACGGGAGTACCCGATCCTTGGTCATCTTGAGGCTTTCTCCTCCGGGGGGGGCCACATCGTAGCTTCGGCGCCAGATGTGAACCTGTTCGTCTCCGTATTTTTTGGCTGTTTCACTCTTGTTCAGACCCTGGAGGTCTCCGTAGTGGCGCTCGTTTAAGGCCTCCGATTTTTCGATGGGGACGCCCAGATGGCCCGAAGTCTCGAGAATGAGGGCGAGTGTTTTCTGGGCCCGCATCAGGTTCGAGGTGAAGGCCCGGGACACGGGATAGGCCGACAGCTGCTTCCCGGCGAAACGGGCCTCCTCTTCCCCCCGGGGGGAAAGGTCGACGTCAACCCATCCCGTAAACCGATTTTCCTTGTTCCATACACTTTCCCCATGTCTCACCAATATGAGTCGTGCTTCTTTTCCCAAGAACGGCCTCCCCGCGATTGGATGGTTGGTTCCGGACAAGTCTCGATGGCCCTATCCTATCATAAGGACGAGGGTCACGGGTCAGCGACCCTGGGGATGACACGCGGGGCAGGGACAGAGGCTCCGGAGAAGTTCGAAGGAATATATTCCCGTGTCATGGCCGTCGGAGAAGCCGATGGAAAGGGCGTAATTGCCCACCAGATGCCAGGAGGCGGGACGGACGTCCCCCGGGACCTCCTCCTCCCGGAGGGTTCGCTCCCCGGTCCATTCATTGACGCAGGCGGCGCAGGGACAGGAGAGCCGGAGAAAGCGATTGTCATAGAGGGACTCGTGGCCGTCCCGCCAGACGATGCGAACGGAGCGGGAGTCGGGGGCGTCGATGTTTTGGGGTGAGGCGGTGGACATGGACTTATCCTTTCGGTTCCATTTCAGTGGAAGGCCGCTATTGGCAGGATCTTCGGATCATTACGACAGATCCTCCTCGGAGCGGAGGGGGCGGCTCATCAGTTCCGCCAGGGTCTCTTTAAGATCGGCCTTTTCGTAGAGAATCCGGTAGACCGCCCGGGTGATGGGAAGTTCCACGGCGTAACGCAGGGAAAGTTCGAAGGAAGATTCGGTCGTCGTGACCCCCTCGGCCACCTGTCCCAGCTCCGTCAGAATGGTCCGGAGTTCCCCTCCCTGTCCGAGCTTCAGGCCGACAGTCCTGTTCCGGCTTTTGTCTCCCATGGCGGTCAGAAGAAGGTCCCCGACCCCCGCCAGCCCCGAAAAAGTCAACGGTTCGGCCCCCATCCGGAGACCCAGTCTGGTCATCTCCGCAAGGCCGCGCGTGATGAGGGCGGCCCTGGCATTGTCTCCCAGCCCCATTCCGTCGGCGATGCCCGTGGCGATCGCAAAGACGTTCTTCATGGCTCCGGCCACCTCGATGCCTCGGACATCCCCCCGTGTGTAGACCTTGAACCACCTGGTATTGAAGAGCCTTTGCACCTCGCTGGCCAGGACGGGATCGGTGGAGGCGGCCACGACGGCGGTCGGAGCCTTCTTGATGACCTCTCTGGCAAAGGAAGGGCCGGAAAGGATCGCATAATCGGCGGAGGAAGGCGAATAGGATTCGGCGACGATCTCCGAGACAAGGGAGAGGTTTCCCTGTTCGATCCCCTTCGAGGCTCCGATGACGGGAACCGGAGTCGGGAGATGATCCCTGACGGTAGAGAGAACCTCCCGGCAGGACTGGCAGGGAATGGCCAAAACGAGAAGGGTGGCCGTTTCGAGGGCCGCATGGAGATCGGAGGTGACCGAAAGGGATTCGGGAAGAGGAATCCCGGGCAGGTAGACACGGTTTTCCCGGGTCCGGCAGATATCCTGGGCGAGAATGGGATCCCTGACCCAAAGGGTCGTCGGCCATCCGGCGGAGGCGAGATGCCCGGCCAGGGCCGTTCCCCACGATCCTCCTCCCAGGACGACGGGAGCGGGATCCTGTCCGATGCGGACAAAGGCATTGAGCGGTTCGGATGTCATCAGATCCTTTCAGGGAAAAGGGGCCTGGATTCTGGAAGAAGGATAGCAGTTTTGGAATCTCGGGTCGAATGGGTCCCGGTTTCCGTAGAGGACGCGGACCAGGGCCAGCCCCTCGGGCGGAAGAGGGGTGATGGGCCGAAAAGGAGGAGGAGATCCCGGACGAAGGAGCCCCGCGATTTCGGACCCGCTTCGCCGTCCCTCCCCGACCTCCTTCAGGATCCCGCCGATCATCCGGACCATGCGATGGAGAAATCCCGGCCCGGAAATCCAGAGGGCATAGCCCGCGGGAAGAGGCTCCCAAAGAAGTCCGGTAACGGAACGGACCGGATCTTCGGGACAGGAGGAGGCCACGGAGAAATGTCGGAAATCATGGCGGCCGATAAAGGCGCGGGAGGCTTCGACGGCCGTGGTGAGATTGAAGTCAGAGTGAAGAGAGCCGGAAAAGGGCTCGTCCAAAGGATGATGGGACAAATGTCGGGGAAGAAGGCGAAACGTGTATTTGTAGATTTTCCCCGTGGCGCTGTGGCGCGCGTGAAAGTCTCCCGGGACGGGACTGGACTCGAGGACACGGATTTCAGGGGGGAGACGGGTATTCAGAAGTCGCGCCAGCCGGTCAGGAGGTATGGAAAAATCCGGGGGAAGATCGGCATGGGCCACCTGTCCCCAGGCCGACACGCCGGCATCGGTCCGACCCGCCCCGGTGATCCTCACCCGGGTTTTGGCAAAGGATTCCAGAGCCTCTTCAAGAAGGGACTGGACAGTCGGATCTCTCGGCTGAATTTGCCATCCCGAAAAAGGGCGGCCGTCGTAGGCCAGAAGAAGAGCGACCCGGATGCGTTCCATCCCTCTCAGGGGGCGGCCCAGGGTTCGTTGCGGCAAAGGGCTTCCCAAGCCTCCTTGAGATCGAGGAAGGCTTCGAGCTCCTGGGAAAGGGCTTCCTCCCACCCTTTCCAGTCTTCCGGGATTCCGGCATTCGCGGGAGATTCTCCACCGCCGAGGGTTTTTTTGTAGGCCAGTTCCGAGCGGTGGCGGGCCAGCCGGTATTCCTTGTGGCGTTCGTCGAAAACAGCCAGCCGTTGAACCTTGAGTGGATCCATGGATCTCCTATCCCTTGAAAAAGAGGACAATAAGCCAGTCTTGAGTCGGATCAGATGAAAAGAGGAGGGAGAACCCCTCCTCTTCCCGGTTCAGGCCAGGGTTCCGAGGGTGATGGGGGTGAACTCGGAGTTCAGGACGCTGATGCGGGACGCGATGTTGCCGGCAATTTTCAGATAGGCCTCCGAAAGAGGACTCTTCGGCTGGGCGATCCCGATCGGACGACCCTGGTCTCCCGCCTCGCGAATGGAGAGGTCGATGGGGATTCTGCCGAGGAAGGGAACCTTGAGTTCGATGGCGGCCTTCTCTCCTCCCCCCTGGGAAAAAATGGGGGTCTCATGGTGGCAGTGGGGGCAATGGAAGGTGCTCATGTTTTCGACGATCCCCAATATGGGGACGTTGACCTTCTGGAACATTGCGAGTCCCCTGCGGGAATCCGAAAGGGCGACTTCCTGGGGAGTCGTGACGATGATCGCCCCGGTGACAGGCACGAGCTGGGCCAGCGAGAGCTGGGCGTCGCCCGTTCCGGGGGGCATGTCGACCACGAGGTAGTCGAGTTCTCCCCACTCCACATCCCGGACGAACTGGGTGATGATTCCGTGCAGCATGGGGCCCCGCCAGATGAGGGGCGCTCCCGGAGGGGCCATGAAGGCCATCGACATCACCGGGATCTCGTAGGCCTTCGGGGGAAACCATCGGTTGTTCACCTGTTTCGGCAGAGCGTTGATCCCGAGCATCATGGGGATGTTCGGCCCATAGACGTCCGAATCGAGGATGCCGACCTTGGCCCCGAGCTCCGTGAGGGCGATCGCCAGATTGACGGCCGTGGTCGATTTTCCGACTCCGCCTTTTCCGCTGGAGACCGCGATGACATTCTTGACCCCCTCGATTTCGGCCTTTCCCTCCCGGGCTCCGCCTCCGGTCGTCCGGGCGGTCATGTGGATGTCCACCGAACGGATCCCCTCGACGGGGGCAAGGGCCTCCATGCAGGCCTTCTTGATCTCCTCCTTGAGAGGGCAGGCCGGGGTCGTGAGGATCACGGTAAAGGTCACGTTTCCGTCTTTCACCGTGAGATTCTCGATCATTTTCAGGGTCACGAGATCTTTCTTGAAGTCTGGTTCGATCACGCGTCCTAAGGCCTTCATGACTGACTGTCCAATTTCCTGATCTTTTTCCTGACTCATGGAGTCTCCCTGGTGGGTTGAGAATATCTATCCTGATGATTGGTTTCTGTGATGGAGTGGAGTAAAAAACTCCTTGAATTCCTGGTGGCTCGAATATCCCGTCACCCCGTCATCCCTCAAAAGGTCGATGCGGTCCGAAGAGGTTGCAAGCACCTCATATTCCCGTCCCTCGGCGTCCTGGAATCCGGGACGGAACGGGTGATCCCTCCAGCAAAATCCAGGATCCGGAGGGACCGTCTCAAGAAGAACCCGGAAGGTGGCGGGGTCGATGTCGAGACCCCCCTGCCGGCTTTCCCGGGCTCTTCGGAAATCGTCCCACGTCACCGGGCGGCCCGTTCCCTTACGCGCCCACAGAAGACGGGCGACCAGAGCCTCTGCAGAGAGTGAGGCCGAGGAAGGGCGGGTGCGGACCCGGAGAATGCGGGGAGGGGTTACTGGTTGTCCTTCCATTCTTCCAGCCACGCCATCTGGATGGCTTCGAGGATCTTTTCGTTCGAAGACTTGGGGTCACCCTTAAATCCCGGCAGGGCGAGAATCCACTGGTGCAGGTCGGTGAAGCGGACCGTGAGCGGGTCGACCTCAGGATGGTGCTCGAAAAGCTGAAACCCGATTTCGTAGGGCTCATTCCAGTTCATAGATCGTTCCCCGGTTAGTGTTCGTGGGATCCCTTGCTGCAGGGGGGGATCCGCACGGAAATGTCTCCCTTGATATGGGCTTGGCAACCCAGTCGCGATTTGAGGGTCAGCCCTTCGGCTTCGTCGAGCTGGTCCTCTTCGTCCTCCTCCATCAGGGAGAGGCGGTCGAAGCCGTCGTCAACAATGACATGGCACGTCGAGCAGGCACACACTCCCCCGCAATTATGCTCCAGGGGGACATGGGCTTTTTTCGCCGCTTCGAGGATCGTGGCGTTCTCCTCCACCTCCACCGTGACGGGGGCGAAGGGTTCGGAAAGATGCTCGTCGGGGCGAAACGAGACCTTAGGCATGGGACCCTCCTTCCTTGGAAAGGGCCATTCCCGAGAGAGCGTTGGAAAGGGACTGGTTCATCAAGCGTTCGGCCAGCGGCTGGGTCAGGCGGTCGAGAGCCTGCGTCTCGTCGCGAACCTTTCGTCCATCCGTTCCCTCCATGGCCGTTCTGAGACTCTTCATCTGGTTGCGGATGGCCTCCCTGTCGGCGTCGGGGAGGATGTCGGATCCGACCTTCTCCAGAGCCCGTTCGGTGGCGTTCAGGACCGTCTGGGCCTCGGTCTTCGCATCGACGAGAAGGCGTGTCGCGAAATCTTCCTGGGCATGGGAAAAGGCTTCCTTGAGAAGGGAACGCACATCATCCTTGTCCAGACCATAGGACGGTTGGATCACCACGTTGGACATCGTTCCGGTCGTCTGCTCCCGGGCGGTCACTTCGAGAATCCCGTTGGCGTCGATCTGGAAGGTGACCTCGATCCGGGGGGTACCGGCGGGAAGGGGCGGGACTCCCGAAAGGGTGAAGCGGGCCAGGCTCCTGTTGTCCTTGGCCATTTCCCTCTCCCCTTGCAGGACATGGATGTCCACATTCGTCTGGCCGTCGACGTAAGTCGTGAAAAGTTCCTTGGCCTGGGCGGGAATGGTGGTGTTGCGGGGGATGAGCGTGCTGGTGACTCCGCCGATGGTTTCGATTCCCAGAGAAAGCGGGGTTACATCGAGAAGAAGAAGATCCTTCCGTCGCCCCGAGAGAATATCGGCCTGGACGGCCGCTCCCTCGGCGACGACCAGGTCGGGATCCACCGAGTCGAAAAGGGGTTTTCCGAAGAAGGCGGCCACGGCCTCCTTGAAGCGGAGAAAGCGCGTGGAGCCTCCCACGAGAATGACGCCATCCACATCGGCGGGGGCCGTTCCCCCATCAGAAAGGGCTGCCCGCACGCAGGATAGGGTGCGGTCCACGAAGGGTTCCACCAGCGCGTTCATCCGGGAACGGGTCAGGGACGTCCGGAATCCGAGAGCCGGAATCGCAACCTCCACCTCTGGTTTAAGGGAGAGGGCGATCTTGGCTCGTTCCGCCTCTTTTCGCAAAAGATCCCTCACCTCGGAGCGTTCCGCGAGCGAGGCCAGTTTGGGGTTTTCCTCGAGCCAGGCCGAAACGATCGCCCGGTCGAAGTCCTCTCCTCCCAGATGCGTGTCCCCGCTTGTGGCCCGTACTTCGAAGATTCCTTTCCGGATGTCGAGAAGGGAAAAGTCGAAGGTTCCCCCTCCGAGGTCGAAGATGGCGAACAGGCCGTCCTTCCCGGACCCAAGACCATAGGCCAGAGCGGCTGCGGTCGGTTCGTTGATGATCCTGAGAACCTTGAGCCCGGCAATGGCCCCGGCATCCTTGGTCGCCTGTCGCTGGGCATCGTTGAAATAGGCGGGAACGGTGATGACGGCCTCGGAGACCTCCTGGGACAAAAACTCCTCTGCGCGGGTTTTCAGGTCGCGGAGAACCAGGGCTCCGATTTCCGGAGGAGTGAGGAACCTGTTCCGGGAGGGGTCGGGAACCGCAGGGGACCCCTTGTGGTCGACAACGGGATAGGTCAGGCTTCTTCGCTCGGACTCGGTCTCCGCGAAGGATCGCCCCATCAGGCGCTTCGCTGCATAGATGACCGTTGTCTCGGGATCGTTGATTCTTTCGCGCGCGCTCCACCCCACCCGGACTCCGTCCTTTGAAAGGGCGACCACCGAGGGCAGGAGAAGACGTCCCTCCCGGTCGGGAATGACCTCTACCTGACCATCCTCCCGGCGGTAGGCCACGAGCGAATGGGTGGTGCCAAGATCGATTCCCACAACGATTCTGTTCACGAGGCCTCCTTGACTTCCTTGAGAAGATTCTGGAGATAGGAGCGTTTTTCGAGTCGTTCCGACAGGATGTCGAGGGCCTTTGAAAGCGTGTCGCCCTCTTTGTCGGCGCTTTCGATCAACGCATCGATTTCCTCAAATGAATGGAAAATGTCCCGTTCGATCGGGTCGATCACCGTCCGGAGACGCTGCTCGGCGGCGGCCGGTCCCTGGCTCGAAAGCAGGGAGTCCCGCTCCTCCTTCAGATCCATGATTTCCATGAGGGCGGTGGAGGAAAGGACGGCCTTTCTGTTGGGGCGAGCCGGCTTGCCCTTCACGTGCCCGATGAAATAATGCGCCCGGAGAAAGGGATCCCGGAGGGTCCGGAAGGCCAGATTGACCAGGGACGCGTTTCCCAGAGTGATGGACTGCTCCTTTTCCGAGTCTTCCACATGGTGGTCCGGATGGAAGGTCCGGCTTTTTTCGTGGTAGGCGGCGACAAGGAGTCTCGGGTCGAGCGCAAGACGCACCGGAAGGCCCAGAATGCTGTAATAGTCCCTTTCAGGGCCGAAAGGCTGGACACGGACGCACGAAGGGCACACATCCTCGTCACCGACGTTTTTTTCGCAATTCCAGCACACCGAGTGGCTGTGCTCCCGGTTGTCCGGGTGCAAAAGCTTGGCCTGGGATCGGTTTTTTTCCGCAGTTCCGGTGTCAGACATCAGATTCTCCTGAAGTCAAAAGAGGGAGAGCGTTTCTCTCCCTCCTTCGACGCATCTTTCATTGCATTGAGGACTTTTGATCGGCAATCAGGCCGAGAAGGAAGAGCCGCACCCGCAACTGTGGCTGGCGTTGGGGTTGTCGAACTTGAACCCTCCTCCCATCAGGCCTCCCCCGACGTAGTCGAGGGTCGAGCCGTCGAGATAGACCTTGCTTTTGGGATCGAGCACGATCCGGATGTCCCGTGGCCCGTCGATCACCTCGTCGAATTCCTGGGGAGCCTCCTCGAGCTTGATGAGGTAGGAAAGGCCGGAGCAGCCCCCCCCTTCAATGCCCAGGCGAAGGAAGTGGGATTCCTTGTTCTGGTTTTTCTTGAGACGCACCACTTCGCTTGCGGCCGCTTCTGTCATCTGAATCATGGATTTCCCCCCTCTCAGGCGTGTTGTTCCTTCTTCTTCTGGTAATCCGAAATCGCTCCCTTGATGGCGTCTTCCGCCAGGACCGAACAGTGCAGCTTGACGGGAGGCAGATTGAGCTCTTTCGCGATTTCGGTGTTCTTGATCTTGAGAGCGTCTTCGACCGTCTTTCCCTTGACCCATTCCGTGGCCAGGGAGCTCGAGGCGATCGCCGATCCGCAACCGAAGGTCTTGAACCGGGCTTCTTCGATCACCCCCTCATCGTTGATTTTCAGTTGAAGCTTCATCACGTCCCCGCATTCGGGGGCTCCGACGATTCCCGTTCCGACATTCTCTTCCGTCTTTTCGAAAGATCCCATGTTCCTCGGATTGTTGTAATGATCGATCACCTTGTCGCTGTATGCCATCGTGCCGCTCCCTCATCCTTAATGAGTCTTATGTGTGTATGTGCGAAGTTCCTGTCCCGTCATCACCTTGTGCGGTGACACTGCCCGGAAAGCCGACGATCAGTGGGGACTCCACTGAACGCTCTTCAGATCGATCCCCTCCTTGGCCATTTCATAGAGGGGCGACATCTCGCGAAGTTTCTCGACCGCCTTGCGGACGCTCTGGATGACCGCCTCGATTTCCTCCATGGTGTTGAAACGACCCACCGAAAATCGGATGGAGGAATGCGCCAGGTCCGTTCCGACCCCCAGGGACTTCAGGACGTATGAGGGCTCGAGTGTCGCCGAGGTGCAGGCCGATCCCGAGGAAAGGGCAATTTCGCGAAGTCCCATGAGCAGGGCCTCGCCCTCCACGAAGGCGAAGGAAAGATTGCTCACGGCAGGGCTCCGGTGCTCCCTGCTTCCGTTGACCTCCACATACTCGATCGCCTCGAGGATTCCGTTTTCGAGACGGTCCCGCAAGGCTTTCCGGTGGGCGATTTCGGAGGCCAGATTCTCCCGGATGATCCGGCAGGCGGCCCCGAATCCGACAATCCCCGGCGTATTGAGCGTTCCCGATCTGAAGCCACGCTCATGCCCGCCTCCCTCGATTTGCGGAGAAAGCCTCACTCTCGGTTTTCTGCGGACATAGAGAGCTCCCACGCCCTTCGGACCGTGGATCAGATGGGCGTTGAGGGTGAGCAGGTCGACATTCAGGACGTTGACGTCGAGGGCCATCACACCGGCCGCATAGGCGGCATTGGTGTGGAAAAGAACCCCTTTTTCCCGGGTGATCGCTCCGATTTCCGCGATCGGCTGGACCGTTCCCACCTCGTGGTTGACCGTCATGATCGATACCAGGATCGTATCCGGGCGGATCGCCGACCGGACCGCTTCCGGGTCGACCCGACCGGTCCGGTCGACGGGAAGAACCGTCACCACAAAGCCCTGGGCCTCAAGAGACCGGACAGGGTCGAGGACGGAGCGGATTTCCGTTTCGGCGGTGATGATGTGGTTCCCCTTCTCCCGGTACATGCCGGCCACCCCCTTGATGGCCAGATTGTCCGATTCCGTCATTCCCGAGGTAAAAATAATTTCCTTGGGATCGGCCCCGATGAGGGCAGCCACCTCTTCGCGCCCCTTTTCGCACAACTCTTCGGCCCGCCATCCGAAGGCGTGGTTCCGGGAGCTGGGGTTGCCGTACGCCTCGGTAAAGGCAGGAAGCATCGCTTCCACGACGCGCGGATCAACCCTTGTGGTGGAGTGGTTGTCCAAATAGACTTGATCCATCGGTGACTCCTTTCAGAACGGCCGGCTCCTGTCCCAACTCCCGGATCGAGAGGGCTTCGAGAAACCATAGGATATTGTTTTGGAGTTTTTCCAGCGGGGACCGGATGTCGCACTGGCCTCTCTGCTGGCATGATTTGTCAGTTCCATCCGAACAGCTGACGATCCCGACCGGCCCTTCGACTGCCACCAGAACCTTGAGGACGGAAATCTCTTCTGCCGGAAGCTTCAGGGAATATCCCCCCTTCGGGGCATTGTGGCTCTGAATCAGGCCAGACTTGGACAGCTTTTGCATCACCTTTGCCAGAATCTCTGGAGGAATGCTGTACAATGCTGCGATATCCCGGACATTCGATATCCCGCCCTCTTCGGTCTTGGCCATGAGGTTCAAGGCCAGGAGGGCATAATCGACTTTCTTTGTCAGTTTGAGCATCGAATTCTCCGACCTGATTTATCGCAGACCATTTTAGTCTGTAATCAATATATCAGGGGAGGAGGGGACCGTCAAGGGGAGGTCGGGAATCCGACCGGTCCTGTTTTAGCCTGGAGGGGCGGATTGGCTCCAGAGCGTATCGAAGACTTTCTGTGAGGCGTGTATTCGTCCCTGGGAAAGAATGTTGGCCAGCATATGCATCTGGCTTCCTCCATCCGGAGAGAGCGAACCCCATCCTCCGGACCCATAGAGAAGGATGCGTCGGTCGAAGAGGGCCATGGGGCGAATATAGGAGGGAAGATGGTCGGGAAGAATCCGGACCGGGACATGAGCCGTTGCCAGCGCCAGAATCTCTGAATGATAGCGGGCGGCCGCGTCCGGGGTGACGAGCACGCGCACGGGGAGGCCCTTCTGCTGGGCCGTCTTGAGGGCCTGGACCAGACGGTAGGAGTGCGGAAGACCGAAAAGAAGAAGGTCTGCCCGATGTCTGGCCGAAAGAATCTGTTCGGAGAGGAATGTCCGCGCGAAGGGGCCTCGCCCGATGGCGCGGTGACCCTGTGAGCTCATGCCGACGCCCACCCCGAGAATGGACCCTACGAGAACGACGATCAGAAGGGATTGACGTTCGAAGGGAGAAAAGATATAGGTCGTTTTTCTCGAACGCGGAGGGACATGTTCGAGAAAGAGCACTCCTTTTCCGAGCAGGAAGATGAAGACGAATCCTCCGGCAAAGCCGATGATGGGCCAGGCGGTGTCGGAGAAGGTGGCGTAAAAGTAGACAAGACCGCCGAGAATGGCTGGACCAAAGTAGGCAAGGCTCTCCTGAAAGCGTTTTGCTTCAGCGCGTCCGAGCCATCGACGGGAGAGGCCGTAGTGAACAAGGGAGAATATGGTGAAGATCCCCATGCCGATGCCCACATCCATGAGCCCTGTCTGCTGGTCCGACATCGCTCCCCCGACCAGCCCCATCAGAAAAGCCACAAGGCCGAAGATCTGACCCGATACGGCCCCCATCAGAGCTGCCGAGAATTTTTCGTTCTTGTCCTCGATCTCCGGATCGATGATCCGGAGGGATGGGTCAGCGGTCACCTTTGATCGATCCTTTGCTGGAGGATGGAGGAGCGGAAGGGGAGAGCCCTGTCAGGGAGACGGACATCATGTGGTACTGTCCGGCAAAGCGCTCTCCAACGAAGAGGGAGAGGGTGACAGGATAGGAGGCGGGCCTTCCGGGAAAGGTCAGGAGGGTTCGAAAAGTTTCTCCTCCGGCAAAGTGATGGTCCGCCGGAAACTCCGCCGTTCCCAGAAGGAGATTTCCGTTTTTGTCCACCAGGCTGGGAGGCTCATACGCCCCGACCTGGTAGTCGTTATATTCGGGATGGCGGTGAAATCGGATCAGAAGATCGATATAGGTCTTGCCGTCCTTTTCGAGAAGCTTCTCGGCGGTGAAGCCGATGACCTTGTTGTCGGAAACGGGTGCATAGGTATCGGAGTAGGCGAGTGGCGCCTGGGAGGCGTTGAGCGGTCCCGTGGTCATCTGGGCCGGAGGGGCCTGTCGTTCCGCGATTCCCCGGAAAAGATCCGCCACGAAGAGGCCGCCCGCGAGGCCGACGACGATCATGAGCCCGATGGGAGAAAAGAGAATTTTGGAAAGAGGGGAATCAAAGAGTTTTTTCAAGGGCGACCTCCGTTTGGGACTCGGGAGACCGTCTGACCCGAAGGGGGTTCCTGGGAGTCCAGAAACTCGACCTTCACGCGGGCGACCCGTTGCCGGTCGATCTCGACGACGGTCAGTTTCATGTTCTTGACGAAGAAGAATTCCCCGCCGCGGGGAATCGTCTGAAGCTGTGAGAGCACGAAGCCCGCAAGGGTCTCGTAGTCTTCTCCCTCGGGAATCGGGATCCCGTAATCTTCCGACAGATCGCGCACCGACAGGGAGGCGTCCACGAGGTAGGACCCGTCACGGAGACGCTCGACCGGCTTGGCGATCTCGTCCGATTCGTCCTCGATCTCGCCTACGATTTCCTCGAGGAGGTCCTCCATCGTCACGAGGCCGTCGAGGGCCCCGTACTCGTTTAAAACGAGGGCGATCTGTGTCCGCCTCTTCTGCATCTCCTTCAGGATATGGGGAACCTTCATGGATTCCGGAACGAAATAGGGGGTGTGGAGGATCCGCTCGATCCGGAAGGGGGAGCTCTCGGTCAGGATGTCGACCAGATCCTTGTAATAGAGGATTCCGACGACTTCATCGGTATCGCCCCGGAGGACCGGATACCGCGAGTAGCGGTGTTCCGAGAAGACCGCCTGGATGTCGGAGAGGCCCATTGTCGTCCGAAGGGTGACCATTCTGACCCGTGGCACCATCACTTCGCGAACCGAGATGTCCGTGAATTTGAAGACGCTCTGGATCAGATCCTGCTCGGTGCGATTGATGGTTCCGTGCTCACCCCCCTCTTTAAGGAGCAGTTCGAGTTCCTCCGGACTGATCGGATAGGAAGAAGGTCCGGGAGCGACGCGAAGGATTCGGAGGATCAGGCGGCTGGTCAGCGTCACGACACGCACCGGGATCACGATGAGTTCAGAGAGGAGGAGGACGGGCCGGGCGAGACGGAGGGCGATGCGCTCGTTGTTCTGGATCGCAAGCGTTTTCGGGACGATTTCGCCAAGGACCAGCATCCCGTAGACCTGGAGCAGGATGACGGCGAAGACGGCAAGAGGAAGCACGACGTGATGCTCTTTCAGGTCGACGAACATTGCGAGAATCGGTTTGAGCTTTTCGTAGGAGACGGTTCCGGTCGCACCGGACGCGAGGCCGGTGGAGAGGGTCATCATGACCTGGACGGTCGCAACGAACTGTTCCGGCTCTTTGCGGAGCTTCAGGAGCGCCCGGCTTTCAGGGGTTCCGGAACCGGAGAGCTGCTGGACGCGGGACAGCCTGAGGGAGATGATCGACAGCTCCGCCGCCGCGAGGATTGCATTGAAGAGAACAAGAACGGCTATGGCGAGGGCGTCAATCCAAAGGGGGGTCATCGTTCCTGAATCCGGGGCCTGAATTCGGGGAATGGGGAAGGGAAGAAGCGGGCCCCTAACAGCGAATCTTCGCGGTCCGGGGAGGAGGAAAAGGTTCTGATGCAGCGCTCCTGGGTTGGCTCCCCACCGAGGTTCCGTTCCGGCCTCTCCCGCACGGGAGCGGAGCCGGATTCGGCGGATACCTCGCCCATCGCATCTGTCGTGGTCGCGGCGACGGGAGGGGGAAGGGATCGATCGGTTCTTGACAAGTGGACGCTTACTGCCTATATTGGGTATGCGTTGACGTTCTCATCATAAACTATTTTCCAGGAACTGAGCAAGGGGGCCAAAAATGTACGATGCTCACAAGTTGGTGGGTTCCAATCCGAGCTTTATGGGGTGGATGGGCTTTCTGACGATCGTCGCCGTCATCTTTGCGTGGGGATACGCGACCTCGACCAAGACAAAGTAGCTTTTTTCCTTTTTTGATCCCTCGGGCCTGAAGGAGAGATCCCGTCTCCTTCAGGCTTTTTCTTTTTTTTCTTTCGATTCGTTCACCATTATATTTTTTTTAAATCCGAATTCATTCGCACTCCCTTAATGTCTTTGGGCGGCACGCTGGATTCCGCTCCGTTTCCACCTCCTTGACAAGATCCCCTTTTTTATTATATGTTATTTTATTAGTAATGTATTAAAATTAAAGGAGGGGTCATGGAGACCAGGAAGATCGAAACGGATCTGTTGATCATCGGGGGCGGAACGGCCGGGTGCTATGCTGCCATCATCGCCAGACGGGAAAACCCCGAGCAGTCTGTCCTTGTCGTGGACAAAGCCCATATCGATCGCTCGGGGTGCCTTGCCGGCGGCATGAATGCGATCAACGCCTACATCAACCCGGGAGAAACAGTCGATTCCTTCGTGGAGTATGTCCGGATGGACGCGATGGGCATTCTCAGGGAAGATCTGGTCCGTTCCCAGGCGGCACTCTTTCGGGAGGTTGTCGAAACGGTCGAGGCGATGGGTCTTCCCATCGTGAAGGACCCTGACGGAAAGTATTCTCCGCGCGGTCGCTGGAACATCAAGATCCACGGAGAATCCCTGAAGCCAATCCTGGCCCGGGAGGTCCGGAAATCCGGTGCCGACGTCTTGAACCGCGTCGTCGTGACCAATCTCATCGTGAAGGAT
>JAKADN010000046.1 GCA_021820445.1 Nitrospirota bacterium | reverse complement strand
TTGTGTGACGTCACTGGGGGGAAAGAGTCATCCTCCGCCCCTCAGACCGAAAAAAAATCCGATGGCAGCACCCACCGCCGAAGCGGCCGCCGCGATGATCCAAAGTTTTTTCCAGTCTCCGGCCATGGCCGCATCTTTTCCCTGTCGAGGTTCCATGAGAACGTCATCCAAATTTCAGGCGATTTTCCAGAAATTAAGGAGCAGACGAGGGAAGATCCATCGATGCCGGACTGACCCGCCCGAGGCTGCCCCTTGCATTTTTGATCACGGCGTCAAGCGATTCACGCCAAGGCCCTACCAGGTCCAGTTTTCCTTTTTCTTGTGATAGGCATAGGAATAAATGCCGATCAGCGCTCCCACGATGGTCGAGAGAACCATGATCCAGTAGATCCAGACATAGGACTCTCTCCAGGTTTCAAATCGATGGGCGCCGAACCATTCCTGGAGACAAAAGCCCACAACCGATCCGGATCCGACCGCAGAAAAGGCCGCGTTCAGCCAATAGCCAACAAATCCTTTTCCAGCCATCGCCAACTCACCTCCTTCGGGTTTGAAAAACATGATTCCGGCATCTCGGGTCATGACGCAAGAAAGATACCACTCCACGGACGATCCGCAACCCAGTTCCGTCAACAATATGAGACACCGGTCCTTCAGAAGGTCCTATTTTTTGTATCATATCGGAAACATAACCAATAAAATGCCCTGACCTTTTCCAGGCGGATGCGCGCAGCAAACCGGACGCATTTCCTTCCGAAAAGGAAATATGATAATCTTCAGAGTCTTCGTGGTCCTGTCAGGGATGGGCCAGCATCGAAGACTCTCACCCTCACATTCGGGAGCGTCCGATTGAACTCTGAAGAAGGATTCAAAAAAGCCTGCGGGATCTTTCCTGGTGGCGTCAGCAGTCCGGTCCGGGCCTACAAGGCCGTTGGAGGTCACCCCCCCGTCATCCGACAGGGCAAGGGCCCCATCATCACCGACATCGACGGCCGGGACTACATCGATTTCGTTCTGTCCTTCGGCCCCCTCATCCTGGGCCACGCCGACCCGGAAGTGCTTGCCGCCATCGGGGAGACCGCTTCGAGGGGACTCTCCTTCGGCGGTCTCTCAGAAACGGAGATCCAACTGGGGGAGGTCCTGACACGGGCCGTTCCCGGACTCGACCGCATCCGCTTCGTCAATTCGGGAACCGAGGCCGCCATGTCGGCTCTCCGGCTGGCGAGAGCCTTTACGGGGCGAAACCGGATCGTCAAGTTCGCAGGGGGCTATCACGGCCATTCCGACGCCCTTCTCGTCAAGGCCGGATCCGGAGGGGCGACCTTCGGGATACCCACCAGCGCCGGAGTTCCGGAGGCCGTCATCCAGGATACGATCGTTCTCCCTTACAACGACACCCAGGCTCTCCGGGATTTTTTCAAAGGTGAGGGAAAGACCGTTGCCGCCCTCATCCTGGAGCCTGTTGCCGGAAACATGGGCGTCGTTCCTCCCGACGAGGAGTTTCTTCTGGCGGCCCGGGACGTGACGGAAGAAAACGGGGCCCTCCTCATTGCGGACGAGATCATCACGGGATTCCGTCTGACCTACGGCGGAGCCCAGGTCCTTTTCGGGATGGAGCCCGACCTGACCCTTCTCGGAAAGATCATTGGGGGCGGGATGCCGGTAGGAGCCTATGGGGGACGAGAGGACATCATGAAGATGGTCGCCCCGGAAGGACCGGTCTATCAGGCGGGGACACTCTCCGGAAACCCTGTGGCCATGGCGGCAGGGCTCGCGACCCTCACGAAACTCAGGACTCCTGCCCTCTATTCGCTTCTTGAAGAGAAAGGCCGGATTCTGGCCGATGGCATCCTGGCGACCGCCCGCCACCTTGGTCTTCCCATTCAGCTGAACCGGATGGGATCGATGATGACGCTCTTCTTCTCCACCCATCCTGTGACCGACCTCGAAAGCGCGGAGCGCTCCGATATCCGCCTCTTTTCGATCTTTCACCAGGAAGCCCGGCGCGAGGGACTTCTTCTTCCTCCCTCCCAGTACGAAGCTCTCTTCCTGTCGACCTGTCACGATGACAGAATCGTGGGCGAAGCCCTGGAGCGCTTCAAGAGGGCTCTGGAAAAAACCCGGGCGCAGGCCTGAACCCAAAAACTCCGGAGCCATTTCCCATGGACAATGCCGCCCTCTCCTCCAGAATCGAATCGATCTTCCGGGACAGCATCCGGACGAAGGAAGACTTTCTGAGGGGCTCCCTTCCCCTGATCGAAAAGGCGACCCACATGATGGTCGAGACCTTCCGGAACGGGGGAAAGCTTCTCATCTTCGGGAACGGAGGCTCTTCCACAGATGCCTCCCACATCGCCGGAGAACTTGTCAGCCGTTTCTACATCAACCGGAAGGGACTGCCCGCCATCGCCCTTGGAACGGGGCTTGCCACTCTGACCAGCATCGGGAACGATTACGGGTACGAACACATCTTCTCCCGGGAGGTCGAAGCCTACGGACGGCCGGGAGACCTGGCCATCGGAATCAGCACGAGCGGGAACTCCAAGAATGTTCTGCTCGCCCTGGAAAAGGCACGGAGCACCGGCCTTGCGACCATCGGGTTCGGGGGCGGAACAGGGGGACGGATGAAAGAACTTGTCGACCTGGCCTTTATCGTTCCCTCTCCTTTGACCCCGCGCATCCAGGAAACGCACATCACCCTGGGCCATGTCCTGTGCGAGATGGTCGAAGAAATCCTGTTCCCGCGCACCTCCTGACCGCCGGATCCGGACTGACGATGGCCTCCAGCATTCCTTTTTCCGCAACCTCCTCGAAGATTCTCGCCCCCGATTCGCTTCTCCCCGTCCTGGAACGCCACAGGTCCAAAGGTGAACGGATTGTCTTCACCAATGGGTGCTTCGATCTCCTTCATGCCGGCCACGTGGAGGTCCTCGAAAAGGCCCGGGAGATGGGGGAGGTTCTCGTCGTCGCACTGAACACCGACCGCTCGGTGGCGACGATCAAGGGACCCCTCCGCCCGATCGTCCCCGAGGGCAACCGGGCGCGGGTCATGGCCTCCCTTTCCTGCGTCTCCTATGTCACGTTCTTTGATGCCGACACGCCGGAAGAGCTGATCCGACAGATTCTTCCGGACGTTCTCGTCAAAGGGGGGGACTGGAGCCCGGACAGAATCGTGGGAAGCGATCTCGTTCTCAAGAAGGGAGGAGCGGTCCGCTCCATCCCTCTGGTGCCGGACTCCTCCACCACCGGCCTGATCGAACGGATCATCGACCGATATTCGCAGAACCGTGGCTGACGAGCCGCTCCTCCCCCCTTTTCGCCGCACCCTCGACGCTCTCCGGACACGAATTCCGACCAACGGAACGACTCTGGCCTCGGGGTGGATCGAGGGGGTGACCCGTGAGGCCTTTCCGTTTCTGCCGGCCCTTCTGAGGGAGGCTGGACGGAGAGAAATATTCTGGGTTCTTACCTCCACGCCCGAACGGGCACTCAGGCTCTACGAGGAAATCCGGACGACCGCATCCCTCCTGGACCGGCCCTTCGACGGCCTTCTCTTCCCGGAGGAGGAGACCCTTCCCTACGAACGGGAAAGTCCGGCCGATTTCATTCGCGCCGAACGCATCCATGCCCTGGACCGGATCGCCAGTCCGAATCCCCCCGATTTTGTCGTCTCCCCAATCGCCGCCATCCTCAGAAAAACCCTTCCCCCGTCCCTCCTCCACACCAAGAAGCGACTGCTCTCGGCGGGCCAGGAAGAGGACCCCCAATCGGTGATCGACACCCTCCTTTCCTACGGATATTTGAGGGTCCCCCAGGTGACGGCCCCCGGAGAGTTCTCTGTCCGGGGAGCCCTGATCGATCTTTACTCGACGGATCGCCGGCAGCCGGTGCGGCTCGAGTGGGACGATCTCGAAATCCGCTCGATTCGTCTCTTCGACCCCGGAACCCAACGCTCGGTGGGCTCCGTATCTTCGGTCGACCTTCTCCCCAGCCACGAATGGCTGAAACCCGTTCTCAGGAAAGGACAATCCCCGGATGAGGAACAATGGCTCCTCCAGAACACCCTGCCGCCTTTCTCCCCCGGGATCGAACGCCATTTTCCGACCTTCTTTCCCGAAGCCTGCTCTCCAGTCTTATCCCGGGAGGACATCCTGCTCCTTGTCGACGACTGGAGCCCTCTTCTCGCAAGGCTTCAGGACTGGACGACGAGGATCGAGGAAGGATGGGAAGCCCTTTCCGAGTCGGAACGCAAATGGATTCCCCCTCCCGAAAAGGCCTTCCTGACGCTCTCGAAAAGAGAGGACTGGGAAAGGGCCATTCCCTGCCTGTCCCTCTCGTCGCTTCCGGAAGAATCGGACTCCCGCTTCCTCATACCGGCCGGATCACGCATCGACCGGAACCGTTCCTGGCTTCCCGACCTTGAGGAGCTCTCCCGCACGATGAAGATCGTCGTTTTTTGCCGAACGCGGGGCCAGCGGGACCGGATGAAGGATGTCTTCGAGGCCGGTGGCCTCTCCTTCATGACGACCTTCGGGGCTCCCGAGGACAGGTCCGGCGAAAAGGGACGCCAGCCCCTCTCCCTTCTTCTCGGAGACCTGGAGGAAGGCTTCGAGGTTGTCCGCGACAATCTTCTTGTCCTTTCGGATACCTGGCTGTTCCGGAAAACCGTCTCGCGCCCCCCCTTCCGCTCCTTTTCAACCCGCACCCAGGCCTATCGCCGGGACCGCCCCGTCTTCGCCGAAGGGGACTTCGTGGTTCATCTGCATCAGGGAATCGGCCGTTACAGAGGACTTCGGGAGGTGACGGTGGGATCCTCCTCCGGAGAATTCTGCGTCATCGAATACCAGGGCGGGGACCGCTTTTACGTCGCAGTGGACCAGATGGACCAGGTTCTGCCCTACCAGGGGCCGGAGGGGATCGAGCCCCGACTCGACCGCCTCGGAGGGAAGTCCTGGACCGCCACCCGGTCACGCGTCAGAAAGCAGATCGAAAAGATTTCCGCGGAGCTTGTCGAGCTCTATGCCCGACGGAAGACGGCGCAGGGATTCACCTTCTCCCCGGAATCGCTTATGACTCGGGAGTTCGACCAAGCCTTTCCCTACGACCTGACCCCAGACCAGGAAGAGGCGGTCCACGCCGTCATGCAGGATATGGAATCGGACACCCCGATGGACCGCCTGATCCTTGGAGACGTGGGATTCGGAAAAACGGAGGTGGCCATGCGGGCCGCCTTCCGTTGTGTCGCCGACGGAAAGCAGGTGGCCGTGCTGGTCCCCACCACCCTCCTCGCCCTTCAGCACCATGAAACCTTCAGGAACCGGTTCGCGGGCTTCCCCGTAAGGATCGAGAGCCTCTCCCGGATGCTTTCGGCGTCCGAACAGAGGGCCGTCAGGGAGCGTCTCGCACGGGGAGAGACAGACATTGTCGTGGGTACGACATCCCTTCTGTCTGCCTCCGTCTCCTTCCGCGACCTCGGCCTCCTGATCATCGACGAGGAACAGCGCTTCGGAGTCCGACAGAAAGAACGGCTGACCGAACGCTTTCCCCATGTCGACCGGCTGACCCTTTCGGCAACGCCCATTCCCCGAACGCTCCAGATGGCCATGTCCGGACTCAAGGGTATCAGCTTCATCATGACCCCTCCACCCGGCCGGAAATCCATCCGAACCTTCATTATCCGCTTCGACCGGGAACGCATCCGGGAGGCCATCGACCGGGAGATGGCCCGGGAAGGCCAGGTCTTCTTCATTCACAATCGGGTCGCTTCCCTCGGACGATGGGCGCGCTACCTGGCGGCCCTCTTTCCGGAGGCCAATGTCTCTTTCGCCCACGGACAGATGGAGGAGCGGGAGATCGAGGGTGTCATGTCCCGCTTCATTCAGCGGCAGAGCCGCATTCTCGTTTCGACCACCATTGTCGAAGCGGGGCTGGACATCCCCTCGGCCAACACCATTCTTGTCAACCGGGCCGATCTTTTCGGAATCGCCGAACTTTATCAGCTGCGGGGGAGGGTCGGCCGTGGCGGACAACAGGCCTACGCCTACTTCATCACGGGAGCCGAAGACAGCCTGAACGATCTGGCCAAGAAAAGGCTTCACACCCTGCAGGAACATTCGGGCCTCGGATCGGGATACCAGATCGCCATGAAGGATCTTGAAATCCGTGGAGCCGGCAGCCTTCTCGGCCATCAGCAGACCGGCCAGGTCGCCATGGTCGGCCTCGACCTCTATCTCGAAATGGTGGAGGAGGCCATCGGCCACCTGACAGATCTCCCCGATGCCCTGCCAAAAACCGAGCCGGCCCGCGTCGAGTGGAAGATCGAGGCCAGGATTCCGGAAGACTACCTCGACCACCCCTCGGAAAGAATTGACTTTTACCGACGCCTCGCTCATGCTGACAATCTTGAGGCCATCGACAGAATCGAGGAGGAGCTGGGCGACAGGTTCGGTCCTCTCCCGAGACCGACGCGCACCCTGTTTTCGGGAGCCCGGATCCGTGTTCTCGCAACCGAGGCCGGATTCGCGGAGGTTTCCCTGCGTGAACGGGAGGCCGTTCTGAAGGAACGCCCCGGAATCTTTTCCCGGGACCGTCTGTCCAGGGCCCTGGATCTCTTTGGAGACCGGGTCTCCTTCCAGGCTGACGGATCTTGGAAAATCGTCCGGACACTTCCCGGGCCCCTGATCGAGGATCTGAAACGTTTTCTGCACCTTCCGGACCGCAAGTCCGACCCTGAGTGACAACCAAGCCCCGGAGGATCCGTCTGATCCTCCCCCAATCTTAAGGAGTCCTTCTTGAACCAGCTATCAAACGCCGGACAGTCAGCCGCACGGGCCAACACTAATCCCAGACCGGCTTTTCGGACAGGGGTCTTTCTTTCCCTCGCACTTTCCCTGTTGTCTGCCTGCCATAAAACCGCCGGATCGGGAGTCATCGCCACCGTCGGAGAGCAGCAGATCTCCCGGGAAGAGCTCGTCCGCTCCATTTCGGCGATGAAGCTTCCCTCGAAGGTTCCGGCCTCCGTCCCGAGCGACGTCCTGAATCGCCTGATCGACCGGGCCCTGATCAACCAGGAGGCCGAACGGGAAGGACTCCCCAATGATCCTTCCATCAGCCGCAAAATCCGGCACAGCCGGGAACGAATCCTTCGCCAGGCGCTTCTGGACAAGAAGGTCGACTCACAGGTCCACGTCACAGACGCGGATGTCAAGGCCTATTACGACCAGCACAAAAATGAAATCCGGCAGCCGGGATACGTCGTCGTCCGCCAGCTGATCCTTCCGGACGCAAAAATTGCCCAGACAATCGGCAAATCCCTGAAGAAACGCCACGGATTTTCGAAGGCGATCTCCCGATACTCGGGAGGGCCCGTCGGAAAGATCTTCGAAGGGACGGTTCCTCCCCAGTTCGCCAAATATTTTTTCAACCTCCCAGAAGGATCGGTGACAGGTCCTCTGCCTCTCAAGGACGGCGTCCATTATTTCAAGATCGACAAGGTCCAATCCGGAAGGCTTCTCTCCTTTGACGAGGCCAAAAGCGGAATTTCACAGTTCCTCACCTCGCAGCAGAAGCAGGAGAAATACCAGGCCTTCCTGAACTCCCTGCGGGCAAAAACGAAGATTTCGATCGACCAGAAAGGGCTGGGAGAGGTCATGGGAGCGGCGAAGGCGGCATCGACCGGGGCGACCTCCGGAGCCAGATGATTTCCCGAGGATTCCGCCAGGCTCTCATTTCGGGTTTGATCTTCCTGGCACTCCCGGCCTGTCAGGGGAAGCCCCCTTCTTCCGAAGGGGTCGTTGCCACTCTTTCGGGAAAACCCATTTCCTCGGATGACCTTCGGGAATCGGCGCGCTTCATCGGTTTGGAGGCCCTGGCCTCCCGGCCACTCTCCTCCTGGTCCTCCTCTCAGGCGGGTCTCGTCCTGCGCGAAACGGTTTACGACCGTCTTCTCGAGGAGAAAGGGAAGGAAATCGGGGTGGAGGTTTCTCCCGATGAAGTCGCGGCGGAAAAAAAACGTCTCGAGGAGACAGGAGCCCCCTCCCGCTCCCGCTCTCCTTACAGCCCACCGGATTCCTTTATTCGTCGCAAGCTCTTGCTGGAGAAGGTTTCCCGGGAAGTCGCCCCCGCTCCCGATGTGACCCTTCGGGAACTCAAGGACGACTACAAGAGCCATCTGCCCCACTACACCCTCCCGGAGCGGGCGGAGGCAAAAGACATCGTCGTTCGTTCGGAGGACGAAGGGAAGGCGATCCTCTCCGCCCTTGCGGCGGGAAGCTCGTTTTCCGCCCTCGCAAAGGCCAAGTCGCTCTCCCCGGAAGGAAAAAATGGCGGACTCCTGCCCCCCTTCGCCATGGGGGAGATGCCCCCTCCCTTCAATCGGCTCTTCTCGATGAAACCGGGAGAGGTCAGCCCCCTGATCGCCTCTCCCTACGGGTATCATATTCTGAAGCTCGTCAGGATGATTCCCGCGCACGTCCGAAAGTTTTCCTCCGTGAAGGGCGCGATCCGGAAGAAGATTGTCGGTCGCGCCCGAAGAAAGGAGCTGGCCGACTGGCTTTCGAAGGAGTTGCACCGCAATCCCCTGGTGATTCTTCCCCGCTACCGCTCCCTCCTCTCCTTCCGGGCGCCCTGACCCCCCACATTCCCCATAGGCCCCGTAGGAATGTCCGCGGCAATCATGTATAATCAGAAAACAACTTGTTCCTGAACGCTTTTTCGAGGATTCCCTTGGACCAGATCAGCCCGACCAAAGACCGGTTCTCCCCCGTCCGTCTCCTGCCCTTGGCCCTTTCCCTCCTCCTTGTCGCGGCGCCCGGAGTGAAAGAGTCCCCTGCGGCCGACGGGATCCTGATAGACAGCGTCATGGCTGTCGTCAACCATCATCCGATCACCAAGAGCGAGATCGACCGGGAGCTCAAGCCGA
Organism: Nitrospirota bacterium; assembly: GCA_021820445.1. GTDB lineage: Bacteria > Nitrospirota > Leptospirillia > Leptospirillales > Leptospirillaceae > UBA4572. Next base: position 7,055 of record JAKADN010000046.1, on the reverse strand, counting down.
CCTTCGAGAAAATCCACGCCACCTACCAGGGGAAAGCCTACCGGCAGCTGATCTCCTCCCTCGAATACAATGTCATGATGAAGAAGATCAACGAGAGGCTCGAGCTTGAGGAAGCCGACCGGATGGGGCTTTCCGTCACCGACGACGAAGTGGACCACGCCATCAACGACATCATGCAAAAGAACAACATCACCGCCAAATGGCAGCTCGAAAATGCCCTCGCCTCCCAGGGTCTGACCTTCCGGCAATACCGCCACAAGCTCAAGAAACAGCTGATCGTGATGAAACTCGTCAACCAGGAGGTCCGGTCGACGGTCGTCATCAGCCCGGAAGAGGTCCGGGATTACTTTCTCAAGCATCGCAACGATTACCGCCTTCCCTCCCACGTCACCCTGGCCGACATCTTCCTCTCCTTGCCGGACGGGGCCACCCCTGCCCAGGTGGCCGACATCGAGAAAAAAGGCCAGCATATCCTCCACCAGATCGGGCGCGGGGACGACTTTGAGATGCTCGCAGGCTCCGAATCCCAGGGGCCAAATGCCGAGTCGGGAGGACTGCTGGGGGACCTGACCAAAGATCAGCTCCTACCCGAGCTCATCGGTCCGGCCTTTTCCCTGCCCGTCGGCAAAACCAGCGGACTGATACGAACTTCGCGGGGATTCTACATCATCAAGGTCCTGAAGCGGGAAGACCAACCCTACCAGAAGTTCGACGACATCAAGCAGACCATCCTGAACAAACTGACAAAAAAAACGACGGAAAAACGGATACGGCTCTGGCTCGAGAAACTCCGGGCCCACTCCTATGTCGCCATCTATGCGAAGCGGAACAACGGGACCGGGGTCACCCCGGGGGATATTCTTCCCCGATAGCCTCCCCTCCGGGCTCCTCCGATCCGGAAAGCAGTCTCGCGACAAGCTCGGCTAACGCGGGAATGCCTTCACCGCTTCGGGCGCTGACGGGAAACAGCCCCAGAATCCCGTCTGCCCTCTCCTCTTCGATCCAGCGTCTCCACCCCCGGATGGGCCCCGTCCGGCCATTTCCCGAAAGGGTATCGAGCTTCGTCAGGACCAGGGCGACCGGAAGATTGCGGGAGAGAAACCATCGCGCCGCCTCCTGGTCCGCGGGAAGGAGATCCCGCCGGATATCGATACAAAGAAGAATCGCGGACAGATCTTCGCGGGACTCCACAAGGGCGGTCGAGACATCCTGGGTGGTTTGCCGCATTCCCTGGCTCCGGTTCATGTATCCGTAGCCGGGAAAATCGAGAAAGTAGCCTCCCGAATGGATGCGGTAAAGGTTGGGATAGGTCGTGGCCCCCGGACGCTTTCCCGTCCGGGCGAGGCGGTGGGCCCCCGCAAGGCGGTTGATGAGGGATGACTTCCCGACATTCGAGCGTCCCGCAAAACCGATGATCCCCGGCCCTTCGGGAGGGGGCATCTGGGAAGGCCGGGCCACTGACAGGAGAAACATGGACGACAGATCCGGATCGCTCCCACTTCTTGCGATGGGTTTCATGTGCGGAACCTCTCTCGATGGAATTGATGGGTCCCTGATATCCGTTGAACAGGGCAAGATCCGACTGCTGGCGTTCGAAGAATCTCCCTTCGAGCCCGCCTTCAGACAGGATATGAAAAACTGGATCTCGGGCCGCATCGGCCAGGAGGACCCCTTTCGTTTCATGCCGGACATGGGCCATCTCCTCGCCCGGACGGAAGTCCGGCTCGGAGAACTCCTTCTCGGAAAAGCCGGAATCTCCTCCGACCTCCTTTGCGCCGTCGGAACCCATGGGGTCACCCTCCGCCATCAACCGAAACCCCATCGACTGACCTTTCTTAGCGAGGCTCCGGAGGTGGACGGGATCTCCTTCCAGCTTGCCGACCCATTCCCCCTGGCCTGTGCCTTCGGGGCTCCGGTCGTCTCCCAGTTCCGGGGGACGGACCTGGCCGTCGGAGGATGCGGGGCCCCCCTGGCGCCTATCCTTCACCGGGCCGCCTTCACCGCAGCTGAGAACCGGGCCTTTCTGAACATCGGGGGGATCGCCAACATCACCGGCCTCCCCGCTGCCGGAAGCGCCATTCCGGTCAAGGCCTTCGATACCGGACCCGGCAACATGCTTCTCGATCTCGCCGTCCTCGCCCTGACCGACGGGCAGGAGGCGATCGACCGAAACGGAGGACGAGCCAGGCGCGGGAGGGTGATCCGGCCCCTCCTGGAGGACCTTCTCGCCGATCCGTATTTTTTCAGGTCACCCCCCAAGTCGACGGGCCGGGAAGAGTGGGGGGAGGCCCGCCTCGAGGGGCTCCTGACTTCGCTTCGATCCACCGGAGTCGATCCGCAAGACCGGATCGACGACCTTTTGGCCACACTGACCGAACTGACCGCGGAAGGGATCCGGAAAAGCCTCCGGTTTCTGGACTTTCCCCCACGCCTCATCGTCGCGGGCGGGGGAGGTGTCCGTAACCGCTTCCTGATGGAGCGGATCGAAGTCCTGACAGGCCTTCCGGTCCGGGAGTCCGGCGAATTCGGCCTTCCCCCCCAGGCGATCGAATCGGCGGCCTTCGCCTATCTCGCCCTTCTGACCCTTTCGGGCCGTCCCGGTGCGATCAGGAGCGTGACCGGAGCCAGGGAAGAGGCGGTCCTCGGACAAATCACCCCTCCGCCCTCCGGGCTTTCGTCCGACCGGATCCGAAATGTTCGAGAGCGCGCCGGTATCCATCTTCCGTCCCCAGATCGACCCAGAACGATCGGGTGAAGCTCCCCCGGATCCGCCGCCCGTCCGCCCGCATCCGACGATAGAGGTCGATGATCGAGGGGGTTCCCTCGAGGCCGACCCCCTCGAACACTGAAGGGCGGACAAAGTGGATCCCGAGAAAGACCCCGGAACGGGTTCCGGCACGCCGCTCCTCCCCACAAAACCAGAGATCTCCGCCCGTCTCCCGGCCGATACGCCCCCTTTCGGTTTCGGGGCCCCGGGGGGACAGCACGAGATGGATGTCGGAACGGTCCGCGTTCGCCCGATGGAGGAGCCGCCCCGGCCTGAGATCGGTCAGGATGTCCGCGTTGACCACCACCAGCCAGTCGAAGTCCAGGAACCATTTCCGGGCGTTTAAAATCCCGCCGCCGGTCCCAAGGATCGTCTCCTCTTCGGAGAGAACCAGCTCCATCCCACCGGGAACGAGACCAGGCAGGGCCGTCCGCATCATCTCCCTCCGGTAATGGGTATTGACGATGACCCGTGACGCTCCGCATTCCTCCAGGAAAGACAGGGGCCAGGATATGGCCGGTCGACCGGCCACGGGAACCAGCGGTTTCGGGAGGTCGGGGAAAAGCGCCCGAATCCGCGTCCCGAGCCCCGCGGCCAGGACGAAACCACAGATCTTCACACCTCCTGCTCCCCGGATGGTTTCCGGAGAAAAGGAAGGATCTGTCCGTAAATTGGTGCCAGATCGGGAAGGGCCCGGGCGAGACGTTCAAGATTCCGGTGCGTTCCCGAAACCGACCGGAGGAAGGACGGATTTCCCTTGACATCGGCGATATAGAAAAATCGCCCACAGGCTTTGAGGTTGCGCTGGAAGGCGTGCCGGAACAGGGAGGCTGACGCCTGCTCCAGGGAGAGGGAGCCCGGAAGAACCCCCTCTTCGACCGCCAGTTCGCGATAGCGGGCAAGCCATCGCCGGACTTCCTCCATGGGAAGGGAGCGATAGGCGTCGAACAGGAAGGAGGCCAGGTCGTAAAAGGGCGATCCCAGAAGAAGATCCTGGAAATCGATGAGCCCGAGACTCCCATCCTCCCGGACCATGATATTCCGGGAGTGGTAGTCCCTGTGGACAAGAACCGGAGAGCTCTCCCGGGCAAGGAGCTCCGATTCGTGATCAAAGGCCTTCCGGATGCCGGCAAGGGCGGATTCGGTCGCTCCTGCCAGACCGTATTCGACGAAATGCTCGAACTCCCAGCGTATCAGATCCCGGCTGAACCTCCGTCCGGAGAGCCAGGGAAGTTCCTCTTCCCAGGAAATTTTCTGGAGCGAAACCAGGAGGAGCAGGACCTTCTCCGTCAGGGTCTCCGATTCCTCCGGACTTCCGGAAAGTCTCCCGGCAAGGGTATGGTCCCCCAGATCCTCCTGAAGAATGAGCTCCCCGCTTTCTCGAACGTGATAGAGGGAGGGGACGGGGATCCCCTTCGACAGCAGGAACCGCGCGATCAGGATGAACGGGTCTCCCGGGGGTCCGGCCCCTCCGCCGGACACGGCCTCCTCGGATTTCTTGAACCCCTCTCCCGCATTTTTCTGCATGAGAACGGCCGGAATCAGATCTCCTTCTGAAAAACGGACACGAAAATACCTCCGGTTGGAAGCATCCCCCGCCAGGGGCTCCCGATCAAACCCTCCCGGCATACCGGCCTTGACCATCCATTCTCCGACGAAGCCCTTCCAGTCCCCTTCCATTCGCATTCCTTTTTGGTCTGATTAGAAATGTCAATGCCGTTTCCGTCCCCGACGCACTACAATAGGTATCGTACATGGCCACGGCCCGGGTTCCAACACCCATTCCCTTTCCGAAGGATTCTGCATGGAGAACAAACCATCATTCCGCATCCTCCCGCTTCTGCCCGGCATCCTTCTCTCCGTCGGCCTGGCCATACTGGCTTACGGCGGAAGTCTCCTCTCCCGGCACCTGACCGGAAGCCTGCTTGTGGGCCCCATTCTCCTGGCCATCCTCCTCGGCGTCCTCGTCCGGAACCTCCTCCCTGTCCATGGCCATTTCGAAGCCGGAATCCACTTTTCCTTCCGCCGACTCCTGCGCCTTGGGGTCGTCGGGCTGGGGTTCGACTTTTCCGCCCACGAGATTCTCTCCGTCGGACTTCGGGGGCTTCTCCTCGACCTCCTGGTCATCGCCTCCGTCTACGGGGCGGCGGTCTGGCTCGGTCGACGCAGGGGGCTTCCGGACAGCCTCTCCCTCCTTCTCGGAACAGGGACCGCGATCTGCGGCGCCTCGGCGATCGTCGCCGCCAATTCCGTCATCCGGGGAAAGGACGAGGAGGTCGCCTTCTCGGTCGCGACTGTCACTATTTTCGGAACGCTCTCCATGTTCCTTTTTCCCCTTGCGAACCGTCTCATCCATTTGCCCGACTCCGTCTATGGAGCCTGGGCCGGCTCCTCCATTCACGAGGTCGGTCAGGTCATCGGGGCCACCCTTCCCTACTCCCACGAATCCCTTCGGACCGGAACCGTTCTCAAGCTGACCCGGGTCGCCCTCCTCCTTCCGGTCGTCCTCCTTCTGGAGGCCATGATCCTCTTCAGGTCCCGGAAAGGCGAAAGAAGCCATGGGGATCATGCCCGTCATTTCCCCTGGTTCGTGGCGGCATTCGCCGGAGTGGTCCTTCTGAACTTCCTGATCGCCATTCCCCCTCAGATTCTCTCGGTCCTGCAAAAGATCGACGCCGGGATCCTTGCCGTCGCCATGGTGGGAATGGGGCTTGAAACCCACCTCTCCCGCCTGGTCCGATTCGGCTGGAAACCCGTCGGACTCGGATTTCTGCTGTGGATTTTCGTGACTGGAGCGGGCCTCGCCCTCTCGCTCCTGATCTATGGCCATCACGGACCGGCTGGGGTATGATCGACAGAGAGAAAGGATCCTCCCTCCATGCCGGAACTTCCCGAAGTCGAAACCTCAAAAAGGGACCTCGAACTTTTTTTTAGCGGAGCGCCCGTCTCCGGAATAAAATTTCATGAAAAAAGGATCCGGGTGGGCGATCCTTCCCCCGATCTCCCCGGCCCCGGATGGCTCGGAGCCGGAATCGATCGTCACGGAAAAACCCTGATCATGGGATTTTCCCGCCCCGAAACCCACATTTCGCCGGGAGAGAACGCCCCCGCCCGACCGATCCTTTTTCTTCTGTCCCGATTCGGGATGTCGGGGAGCTGGAGACGGATCGATTCCCGGGCCAATCCGCCTCACAGCCACCTTGAAATTCGATTTTCAGACAGGAACTCACGACTCGTTTGGGTCGACCCCCGCCGGTTTGGCCGGATCGAACTTGCACGGGATCCCCGGACCGCCCACTTGCTGTCCCAGGTCGGACCGGATGCTCTCGCCATCAGCCCGGAGGAACTCGGAGCCCTTCTCTCCTGTACATCTCGCCCCCTCCGGGCGGCCCTCATGGACCAGCGCCTCTTGGCAGGAATCGGCAACATCTACATGGCCGAAGTCCTTTTTGCGGCGCGGCTGTCCCCCTTCCGCAAAAGCTCCTCCCTCATACCAAGCGAGGTCCGGGCCCTGTGGACCTCCCTGCAGGCGGTCCTCCAGGCTGCCATCGCCGAAGGGGGATCCACCATTCACTCCTTCTCCCGCGAGGATGGCCGGGCCGGAGGCTATCAGAGGCTCCATCTGGTCTATGGACGCGAGGGACTCCCCTGCGCCGGATGCGGTCTTCCCGTTCAACGAACGACCCTCGAGGCCCGATCCCTCTATTACTGTTTCTCATGCCAGCCCGGGGTAAGGACGGACTCCCGGAGAATGCCCTCCGAAGACTTCCTCGATGGCGAAAGACCCGACGCAGACCGGATCGATTCTGTCCCCCAATCCGCGCACGACCGCAAGGGGAACAAGGACGCGAGATCCTTCCCTTTTTCTGATACAAGTCGCAGGGATCCCGTCGCAAGATAGCGTCCCGGAGGCTCCCCGTCCGGCTCTTCCTGGAGGAGTCCACCGGTCCCGAAAAGACACCCTCCTCCCTTCCTGCCCGTGATCCCAAGCACAAATCCCCCCTGAAAAATATGCTATGATGAAAACCTGCGCCTCTGGACCGTGGTCGTCTTGCCCAGGATCCGGGGGCGGGAGAGCCCTTTTTCGATCATAGATCTTGCATCGCCACCACGACCTGGACTCACAAAATTAGATTGGAGGTTCCGTTGGGAGATGTCCGGCAGGGGAACACCCCCAAATCAGCGGAGACTCTGATCCGGATGCTCGGCCTTCCATTCAAGGAAAGCCTCCGCATAGAAGAGGCCTTGACCCATCGCTCAGCCTCTCATGAACGGGGTCGAAAAAAGC
>JAKADN010000045.1 GCA_021820445.1 Nitrospirota bacterium | reverse complement strand
CGCTTCTTCTGGAGGTCGAGGGCCTTGTTCCAGACGAACCGGACGCATCCCGCATGGCGGGACAGGAGGGCATCCTGTTGGGCGGTCGGAACGAGGCGAAATTTGAATGCTCGAAGGTGTTTCATGGGTCCCATTCTAACACACCAAAGCACGCCTTATATCTCCGGCCAGAAGTCCGGAGTTTTACGGCGTTTTTCTGATAAAGCAAAAGGTTTTTATGAGTGTTGCCGGATCATTATAGGGGATCAGGAGGGGAAAAATACAGTCGGATGGCACAAAAAGAGACGGGCCCGGTTGAGTTTTTGTCCAGGATCTGGTAAAAACATTGCGGGCCGATAGCTCAATTGGCAGAGCAGCTGACTCTTAATCAGCGGGTTGGGAGTTCGATCCTCCCTCGGCCCACCAAATCTGAAAAGAAATAAGACATGTGGCACAAGATCCATTATGGGTTCTTGTGCTTTTTTTATGCCTTTAACCCGGGATTCGATTCATGAGGTTCACGCAGGTTCCGTCGCTTCTCCCGCTGCTCTCCATTTTTCTTCTGTCCCTGATCTGGGGGTACAACTGGGTCGTCATGAAGACCGCCCTCAGGGATTGCCCCCCTCTCCTGTTCGCCGCGATGCGGGTTCTGGGGGGAACCGTGGTCCTCTTCCTGATCCTGCGACTCATGCGCCGTCCGCTCGCACCTCCTCCGATCACAGTCATTCTCCCCTTGGGCCTTCTCCAATCCACCGGATTCGTGGGATGCACCCTTTGGGCCCTCGAATACGGAGGAGCGGGGAAGACGGCCATCCTGGTCTACATGATGCCCCTCTGGCTGGTCCTTCTGGCGGCGCCGCTCCTTGGAGAGCGCATCCGTGGTCTCCAAGTGCCGGCGCTCGCCCTGGCCTTTCTCGGACTGCTCCTCATTCTCGACCCCTGGCATCTTCAGGGAGGAAAGGGAATGATCCTGGCCCTTCTCTCGGGAATCTTCTGGGCCTCCTCGGCCGTGTGGCAGAAAAAACATCCGTCCCCCGGATTCGACCTTCTCGATGTGACCGCCTGGCAGATGCTTTTTGGAGGGATCGCCCTCCTGATAATCGCCCTTGTCATGGATCCTTTGCGGATCCATTGGACGATCGGCTTGGCCGGGGCCCTTTTCTACAACGCCGTTCCGGGAAATGCGCTTGCCTGGATCCTGTGGGCTTATGCCCTCCATCGCCTCCCGTCCGGAATGGCCGGGATGGGAACCCTTTTGGCCCCCGCCGTCGGAATCCTTGCGGCCTGGATCCAGCTGGGAGAGCGGCCCGGACCCATGGAAGGGGCGGGAATGGGACTGATCCTGCTCGGGACGATCCTCGTGACCCTCCAGCACTTCCGGGGTCAGGAAGAGCCCCCCTTCTCCTCTGCGCAGGAATAATCCCGCCTGACGTGAGGCCATTCCCCCAGGATGGCGGACACTCCTTTTCCGGAGTATAATTTGCTGAGTAAGTGGGACTCTTTTCATCAGGAATGAAAGAGTGAGACTTGCGATTCCTCTGAATAAGGAGGCTGCATGGTCCGGTCGTCTCTCGAGCACTTCCGGAAAGCGGCTCTCGAAATCAAAGCCGAACTCTTTGGGAAGACGACCGAACAGTCGCTCTGTGACCGCGTTGTCGAACTGATCCTTGAGAAAAACCGAAGCAACATCGTCTTCATCCTCCGCCCGGATACCTCCTTCCGTTCTCTCAAAATCCAATCCATTGCCTGCATCGACCCGACGCTCTGTGAGGTCTTTCTTCCCCTCACCTTCTCTCTCGACCTGGATTCTTCTGACCGCCTTCCTCCGGTCCTGGCTTTCCGGGAAGGGCGGGTCATCGACCCTGAAAGAGAGATCCTTCCTCTAGAATCGGGTCTCGGTGAAGCGGGGGAGGGGAAGGCCCTGCTTCGTTCCCTTGTCGGGATCCCTCTTTTCCAGTTCTCCTCCCCGGGAGTCGGGGAAAGCCGGGATGCCCTTCCTTATGGCGTCCTGGCCTTTGATCTCCCCGACCATGAGCATTATCCGGATCCCCTTCGGGAGAGCGTGGAGCAGATTGTCCGGGAACTGGGAGTGGCCCTTGCCCGCCTTGAGAGGCGCAACCGGTGCGTCCGGATTCTTGACGCGGGTCTGGAGGCGGAGCACCCCGAAGAAATGTCAATGTATCTGATCCGTTTGGCCCTTGAAATGGGACAGTTTTTGAGGGACAGCGGCGAACGGGATCCGGTCGGGGTTTTTGGGGTTTTGGCCGATTCCCTGGCCTATTTTCTGGGATACCCCGTCCTCTGGATCGGAACGATCCCGCCGGGGGAGACCGAATTGCGGATCCTGGCGCTCGGAGGCGAAGGACGGGAACTCTTCTCGGGGCTCCGGATCAGTATCGACCAGAAAATTCCGGAAGGCTGGGGACTCGTTGGAGAGTGCGCCTCGCTTGGAGGCCCCCGGGAGGGCGATCTCCTCTCTTCCGACCCGCGCTTCTTTCCCTGGAGGGATCGCTTCAGGAAGACGGGTGTGGAGAGCGCCCTTGTCGACCAGACCCTGACCTCCAGGGGGGAAAGAGTCTACCTTGCGCTCTACCGGAAAAAGTCCGGTCCGTTCTATGGCGGGGTGGTCGAGCTGGTCTCCACTCTCGTCCGGGACCTGGCGTCCTTCCTCGATCGCTTCCACCTGAAGAAGGAGCGGGAAAAGCTGGACTCCTCGAGAAAGGCTCTTCGCCTCATCCAGAAGGAGATGTGGAGAATGGAGACCTCCTGCCGGATGATCGAGGGGGTTGTCCGTATTGTCTCCGGCCATAACGATCTTCAGGGCGTCCTTGTCCTGGAAGCGGATGCCCAGGGGGATCTGGTGCCTGTCTCCCTCTCCTGCAATTCCCTTGAGCGTGAAGCGGAAGTCCGTTCCCTTTTCCGTGCCATGAAGGAAAACAAATCCTTTCAGGAAGAGAGCATTTGGGAACGGGCCTTTCTCTCGGGGACTCCCGTGATCTCCCGATATCCGATGGGCCGTCCGGAGACAAAAGCCATAACGGAACCGGCCGATAACCCGGAGACGGGAGGGACGGATCGCGGAGCGCCCCTTCGTGATGTCGGCTCCTCCCTCGCCTGCCCGGTGGGAAGACCGGGCCAGAAGCCGCTGGCGGTTCTTTGTCTGTGGAGCGACGACCCGGACTATTTCAGCCCTGAAATCATCGCCTCCTTCGGAGAGATATCGGAGACCCTGTCCATGGGGCTTGAACGGCTTTCCCGGGAAGAGGAGGTCCGGCGTCTGTCTCTTGTGGCCCGGAGGACCAATGACGGAATCCTCCTGCTGGACAGGGAGGGCCGCATCCTCTGGGCAAACCCTTCATTCCAGGAAAAATTTGGTTACCCACAGGAAAGTCTTTCAGGACGAAGTCCGACAGATTTCATCTTCGAGGAATCCGGAGGGAGGCAAGCCTGGAATTCCCTCCTGTCGGGGGATTTGCACGACCATGTTTTCCGGTGCCGCTCTGAAGGGGGTCTTCTTTTCTGGGTCAGAGTCAGCGTGGCCTCCCTTCGTGACAGGGAGGGAGAGGGGGGGCTTGTCTGCATCGTGACCGACATCACCACGATGAAGGAGTCGGAGTCTCAGGCTCGCGTGGCTTCGGTTTTCTATCACGCCCTCTCGGAGACAATTCAGGGGCTGAGCGATCTATCCGAGGCCGCGTCCCCCGCTCTCGCCTCCCTTTGCGACACCCTGAGGGAGGTTCTGGGGGCCACCGCCGTCTATCTTGGCCGACTTCCCTTCGGCTCGACGGTGGTCGAGAGAATGGCTTTTTCGGGACCGGATGAGTGGTATGAAACCCTTGGAAGAGGAGGGGGGCCGGACGGACCTCTTTACGCCCGCGCCCTGACTGAATCCCTTCGAACCGGGCGCTCCCAGATCTACCGGGAGGAGGAAAGGGAATCGACCTTGGCCCGGGGAGAAGAAAATGCAAGAAGCCGGGTTGCCGGAGGACTCACGGCGACCGTCGTCCGCTCGGGAGGAGAAAAGATCGTGCTCGAGGTGCTCTTCCCCGACGAGGAGCTGATAAGAGACGAATCGGCGATCGTTTTTCAGAGAATCATCAATGAAGTGGCCTCCTATCTCGAGCGGCTCGAATCCCGGGATCGGCAGATCCGCATCGAGAACTACAGGGCCGCCCTGCAGCTGTTTGCCCGCCAGCTCCTCTCGGCATCGACCGAGGATGAAGCCTTCCGCCTGCTGGTTCGGATCCTTTCCGAGCGGACCGATACTCTGGCCGTCGATTGTCTGGTTCCGGAAGGAGAGACCCTCGTCCGGAAATTTCTGGGGGGAGATCTGGCAGATGTGATCGGGACACTCCCCGACAGGATTCCTGCCGTCATACCCGCAGACGGAGCGATTCCGACGCCAACGCGCGCCTACCTGCTGAAGAAATCGGTGTTCGTGAAGAATCCGGCGTCGGATCCACGGATGCTCGACTTCTATCGCACCCCCCCCTTTGAAACCATCTCTCTCGTAGCGGCACTTCCGGTGCCGGGGCCCCGCCAGGAAGACGCCCCTCTCGCCCTCCTCACGTTGTTCTTCTCCGATCCCAAGGCGCTCGACGATCCCATCCTCATGGAACTCGTCGCCAATATTCTCGATCATGCGTCCCGGACCATCGAGCGCTTGCGACTTCTCCGAAAGATGGAAAGCCTCTCCGTCGAGGATCCTCTCACGGGACTTCTGAACAGAAGAGGCCTGGGACTTTTCCTCCCTCCCCTTCTGTCAAACCTCAGGAGACGGCAGGAACGCGCCCTTCTGGGGATCCTCGACATGGACGACTTCAAGGGGGTGAACGACAGCTATGGACACGCCGCGGGGGACGCGCTTCTGATCGCCGTAGGGCAGCGTCTCCAGCAGGGAACACGGAGAGAGGATATTGTCGCCCGACTGGGCGGAGACGAGTTCGTGGTGGTCGTCCAGCTTCCGTCCGGAGGCGATGGAGCGGAAGAAGGAGATCCGGTCCATGGGGCGATGGACCGGATCGGACAGCTTCTCCTTGAGCCCTATGCGCTGGAGGGAGGCCCTCCGGGGGGAATGACGGTCGCTTTTTCAATGGGAATCACTGTCCTGCCCGAAGACGATGCCGAACCCGACGCTCTGTTGCGCCATGCGGACGAAGCCCTGTATGTCTCGAAAAGGCAGAAAGGAAATCGGAGCCGGTGGTGGTCCCTCTGGGAGCCGTCGGGCTCTCCACGCCCTCCCTTCGATCTGATGGACCAGACCCGGGGCCGGATCTTTTCAGACGCCTATGGGGAGAAGGCCCGGAATCTCCTCTTGCAGGTTTCGGAGCGTTTTGAAGTCGGGATATCCGAATTTTCCGGATCTTTTTACGAAAATCTCGCCTCGACTCCCCGGAGCCGGGAGATTCTCGGGAGGCTTTCGACGAAGGAGTCGGCCCTTCTCCGGGAAAAGCAGGAGCGCCATCTTCGGGAGATGCTTCGGCCCGACATGACCGAGGAGGAGCACCGGCGGTTGGCCCGTCGGGTCGGACGGGTCCACGCCGTGGTCGGCGTCTCCCCCTCCGAAATGGGAGAGGCTCTGCGGGTCTGTATGACCTTCCTCCTGGAGATTGTCGAACGATTGCCTTTTCCTCCCGGGGAAAGGGTGTCACTGTGGTCGATCGTCTCCCGCCGGGCCGGCGTGGAGCTTTCGGAGCAGCTCGAGGGGATGGAAGAGTTCGAGCGGGAGCGAATGGAGGCGGTGGCCGGCGCGAACGATCTCCTCCTCTCCAAAGGGCGCTATCCGGACTTTATCCGGTCGCTCTTCGGGAGAGTCCTGCGGATGGAGGGGATCCAGGCAGCCCTTCTTCTTCGGTCGGAAAACGATTCGGAATTTCAGGTGGAGTTTGCCGGGGGTCTCGCGAATCCATTCTTGGGGGAGGGGGAAGGAGAGGTCGCCCCTTTTATGAAAGAGTTCCTGGGCGAGGCCTGGGCCTCGGAGAGCGCCGTCACTCTTCCCATCATACGATCCGGCTCCGGACTCTCGGAGGAAGGGGCGGGGGTGATTCTTTCCGAAGGCTTTCGGAGTCTCGCCCTTGTTCCGTCCAGCGACCGAAAGGTCTCCCCGGCCTTCCTTCTGTTGATGGCCTCCTCCTGGACCGGCTATTTCGACACCCCTTCCGCGACCTTCTTTATAAAGGAGCTCCGCTCGATTCTTCGGCAGGCCGACCGCCAGTTCCGGGATCGGGAACCGTCGCGTCTTTGACCGGGCTCCCGACCGGCATTCCTGGAGTCTTCCCTTTTTAGACCCCTGGAGTCCGGCTCTTTTGCGGGATTCTTTTTCATTCGTTTTCCCTTGAATTATATCTTTTGAGGGCGATAAGATAGAACAATTCATATTTTATATGGGGGAATCCCGGAAGGAGTGACGAGAATGCTCAATGCGGACCGCGATCTTCGTGTGGTCGTCGGGGCAGAGGACCGACATTTTGTCGAAGAGGAGGCTGGCATGGTGTGTCTCCTCGAATCGCTCCCCGGGGAAAGGGCGACCTTTTTCATCTCCTTGCCCCCGGGGGGGCGGCTTTTTGGGGAAGAGTCCTCCGTCGACCGGGAGGTCCTTGTCATGGCGGGGGAGATCGCGGCCGGTGGCCGGCTCTGGCCGAAGGGGTCCTATCTCCGCCTGGCGGCGGGGAGAGGCATTTCCGGGCCGACGGCGCGGGAAGAGGGTGCGTTCCTGTTCGTGAAATCCGGCCCCTTTCCCGAAGAAGACCGCCGAAGTCTCGGGATCGTCACCTCGGATGACCTCTGGTCTCCCGGTCTGGTGGAGGGGCTCTCGGTTTTGCCCCTCTTTTCCGGCGGGACGGCGAATACCGCCCTCGTCCGATGGGCTCCGGGAACGGTCTTTCAGCCCCACCGCCATTTCGGCGGAGAGGAAATTCTTGTCCTGTCGGGAGTCTTCGAAGACGAGCACGGGGCCTATTCCGAAGGAAGCTGGTACCGGGCCCCTCACATGAGCCGGCATTTTCCTTTCTCCACGCAGGGATGCACCATTTTTGTCAAGACTGGCCACCTTCTGGCGGCTTCGGCGGCGTGACGTCAATTCCGGTGAGGGGAGGTCTTTGGTGAGTCCTGTCGCCATTTCCCCGCGGGAGGAACTCTATCGGGCGGCGCTGACGGCCAATCGGCTCTTTGCCCGTTCGATCGAAACCCCCCTTGTGGAAACCCTGTCCCAGCTGGCGGACCTCCTTGTGGAAGAACTGGGGGCCCGCCTCGTGACGATCGGACGCCTTGACCGGGAGACCCTCTCCCTCGGCTTTCTCGCTGTCGCCGGACCGGCCGCCGACTATGCCCGGGGCCTCGTTCTCTCGGCCGAATCAGGGAATCCCCTGGGGAACGGACCGGCGGGACAGGTGCTCCGCTCCGGGCGTCCCATGGTGGCGATGCTTCCCGATGACCTTCCTTCCGGAATGGAGATCTCGAAAGAACGGGTCCGGACACATCGTCTGGGGGGCAGTGCCCTGGCTCCGGTCCATACGCGGGACGGCCTTTGGGGTCTTCTGTCGGTCTACCGGGATTCGGAGACGGCCTTCAGCCCCGACATTCTTCCGATTCTCGAGTCCTTCGCATCGGATATCGGGGCCTTTCTCGACCGCAGGAAGGAAAGTCGGGAGCTTGGGGTTCGCCGGATCTATCAGTCGGCCTTTGAAGCCCTTCAGACCCGGTTCCTCGCCGGCCTGTCCCGTCCGGAGGTTCTCCGGGAGGTGGTCCGGACTCTTGTCGACTCCGGGGCTCTCCCCGCCGCCTGGATCCTCGAGCGTAAGGGCCCCCGGGAAGGGGGCGGGGAGCTACGCCTCTTCGACGCGACGGGGGAGGCCTCCCCCGACCTTCCTTTCCGAAAGCTCCTCCGGGAGACCGTCGAAGGCTCTCCGGGTCCGGAGGGATCCTTTCCCCTCTTTGTGGAAATTCCCGGGGACGCGGTGTCTTCGGAGCTCCCCGGGACCAGGGAGGGGAGTTCTTCCCTGAAATCCCTGATGCTCTTTCCCCTGTCCTTCCTTCCGGACCACCGTCCCGACACCTTTCTCGTGGCCGCCTTCTCGTCCCCACGCCATCCACCGGACGCGGTGGTCGACCTTCTCTCCCAGGTGGCGGCCAGTGCGCGGATGGCTCTGAGCCAGTCCCAGGATCGCCTGAGACTCGAACGGTATGCCGCCTTTTACCGGTCGATGGGGGAGTCGAGCCAGCTGATGGCCCGTCATCCCCCTCCCCAGCTTCTCTTTGACGGACTCTGCGAAATTCTGGTCAACTCGACCGGACTGGAACTGGCCTTCATCTCGTTGCTCGAAGAGGGGCAGAAGGCGCGGGTGATGTCGGCCCGAGGCCGCGCCCGCCCCTTCCTCGAGGGGGCGCTCTTCTCCGTCGACCCGGAGGATCCGGGGCGATGTCTCATCCACAGCCGGACCCTGGAGACCGAAGCCGTTCTCTTCATCCCCTTCCTGGAGGGATGGCTCTGCTCGGATGCGGTGCGGGAGGCGGCCCGTCCATGGGGCCTCCGGAACACGCTGACGGTTGCGATCCGGAAGGAGGGAAAACCCATCGGGCTCATGGGTCTGGTTTCGGGACAGGAGGACTTTTTCGACGCGACCCTGGAAGAACTTCTGGCTGGACTCTCGCGCGACATCACCTTTTCCCTCGAGTTTCAGGAGCGGCAGGACCGCCTCGTCCGTGTGTCGATCACGGACTCCCTGACCGGGCTTCCCAACAGGAATGCCTTTTCCGAGGATGTCTCCCGCCTTCTTTCGGAAACGGGGCGGAAGGGTGGCGGCATGGCCGTGGGCATCCTCGATCTGGACGGGTTCAAGGGGTGGAACGACGCCTATGGCCACAGCGAGGGGGACCGGCTTCTCAAGGAGCTGGCCGAGCTTCTTCGGGAGATCCTTGGGAAGCGGGGAGTCGTGGCGCGTCTGGGAGGGGACGAATTCGGATTCTGCCTGACGGGCTCCACGACGGAAGAGGCCCGAAGCCTCTCGGAAGACCTGTCCCGGGAAGTCCTGACGGCGGTTCAGAAGGTCGACCATGGGCTCAACCTGGTGACCGGAAGCCTCGGGTGGGCCCTCTATCCCCTCGTAGGCGAAAGCTTCCGGGATCTTCTCGCCCATGCGGACGAGGCCCTCTATGCCGCGAAGCGAGGGGGGCGCAATACCGTCCGCTTCTTCGGCGGGGAGATCGCCAGCGCCCTGCAACGCCGCATCGAGACCCACCGGAGCTTTCCCTCAGCCATCGAGAAGGGGGACCTGGTGTTCTGGGTTCAGCCCCAGCTCGACTGCCGGACGGGACAGGTGGAAGGGGTGGAGATGCTGGTCCGCTGGAAACAGGGAGATCGGACGCTCCTTCCCGGAGCCTTCATGCCCGAGGTCGAGAAGGATCCCGTGCTGATCCGGATGCTTGGGGTCCATGCCATGAGGCAGGCCCGGCTTCTCCGGGAGCGGCTTCTCCGGTCGGGCCGCTTCCTGAGGGTCTCTTTAAATATCGGAGCCGGCCATTTCCTTCATGAGGAATTCCTGTCCAACGTGGAGGAGTCGGTCGGGGAGGCCGGAGGGGACGGGCTGGTCCTCGAGGTCACGGAAACCGCCGCCCTCGAGGACATGTCTCGGACGACGCGGCTGGTCGAAGAGCTGAAGCGCCGGGGCTTCGGGGTCTCCCTCGACGACTTCGGGACGGGATACTCCTCCCTCCACTATGCGGCCGATCTCTCGATGACGGAGATCAAGCTCGATTCCTATTTTCTCCGACGGTTCCGGAGCTACACCAATGCCTTCGCCGTCGTGGGGTCGACCCTTCTCCTCGCCGATCTTTCGGGAAGCCGTCTCGTCGGGGAGGGACTCGAGTTTCCCGAGGACCTTGCGCTCTGGCTTCGCATGGGAGGCCGTCTGATCCAGGGTTATCTTCTCGCGCGTCCCATGCCGGAAGAGGAGCTTCTTCCCTGGCTTGAGCGGCCTCTGCCTCCGGAGCTCGTGCTGGCCTCTCCGGTCTATCCGGTCGAGGATCTTCCCTTTCTGGAATACGCCTTTCGCCCCTTCGCGTCCTACGAGGAGCAGGGCCACCGCCAGGCAGAGTGTCCTTTGGACCTCTGGTTCGACCAGCGGGGAGTTCTTTACTCTCACCTTCCTTCCTGGAGCGAAGCCCGGGACGCCCATCGACAGATGCACAGGGCAACATCCTCCTCCCGCACGGTCGTCGAACGATTCGTGCAGGCGATCAGTGCCCTTCGGAACGAGATGGATGTCTACCGGCTGACGCTCGCCCCTTCCGTCTGACCCCTTTTCCCGCCAACTTTTTTGATTCTGGGAGGACTTTTTCCCGGATCATTCACCGCGACAGATACCCGTAGAACATCTCGCTCCGGATGCGCGACTCCTCCACCAGAAACTGCCCGAGGAGAGTCTGGTGAAAGGCGTCGACCATGGCGGGGGGGCCGGAGAGGTACAGGAGGGAGTCCTCCCCCGCCATCTCCAGAATGCGTTCAAGCCCCTCATCGATTTGCTCCTGTCGGGATCCTCCTGGGGGGAGACCTTCCTTTGTCAGGACAGGGATCCAGGCGAGGCGTCCCTCCCGCTCCCACTCCTGGCACTCCTGAAGAAACGGCGTCTCGTCTGCGGTCCGGTTCACCGTCATGAGAAAGATCTTGAAAGGCGAGCTCTTTCTGATTTTGAGACTCCGGACCATGCTCCGAAAAGGGGTGATTCCGATGCCTCCCGCCAGAAAGACCAGATTCTGCACTCCTTTTCCCCGAGGAAGAATGAAATCTCCGCTTGCCTCCTCGATCAGGAAGTTCTGGCCGGGACGAGCCCCAGACAGCGCTTCCTTGAAGGCCGAGCCCGGGGTGAGGCGTGTGGCGATCGAAACGGAAGGGAGTTCCTCAGGAGCGCTGCAGAGGGAAAAGGTCCGGCTCCGGTCGGCCAGGGGAGAGTCGGGGGGAAAGGAGAAAAGGGACGCCTGGCCGGCTTCGAAGGTGAAAGACGCGTCGGGGATCTCGAACTCGGCCAAGAGAGTCCCGGCGGCGACCGGGAGGGTTCGCAGGAGGCGGGCGGAAAATTCCATGAGAGTCCTTTCAGTTGTCGATCCAGGATGGGATGTCCCTGTCCTGTTGAGCGAACCTCTTTCCGAAGAGGGCTTCCAGAGCCTTCGGGGCGAGAGGGCGGCTGGCGAAGAAGCCCTGGATCCTGTCGCACTGGTGCTTTTCCAGATAGTCCCACTCCTCGCGGCTCTCCACCCCTTCGGCCGTGGTGGTGAAGTCCAGCCGCTTGCCCAGACCGATGATCGTCCGGACGAGTTCGGAGCGCTTGAGGTCGGAAAAGAGGTTGGTGACGAGCGAACGGTCGATCTTGACCTCGGCGATGGGATAGGTGGTGAGGTAGGAGAGGGCCGTCGCCCCCGTTCCGAAGTCGTCGATGGAGATCCGGATCCCCTGGCGATGGAGCGCCTCCACCACGGAAAAGAAATTATCCGAGTCCTTGATCACTTCCGACTCGGTGATCTCGAGGAGGAGGACCTCCGGAGGAACCCCCACCTTCTCGAGGATGGAGAGCACCTCCTCGACGAATCCCTCCCGGACGAAGTGATGATAGGAGATGTTGACCGAGACCGATATCCGGTTGCCGTCGGTCCTCCACCTCTTGGCCTGCTCCATGGCCATCCGGAGCACGGTGTTTCCGATCGGGACGATGAGCCCCGTCCGTTCGGCCAGGGGAATGAAGTCGAGCGGGGAGACGCGTCCGGCGTCGGGTGAATCCCATCGCACCAGGGCTTCCGCTCCGACGATTTTGCCCGACTGGGTCTCGATCTGGGGCTGGTACTCGAGAAAGAACTCCCCCCGAAGGAGGGCCTGTTTGAGGGCCTGCTCGAGCTGGAGATCCCGGAGGGAGGCCGACGACATGGCCTCCTCGAAGAAAAGGACGCGGTTTCTTCCTGCTTCCTTGGCCCGGTTGAGGGCGATGTCCGCATTCTTGACGAGATCCTCGGGGGACTCCCCGTCCCGCGGGAACAATGCCACTCCCAGGCTTGCGGTCAGGGCGATCTCCTGTCCGGCGACCTCGAAGGGATTCTCCAGGCTTCTGAGAAGACGGTCGCAGAAGAGGGCGACATCCTTCTCTGTGGGGCATTGGGTCAGCATCACGAGAAATTCGTCGCCGCCGATCCGGGCCAGGGTGTCGTTGGGGGAGAGAAGTCCCGAGAACCGCCGCGAAAGGGCCTGAAGAACCTCGTTCCCCGCCCCGTGGCCCAAGGAGTCGTTGATCCGCTTGAAAAGGTCGATGTCGACCATTCCGACGGCCAGGAGACGACGATTGCTTCGGGCCCATGGGAGAAGGGTGGCCAGACGGTCCTGGAAGAGGCTCTGGTTCGGGAGATGGGTGAGGGTGTCCCGGTAGGTCAGGTTCCAGATCATCTCCTGGGCCCGGCGCCGCTCGGTGTTTTCCTGAAAGACCATGACCACCCCGGTGAGAAGTCCGTTCCGGCTGTGGATGGGGGCCGCCGAATCCGAGATCGAGGTGATGTGTCCGTTCCGGCCGATCAGGGCGGTGTGGTTGGCCAGCCCCACGACGATGTCGTTCTTCAGGACCCGCTCGATCGGGACCTCCACCCGTTCTCCGGTCTTTTCGTTGACGATCCGGAAGATCTCGTCGACGGGGCGGCCCAGGGCTTCGTCGACTCCGTATCCCGTGAGCCGTTCGGCGACCTGGTTGATGAAGGTGATCGTTCCGGAGACATCGGTGGCGATGACGCCGTCCCCGATGGAGGCGAGCGTCGTCCGGAGCCATTCCCCCTGAGCCTCGAGCGCCAGTTCGGCGTTCTTGAGGCGGGAGACGTCGCTTCCCTTCCATTCAAGGTACCGGGATCTCCGGCCGATCCGGGTCGGTGTCATCTGGACCATGAGCCAGGTCAGGGCGGGAAGGGAGGGGGAGCGGAAGGGGAGGAGATGCTGGCGGGGGGCTCCGGGATCCGCGAGAAAGGCCTCCCATTCGAGGGCGGCCTCCCCGAGGGAAGGGGTCTCCCGGAGAATGTCCGCGAGGGGGATCGCCTCGCATCCGGCGGGAGCTTTGCAGAAGAGGGCCCTGAAGCGGCGGTTCGCGAAAAGGATCCGCCCCCGAAGATCGGTCAGGACGATCATCTCCTCCGAATTCTCCGCGGCGAAGTCGAGCAGGACCTGGTGGGTGTGGCGACGGGAGGTCGAGAAAAAGAGGATGGCGCCGGCGTAAAGAAGGGTCAGGACGCTCTGGAGAAGAATGAGGGTCGACCGCGTCCGGTAAAGGGAGGCCAGATGGAGCGTCTCCCTTCGGAGCTGTTTGTCTATTTCGTAGGAAAAGGAGGCGATCCGGAAACTCAGGCGGCGGTAGTCCCTCGATAGATTCTCGGATGGGGCAGGGGAACTCCCGGGAAGATTCCGGGCCAGGCCGAAGAAGTACCGGTCGCTATCCCGGGCGATATCGGTGAGGGAGCGCCGCATTCCCGGGGAAAGGAAAGGGCTTCGGCGGGCCAGGTCGGAGAGAACCGCCCGGGCCTGAAGGGACATCCCCAGGACAAACCGGTCGGATTCGGGCTCTTTTTTCGAGAGGGCGGAAAGGAAGGCCGCATGAATGGCCCTGTCGAGGGAGGTCATGTCGAATCCCAGGGCTTCGGTCGCGTGGACTTCCTCCGCGATTTTCTTTTCGTCCATGTGATTGCGGACGAAGAGGAGGAAGACCGGTACGGAAGCGGCCAGGAAAAGAAGGGTCGCCAGCAATACGGGAAGGGCCAGGAAAAGCTCCCGCCATGATCGGGGGAAGGAGTGCGTCATTGGCGTTCCTTGGCGGACGGACCCGCATGGATCAGAAACGATTTTGCCAGGTTGATCCCGCTAAGCTATAAGCAAACCTTAATCTTCGTTTGGATCAATGTCAAGGGCCCTCGTCGGACAGGGAATTTCGTCCGTAAGAGGAGCGGTTCCCTTGACCGATGACCGGAAGGGGGTATGGTTATGAGAATCGTTCCTCTTTCAATCGGACCCTGACGGAGGTCTGACGTTCGGGGGCGGTGTTTCCGCATTCCGACGGGGATGCAGAAGGGAGCGATCCTGTGAAGGTCCTTCTGGTTTCGGCCAACCGCGAACAGTTTCCGGATCCTGTTTTTCCCCTGGGGGCGGCCTACGCTGCGGGGGCCATTCGAAGGGCCGGCCATCGGGTCGTTGTCCTTGACCTCGCCTTCTTGCGCGATCCCGAAAGGTCCCTCAGGGAATCGATCCTGCGGGAAGAGGCCGACATCCTCGCCTTCTCCCTCAGAAACCTCGACAATGCGGCCTATCCGCTGACGCGATTCTACCTCCCCGATTATCGAAACCTCCTCAGGACCGCCCGTGAAACCCTCCTCCATAGCGCACATCCGAAGGCTCCCCTCGTGGTGGGCGGATCGGCTGTCGGCCTGATGCCCGTTCCCCTGGTGAAGAGCCTCGAGGCCGACTACGGGGTGGCGGGAGAGTCGGAGGAGGCCTTCCCGGCGCTCCTCGACGCCCTCGAAAGAGGATGCTCCCCTCTCAATATTCCCGGTGTCGTCGGGGCAAAAGAGGGCGGGGGAGCCGCCATCCCTCTTCCCTTTCCCGATTCTCCTATCCCTCCCGTTGCGGAAGGCGGGAGCTGGAGCCGTCTTCGCCCGGCCCGGGACCTCTTCGATCTTCCACGCTACCTGAGGGTGGGGGGGATGGCCAACATCCAGACCAAGAGGGGATGCGTCTTCCGGTGCCGCTATTGCACCTATCCCCTTCTGGAGGGACGGGAGCACCGGCTTCGGGATCCCGAGGACGTCGCGGACGAAATCGAGGAGCTTGTCGAGCGGAGCAGGGTGCGTTCGTTTTTTTTCGTCGACAGCGTCTTCAATCTCCCCGCCTCCCATGCCGAGGGAGTCTCCCGGGCCCTGATCCGCCGGAAAATCCGGATCCGCTGGTCGGCCTATGCCTCCCCCGCGGGACTCACTCGCGGCCTTCTGGAGACGATGGCGGCGGCAGGATGCGACGGCCTCGAGGTGGGGAGCGATTCCGCGGACGGAACGACCCTTTTGGCCCTGGGCAAGGGCTTTTCCGCTGACCGGATCCTCGAGGTGGCCGAGGACTGCCGAAAGGTCGGAATTCCCCTCTGCCACAGCCTGATCTTCGGTGGGCCCGGAGAGACGCCCGAAACGGTCCGACGCACCTGCCAGCGCATTGACGAAACGCGTCCGATGGCGGTGGTGGCCATGGCGGGGGTCCGCCTCTATCCCGGCACGCCCCTGGGAGAGTGGGCCCTTTCCTCTGGGCTTGTAAGCTCGGAAGAGGATTTCCTGGAGCCCCGATTTTTTATCGACCCGGCGGTTCGTTCCTTCCTGATCCCCTATCTCGAGGCCTTTTCCGCCGCCCGGGGAAACTGGATCCTTCCGGGGGTGGTGCCCCCCCTGGCCCCCACCACCCAGAGGATCATCCGGTTCATGGGGTACCGAAAGCCCCTCTGGCATCTTCTGAAATACGGAGTGTTCAAGAACCGGGTCTACCGGGACCGGTGACGGGATCCTGCCGCCGAAAGCGGAACCCACGGCGCCATGATCCCCTGACGAGGATGGACGATCCGAAGGGATACGCCCACCAAGGACGAAGGAGCCGCTCATGAAAGACACCGCAAAACTGGCCGCCGCTACTCTGCTGCAGGTTTACGCCGACATCGACCTCCTGGCGCTCGAGCTCTGCAGCGACCGCCTCCCCTTTGCGCCCACGGCCGGGGCCCGAAAGGAACTGATGCGCCAGATCGGGGAGGAAATCATCCATTTTTCCCTTCAGGAACGGACTCTGGAGCGGCTTGGTCGGCCCTTCACGCCCGTGATCGGCCTCTCCCGGCGATCGGAGATCAAAGCTTGGTTTTCCGGGCTCGACTGGTACGAATTTCTGGCGGGCCTTCAGCTGGGGATCGAGGGGATCGGAATCGCGGTCGTGGAGCGAGTTTCCGATCAGGCGGGTCCTCTCGTCAAGGAGTCTCTCCGGGTGCCGATCGCCGACGAACATCGGCAATCGTCCTTTGGGGTCCGGGAATGGCAGGCTCTGATCGGACGCGCCACACCCG
>JAKADN010000044.1 GCA_021820445.1 Nitrospirota bacterium | reverse complement strand
GGGCCATCTGGCTTCCTGACGGAGTGGATCCCGACCAGTGGGTCGCCCGGGAGGGGGGATCCGGAGTCCGGAGAGCCCTCGACGGAGCCCTCCCCATGGGGGACTTCGTCCTCGACTGGCTCGCCGCGTCCCTCGACCGACTCCGGAAAAATCCGGGCGGGGAGGGCAAGGCAGCCCTGGTCGCCGACTTTCTTTCCATGGTGCGGGCTTTCCCGGACCTCGAGGTCCAGGAACAACTCCTGGAGAGGGGGGCCATCATACTCGAAACCATGAAGGACCTTCTGGCCATGCAGCTTCTCTCCGGAGAATCCGTCCCCTCCCGGGATAAGGGCAAACCGGCCGAAGCCGATCCGGCCTCCCTGAACAACCGGGGTCTGGCCTGGCGTAACATCCTCGTCGAACTGGCCCGCCTCTGGCTCGACGGGGGGGTCCCTCACCCGAAGGATCTCTGGAAACGGGAGGACTTTTCCTTTATCGACGATCCCTCCCTCGCGGAGGTTCTCGATGGCCTCTGGGCCCTTGAAAAATCCCCCTCCGACGGTCTCCACGATCTTCTCAGGAAGGATCCTTTTCTCTGGAACCAATGGTACGACCTGCCTTCCGACCCGGGGTCCCGGCAGGTGCGCCTCGACGACATCACCGTGGCGATTCGCCGCCTGTCTCGAAAAAATGCCCGCCGCGCGCCGTTTAAGCCGGAGATCCGGGGCGCGGACATGCAAAACGCGTATTAGGGGAGATTGAATGGCAAAGAACGAACGCATCAGCGAAATGAAGGACCTGATCAACCTTGGCAAGGAACGCGGATATCTGACCTACGACGAACTCAACCATGCCCTTCCCACCGAAGCGGTGGATTCCGAGGAGATGGATTCGATCCTCACCTACTTCGGCGACATGAACATCGACATCGTCGGGGACGAGTCGGAACAGGGCGAATTCGGGGAGATCGAGGGGGAGGAGGAAGAGATCTTCGAAGACCTCGAGACCCTCGGACTCGAATCCGAGGAAGACGCGGAGGAGGCCCAGGAGGCCGCCCTGTCCGCGGCCGTCCGGACCGACGATCCGGTGAGGCTCTACCTCAAGGAGATGGGGTCCGTCCCCCTCCTCACCCGGGACGGGGAGATCCGGATCGCCCAGAGGATCGAGGAGGGTAAAACCGAGGTCTTCTCCTTCCTGTTCGGCATTCCCCTGTCCATCCAGAGCATCCTGGGCCTTCGGGACCGGGTCCAGACCGGCGTCACCGGGATCCGGGACGTGATCGACGTGGACGAGGAGGAGGAGACGGAGGAAGGAAAGTCTCCGGCCCTGCGCGAGGCCACCGAGGCCTTCATCGCCCAGGCCTCCCGGATCGAGGAACAGTTCCACAAGATGAACGAGATCTCACAGGAAATGAAGTCGGTCCTCAAGGACCAGTCCAAGAAGCGGGCCCTCCGGGACCGCCTCCGGAAGATCCGCCACGAAGTGGTCGAGGTCATCCTGGAGATGCACCTGCAGCAGAAGCAGATCGACATCCTTGTGGAGAAGCTCCGGGACGTCGTGGGCCAGTTCGAGGAGGCCGAACGACAGCTCGAGCACTCCCGCCGCAAGATCGGCCACACCCGGGACGAAATCCTGCGCCGGCTGGGGGATGGAACCGAGGAGCCGACCTACGAGCCGGAGAAGAAGGAACTCTACGAGCAGTTCGCCCAGGCCCATGACCGGATCGCCCATCTCGAGGTCGAGACCCTGCTCTCCCCCTCCGAGGCCAAGGAAAGCCTCCAGCAGATTTTTCGGGGCGAGGAGAAGGTCCGGGAGGCCAAGGCCGAACTCATCAAGGCCAACCTCCGCCTCGTCGTCTCCATCGCGAAGCGCTACACCAACCGGGGCCTCCAGTTCCTCGACCTCATCCAGGAAGGGAACATCGGCCTCATGAAGGCCGTGGACAAGTTCGAATACAAAAGGGGTTTCAAGTTTTCGACCTACGCCACCTGGTGGATCCGACAGGCCATCACCCGCGCGATCGCCGACCAGGCCCGGACCATCCGGATCCCGGTCCACATGATCGAGACCATCAACAAGCTGATCCGGACGAGCCGTCATCTCGTCCAGGAACTCGGACGGGAGCCGCTCCCCGAAGAGCTGGCCAAGGAGATGCAGATGCCGGTGGACAAAGTCCGCCGGGTGCTGAAAATCGCCCGCGAACCGATTTCTCTTGAAACTCCGATCGGAGAGGAAGAAGATAGCCATCTGGGGGATTTCATCGAGGACAAGAAGACGATCTCCCCGATCGACTCGGCGGTGCGCTACGACCTGGTCAAAAAGATCGGCCAGGCCCTTTCCTCCCTCACGGACCGGGAGGAAAAGGTGATCCGCCTCCGGTTCGGAATCGGGGAGTCCACCGACCATACCCTGGAGGAGGTGGGACAGGACTTCGACGTGACCCGCGAACGGATCCGCCAGATCGAGGCAAAGGCGCTGCGCAAGCTTCGCCATCCGAGCCGCAGCAACCATCTGAAGAGCTTCCTGGACTGGTAGGGACGGAAGGCGGAAGGTTTCACAACAGGGGCCTATAGCTCAACGGCAGAGCTGCCGGCTCATAACCGGTTGGTTCCAGGTTCGAATCCTGGTGGGCCCACCATACAAACAAAACGAGATGGAAAGGATAGGTCACTTGGACGTGGGACCTTCGGTCCAGGATACGCTGGCCCTGGTTTATCGGTTGCAGACGATCGACAGCGAAATGGCCCACATCACCCAGGAAATCGAGACAAGCGGGGAGGCCCTCCGCAAAAAGGAAGAAAACCTCGAGGGCCTGGCAAAGCTCATGGAGTCCGAGAAGAACGAGATCCTCCGGCTGGGCCGGGATCGCCGGGATCGCGAGGAGGAGCTCCGGACCAACGAGCACATCATCTCGGAGAACAAGAAAAAGAACAAGGAGCTCAAGCATTCCCGGGAGATCCAGGCCTACCTGGCCGAGATGGAGTTCCGAAGGGACGAGGTGGAGCGCCTTCAGGAGGAGATCCTCCGGATCATGGAGACCCAGGAGTCTCTCGAGAAGGCGCTGAAGGAGAGGGAATCGGAGCTCGCAATCCGGAGGGAGGAGACGGAGGCCCTCAGGGCGACATCCGAAGAGGAAAATGCGGGCCGCTTGGAACGGATCCGAGGGCTCGAAGGGGAAAAGGCCGCCCTCACGGAGCAGTTTCCCGTACCCCTTTTCCAGCAGTACTCCCGCCTGCGCCAGTCCCACAGAAACGGCCTGGTCGTCTCCCGCATCCTGAACGGGACCTGCGAAGTCTGCCGCATGACCCTGCCGCCGCGGACATTGACCGAGGTCAAGAAGCGGCAGAAAATCGTCCCGTGCCTTCATTGCCAGCGATGGCTCTTCATGGAGGAGATCCCCAGCAGAAGCTAGGTGCGGGATCGGCGGGACCTCCTCCGGAATTCGGATCCGGACCAAAGACGGGCAGGTGGCCGCCCGGAACCCTTCGGGGATCCGGGAGGAAAGTCCGAGCACCATAGGGCAGGGCGCTGGGTAACACCCAGTCCTGGCGACAGGAAGGACAGTGCCACAGAAAACAAACCGCCGGACTCTTGTCCGGTAAGGGTGAAAAGGCGAGGTAAGAGCTCACCGCGTCTCCGGCGACGGAGACGGCATGGTAAACCCCGCCCGGTGCAAGACCAAATAGGGAGGCTCGCAGCAATGCGGAAGGTCGGCCCGGCCCACGCCTCCGGGTAAGGTCGCTAGAGTCCAGGGGCAACCCTGGTCCCAGATTAATGGCCACCCTCGACAGAACTCGGCTTATGACCGTTCTTTGCCGGATCCGAAATCCGAAGGACAGACCCCTCCGATGCCCGATTCTCGCGAATCCCTTCCATACGACGGCATCTCCCTGGTCTCCGACCCCGTCCACGGCTATCTCTCCTTCGTGGACACCCCGGCCCATCCCTCGGGCTACACCGAACGAGACCTGATCGACCATCCCTGGGTCCAGCGGCTCCGGTCGATCTATCAGCTCCAGAGCGCCCGCTTCGTCTTTCCCTCGGCCGAGCACACGCGGTTCGCCCATTCCCTGGGGGCGATGCACGTCGCGGGACGCTTCGCCCGGCAGCTCCATCCGGCCCTTTCCGACCGCTTTTCACTCCCCTTCTTCGAGACCCTCCTCCGGGTCGCGGCCCTTCTGCACGATACCGGCCACGGGCCCTTCTGCCACTTCTTCGACGAAAACGTCTCCCTTCCCCGCTTCGGACGCTCCCACGAACAGATGAGCCAGATCCTGATCCGGGGACCTCTCCGGCCGGTGATCGAACGCATCGACCGGGGGCTCTCCGGCCCCTTCGCCCCGGGGGAACGCCTGTCGGCGGACTGGATCGCCTATCTCGTCGGAAAAGGGAAGGGGCCAAACCCGGTCCCGGAGGACCTTCCCGTCCTCGAGACCCTGAAACCCCTTTATTCGGGAATCTTCACCGTCGACAATCTCGACTATGTCCTGAGGGACAGCTACATGTGCGGGGTCTCTGCCGGCCCCGTCGACCTCGAACGCCTCCTCTACTACACCCATATCCAGAAGGGCCGCCTGGCCCTTCATCGGGCGGGGCTTGGCGTCTTCGAGCAGTTCATCCAGATCCGCCGCTACATGTACGCCCAGATCTACTTCCACCGGACCACCCGGGCCTTCGACCTGGCCCTTAAAGAGCTCCTGGGCGAGACCCTCCGGGAGCTCCTGCCCAAGGATCCCGCCTCCGATCTGGACCGATACCGCACCCTTACCGATCACTTTCTTCTCGAACACGTGAAGGGCTGGACGAAAGCCAGCACCCCCGCCCTCCGGCGTCTGGGAGAAGGGTGGCGGCGATTCCTCTCCCGGGAAAAGGCCTGGGAGCTCGTCTACGAACGGGTCCGGACCGGATCGGGGGAACCACGGGGACAGGTTCCGGATCCCGACGTTCTCCGGAAAGAGGCGGAAAAAAGAGGGCTCGCGCTCGGAGAGACGACCCTTGCGGTCGATGTGGCGAGCCGGGATGCCCGCCCAGAAAATCCCCGCTCGATGGGATCGGCGCCCCTTGCGGTCTACGACCCCCTCTCCGGACGGGTGGGGACCGAACTCCTCGCGGAAATGCTCGAGGGAATCCCGGTCCGGCAGGAGATCGTCCGGATCTTCGGCAAGGGGATCCGGAACCTCCCGGAAGCCTCGCAGGTCTTCTCCCGGATCCTCGACCCGGACCTCTGAGGACAATCCGAACCCGGGCCCTGACTCCGGCCCGGTCTATGGCCTGAGCCTGGTCCCGAGCGAGGCCGGACGGAGGCGGAACAGGGGGAGCACCAGGTCGTGGGGCCGGTCGCGCTTCGCCCGCTCCACTCCGTCGATCCCGCTCGATCCCATGAGATTCACGAAACGGACGCCCTCTCCTGCCTTTAGAAGCACCTCCCGCGTCATGACGCTTCCCAGATTGGAGACCCCGTTCCCCCGGGCCTCGAGAAAACAGACGAGGGTCTTTCCGTCCGGGGAGCGGCCATACCATTGGAGACCCAGGAGCCGTCCCGGCTCCTCCAGGACCCATCCCTCGAGCATTCCCCGGGCTCCCAGTCCCGGGGCTCTCTCGAAAGCGCGCGCCAGGTCCGCGGCCAGCAGGGCGTCGATTTCGGAGCGGGCCGACTCCTGGCGCCTTCGGACGAAGCCGGTCGAAAGGTGTCGGATTTCCGGTTCGTCTTCCGGAACGACCGGACGGAGTCGGGCCTTCGGGTGATCCCGCCGAAAACGATTTCCCTCCCACCTGAGCGATCGCCCTCCTTTTCCCGAGAGGTTGCAAAGGGCTTGGGCCGACACGAGATACTCGCTCTCGGAGGGCTCGATCAGGAAACGTCCCGAGGGCAGGGATCCCAGGGGACAGTTTTCGAGGAAGGGGGGCGGCCGACGGCCAGGACTCTCCGAAAGCTCTGAAAAAAGGGCCGCAAGACACTCTCCGCGGGCTCGGGGGGAGAGATCCGGCAAAAAGAAAGCGGGGGGGGGCAGGGGAAGAAAGAGGGTGCCGTCCGCCGTCTCTCCCGCGAGGAGGGGGCCGAAGGAATCGCTCCTCCATGAAAGGAGGGTGACCCGGTCGGAAAAGAGGAGATGGGCCGCCGGATGGAGCCAGGAGAAGGGGCCGGGTCCGTACCGTCCCAGGAGCTCCCCGAGAGCGGAGGAGCCGACCTCGCTGGAGAAGACCGCCGCTCTCCCCTCCGTCATGCGGAGCGGGACATCCCCGGCTCGGGAAGGGGGAGGACGGACCGGTAGTGGGGGCGGTCCTCCCTCCGGGCCAGGGGCCGGATCCGTTCGGCGTCCGCCGGGGTGAGGCGGACCCATTCCTCCTCCCGGAAGCGGGTGGCGAATTCGACGAAGAAGGCCGGATCTTCCCGGGAGGAAAAGGGACAGTCGGGATCGAGGGCCAGAAGAAAGCGCCCGTCCCGGTGGACGAGAACCAGGGGGTAGAGGCGGCAGTCGGCGGGATGATCCCCCCAGAAACCGCACCGGCTGTTCTCCTCCCGAAGGGCGTCGCAGACCAGGACCGGGAGATCCATCCGGCCTGTGCCGGGACGGAGGGCGATGGGAGCCGGGGGCCGGAAGGGGCCGGGAAGGGACGCCCCCCCTTCGGGCCGTGCCGCCCAGGGAGTCAGGAGGTCGGCGTCGGTGAAGCGGCAGCAGAGGCGGCATTCCCGACAAAGGGCTTCGGGAACGGGAAGGACGACCATCAGTCGGAGCCTCCGGCCACCAGGGATTCGAGGGGCTTCTCGAAGAGGCGCGTCTCGAGGATCCGCTCGAGGGGACGGAGGCTCTCCGGGTCCAGGGCCGAGACGAAGACCGCCCCCGGATGGCGCAGCTCCAGAAGGCGCCGGGCCTCGGGGTCGATCCGGTCGCACTTGTTGAAGAGGAGAAGGGTCGGAATCCGGTGGAGATCCATCTCCCTGAGGATCGTCTCCACCCGCTCGATCATGAGTTCGCAATGCGGATGGGAGGCATCGGTCACGTGGACGATCAGGTCGGCGTCCCGGAGTTCGTCGAAGGTGGCCATGAAGGCCCGCTTCAGATCGGCGGGAAGATCCCGAATGAAGCCGACCGTGTCGGTCAGGATGATCTCCCTCTCCCGGGGAAAACGGAGACGACGGGTGGTGGGGTCGAGGGTCGCGAACATCTTGTCCTCCACCAGAACCTGGCTGTGGGTGAGCCGGTTCAGCAGGGTGGACTTCCCGACGTTGGTATAGCCAACGAGGGAGACGACGGGGAGGGCGGCCTCCCGCCGGCGATTTTTTCGGCCGGAGCGCTCCACTTCGAGGTGGCGGAGACGGGCGGTAAGGGAGGCGATCCGGTCCCGGACCCGCCGACGGTCCTCCTCGAGACGGGTTTCGCCCGGCCCCCGGCCTCCGATGCCGCCGGTCAGCCGGGACAGGGCGGTGGACCGCTCGAAGAGGCGGGGAAGGAGGTACTTGAGCTGGGCCAGCTCGACCTGGAGCTTCCCGTCCCGGCTGTGGGCCCGGCGGGCAAAGATGTCGAGGATGAGCTGGGTCCGGTCGATGACCTTGAGTTCGGTCATCTCGGCGATTTTCCGGACCTGGTTGGGGGAGAGCTCCTGCTCGAAGATGATCAGGGTGGCGTGGACCTGCAGGGCGTGGATCAGGAGGGACTTGAGACGGTCCGCGCTCATCAGGGTCGTGGGATGATACCGCGTGATCCGCTGGCGGACTTCGCCCAGGACGTCGACGTCGGCGGAGCGGGCGAGCTCCGAAAGCTCGGCCAGGGCATCCTCCTGGTCGGACAGGGCGTCGGGGGAGACGGAGACGAGAAGGGCCCGTTCGTGGCCGCCGGTCTTCTTCGTGGCCGCGGACAGGCTCCGGGAGAGCTCCTCCTCGAGCGCCTCGATGCGCCCGTTCGATGACAGGCTCTCCGGCCCAACCGGGCGAGGGGGATCGACGATCCAGGGGGGCTCCCCCTTCGGATCGGGGTTGATCGTGGCCACGCTGATCCGGTCGAGAAGGCCGGTTTCCCGGTTCATCTGGAGCGCCACCATGGCGTCGAAGCGGAGAAGGGCCAGATCGTTCAGATCGTCCTGTGAGAGGGCTTCGCCCTGGAGATGGGTATGAACCATCCGGATCCCGCGAAGCGACCGTCCTCCGGAACGGGAGGGCGGGAGTTCCGAGAGGAAGATCTCCCGCGCGGTGCCGATCACCACCTGGGCCACAGCCCCTTCCCGGGAGACGAGAAGGGCGACCTGCCGTCCGGTTTCGTGGCTTAAAAGCGCCATCTGGCGTGCGATTTCAGGGGTGATCCACAGGCCGGGCGGGATCCTGCGGCCTTGAAGACGGGTGAGGGATTTTATCTGGCTCGCCTTGAGCCCCGAGAGGTTGCCGGTCGGTCCGGAAATGGGGAGATCCTTTCGATGAGAGGTCCCGGAGACATTCCGGGACGGCTTTTTCTCATTATATCACACCCCCCCTTCCGACTCCGGGAGACAGGCGAACCGCCTCGGAGGACCAGAGTCGGACCTCCCTCCTCCTCTTCAACTTTTCGCACAGTTTAAGGGGAGGCGTGCGTTTTCTGCATACAGTTTTCGCACGCATGGCAAGAGGGCTTTTTGAACGGATCTCGTTTAATCTTCATTGCAGGGAAGTTACGGGATTCATGTTTTAGGCATTCAATTTGCTTGGACACCTCGACGCCCTCCTTTCAATGAGGAAAGGATCGGGGACGAATGTGGAATGAAACGACGAATGGAGGTTTCAAAAGATGGGCAAACATGTCATCACGATGCTTCCCGGAGAGGGAACGGGACCGGAGATTTGCGAAGCGGTCCGGAGGATCATCGACCACACCGGCGTGGAGATCGTCTGGGAGTATGAGGATATCGGTCTCGACTGCCTCGACAAGTACGGGACGCTTCTCCCCGAAAAGACGATCAAGTCGATCGCGAAGAACAAGCTCGCCATCAAGGGCCCCACGACCACCCCGATCGGCACCGGCCACAAGAGCGCCAACGTGACGCTCAGAAAGATGTTCGACCTCTATGCGAACGTCCGCCCGGCCAAGCTGATCCCTGTGCTCAAGCGCCCATGGGACAAAATCGACATCCTCACCTTCCGGGAAAACACCGAAGACTCCTACGCCGCCATCGAGCACATGGTCTCCGACGAAGTCGCCCAGTGCCTCAAGGTCATCACCTGGCCGGGCTCCTACCGGATCGCCGAGTTCGCCTTCAAGTGGGCCAAGGCCAACGGCCGCAAGAAGATCCAGTGCGTCCACAAGGCCAACATCATGAAGATGACCGACGGTCTCTTCCTCGAGGCCTTCCGTGAAGTGGCGAAGAAGCACCCCGAGATCGAATACGGGGACATCATCGTCG
Organism: Nitrospirota bacterium; assembly: GCA_021820445.1. GTDB lineage: Bacteria > Nitrospirota > Leptospirillia > Leptospirillales > Leptospirillaceae > UBA4572. The sequence goes on along the minus strand of JAKADN010000044.1, from coordinate 6,740 downwards.
ACAACTGCTCCATGCAGCTCGTGAGAAATCCCGGACAGTTCGACTGTCTGGTCCTCCCGAACCTCTACGGGGACATCCTCTCCGACCTCTGCGCAGGTCTGGTGGGCGGACTCGGATTCGCACCGGGCGCCAACATCGGCGACAACTGCGCCATCTTCGAGGCGGTCCACGGATCGGCTCCGAAATACGCGGGCATGAAGAAGGTCAATCCATCGGCCGTCCTTCTGTCCGGGGTGATGATGCTTCGCTGGATTGGTGAGAATGCCGCGGCCGACATGATCGAGAAGGGCATGAACAAGGTTCTGGCGGAAGGGAAGACCCTGACCTACGACGCCGGAGGCACCGCCTCGACCGACGAATACGCCGACGCCATCATCAAGGCCATGAAATAACGACACCCCATACAAGGAGCGGATCATGTCAACACTGACCAAAGCGACAACCGGACGGGCAAAGCGGCCCGCCAAACCCATCACCCTCGTGGGGGTGGACGTCTACATCATCACCGAGAACGGGATTCCCGCCTTCGACGACTACGGCGCCTTCAAGATCGAGTTCGTCTCGAACCGCGGCACCAAGGTCTGGCCGGGATACGTAAGCGAAGACCTCATGATGGTCAACTGGTACCGCTGCCGCTTCATGGCCACCAAGGCGGTGACCGATGCCGACGTGGACACCTTCCTGACCGCCCTTTCGAAGAAGTGGAAGTGGTCGGCGGCCCAGAAGCTGTGGAACTACGGCGACGAGGCGGGATTCTCCAAGGCCTACTAAGCCGTTTCAAGACTGCGTCAGACCGATTTTGTCCTGGAGGAGGGGAGCGATCCCCTCCTTTTTTTTGTCAATTCTCCGGCTTCTTGCCCCTCCACACGGTCCTCCGCATCCGGAAGAATTCCGGCTCAAGGCTCGGTCTCAGAAATCGTCCTCCCCAAAATGGGATCTCAGCCTGAGGACGAGGGCCCGGACCCGGTCCGGGATACCGGGAACGGCGAGCCGCTGCCGGAAATGCTCGAAGATCTTCGGCCCGTCCGGGGCCCCGGCGGCCGGAGCCCCGGGGGATTGAAGCTCCGGATCCCGCCCCATGGCCTCTGTCCGGGGAAAAAGATGAAGGTGGAGGTGCGGGACCGCTTCCCCGAAACTCAGGATATAGACTTTCCGGACCTCCGGAAGCGCCAGGACTTCCCGGACGGCCCGGCTCTGGAGTCCCGCCAGTTCCCGCTCTTCCTCCCGGTCGAGCGCCCCCGCATCCTCCACATGGCGTAAGGGAGAGAGGAGGAGATAGCCCGGCAGATCGACTCCCGGCATGTGGGAGAGGACGGCCCGGCGACTCCGGACAATCACCAGGGGACTTTCGGGGTCGGCGAAGCGCTCACAGAGGGGACAGGGGGTGATCATCGCTCAGGCGCCCTCCATCAGGCCCCACCGGATCCTGTCTTCCGGTCACGGCCGGGGTCTTCGGTCGAATCGCCTTCCCCCAGGCCCCCCTTGAGCCTGCGGTCGAGGGCCCACCGGCTGATTCCCAGAGACTCTGCCGCCCGCGTCTTGTTCCCGCCGGCCCGGCCAAGAATCTCCCGGATCAGCTTCTGCTCGAACCCCTCCAGCGTGTCCTCCCCCATCTGGAAGGAGAGGGGGAGCTTGCCGGAATCGACGGCCTCCTCCGAAGGAGCGGGGGTCAGGAGGGCCGTTCCCCCGCGGAAGAGGTCCGCGGAGAAATGCGCCACCTCGAGCTGCGGTCCCGAGCAGAAAAGGACCGCCCGCTCGATGAGGTTGGAGAGCTCCCGGATGTTGCCCGGATAGGAATAGTCGCGAAGAAGCTTCTGGGCGGCGGGGGAAATCCTCTGGATCTTTTTCCGGAAGGTCTGGGACGACTGGTGGAGGAATCGTTCGGCGATCGGAACGATGTCTTCGCGACGTTCCCGGAGAGGCGGAATCGAGAGCGTCACGACATTGAGCCGATAGTAGAGGTCCTCCCGGAAGCGGCCTTCCCGGACCGCCACCCGCAGGTCCCGGTGGGTGGCCGCCATGAAGCGCACATTCACCGGAAAGGGCGCTCCCCCTCCCACCCGGCGGATGGTCCGCTCCTCGATCACCCGCAGAAGCTTGGCCTGAAGCGGCAGGGGAAGGTCTCCGATCTCGTCGAGCAGGACGGTTCCCCCTTCCGCCAGCTCGACAAGCCCGATCCGCCGTCCTGCGGCGCCCGTGAAGGAGCCTTTCTCGTACCCGAAGAGTTCGCTTTCGAAGAGCTCCGAAGGGATCGCCGGACAGTCGACCTCGATGAAGGGCCGCTCCCCCGAGGGGCCGTTGTAGTGGAGGACCTTGGCCACATATTCCTTCCCGGTCCCCGTCTCTCCCTGCAGAAGGACCGTCACCCGGTCGTTTTCGACGAGGTCGACCACCTGCCGGCGAAGCTCCGCTCCCGCCGGGCTCTGGGCGATCATCCGATCGAGGGAGAAGCGCCCCGATTCCCGGCCGGTCCAGTAGCGGGCCTCCCGGGCGAGGGAGAGAAAGCGGGAGGCGTTGGAAAGGGACAGGAAGAGCTCGTCCATGTCGATGTTCTTCGTCACGAAATCGAAGGCCCCGAGACGCATGGCCTCCACCGCGTCCTTGACGGTTCCCCGGGCCGTGAGAAGTATGACGGGGATCTCGAGGTCCGCCGCCCGGACCTCCTTCAGGAGGTCGAGGCCCGAGAGACCGGGCATCACCATGTCCAGAATCAGGATGTCGGGGGGAGAGGTCCTCAAAAGGCTCAGACCCTCCTCGCCGCTCCCGGCCGTCTGGACCACATAGCCCCCCTCGGAGAGGCGAAGCGCGAAGGCCTCCCGGATCGACGATTCGTCTTCGACGAGCAGAACGTTCACCCCTGTCTTCCCTCCTGTTTGAGCGGCAGCCAGACCGTCGCCCGGACCCCCTGGCCCGGGGGACTCTCGATCGTGATCTGCCCCTCGTGCCGTTCGACGATGTCCCGCGTGATGGGGAGCCCCAGACCGACCCCCTTGGCCTTGCCGTGCGTGAAGAACGGTTCGTGGAGGCGCTTCAGAAGCGCCTCCGGAATCCCCTTGCCCGTATCCTCGATGACAACGGCCACACCCTCCCGTCCCTTGAGGGAAGAGGGGGCGATTTTTGCCGTGAGAACGCCGCCCCCCGGCATGGCGTCGAGTCCGTTCATCATCAGGTTGAGAAAGACCTGCTGGAGGGGCCCCTGGGCCCCCTCGACCGGCGGGATGTCCCCATCGCGGTCCAGGGCGAAGCGGACGCCCCCCTTCCGGAAGGTCTGCTGGAGGAGGGATTCGGCGTCTCTGAGCAGCTCCTCCAGGACGAGCGGCTGAAACTCGAAGGTCTTCGGCCGAAGGACGGACAGGTGGGACTCCAGAAGGGCGTCGATCCGGCGGGCTTCGTTCGCGATCAGGACCGCCTGGCGCCGGAGGGGATCGGACAGCTCCCGGGACTTGCCGAGATGGTCGGCCAGGCTCCCGATCCCGATCAGGGGATTCCGGATTTCATGGAGCAGACCTCCGGAGAGCTGGCCGACCAGCTTGATCTGCTCCATGTGCCGCAGCGCCTCGAGAAGCTTTTCCCTCTCCGAAAGATCGGTCAGGATGGCCAGGAAATGCCGGATCGTATTGTCGGGATCCATGACGGGACTGATGTTCTCCCAGACCAGAAATTCGCTCTGGTCCTTTCTCCGGTTGATGAAGCGGCCGGTAAAGGGCTTCCCGGACAGGAGCGTTCTCCAGAGGTGGTCGTAGAACTCGGGAGACTGGCGACCGGAGGAAAGGATCCGCGGCGTCCGGCCGATCGCTTCCTGCCGGGTCCAACCCGAGATCCGCTCCATGGCGGGGTTCCATTCGTGAATCACCCCCCGGGCGTCCGTCAGGATGACCCCGTCCTGAAGCTGGGCGAAAAGACGGTTGTAGAGGGAGAGCTGGACCTCTTCCCGCTTCCACCGTTCGAGGATGGTCGCCACGGTATTGGCCACCGTCTCGAGAAAGGCGATCTCCCTCGCGCTGAAGCGCCGGACGGCCCGGGTATGGATGCTCATGGCCCCCAGGACCTGGTCATGGAACATCATCGGAACGCTCACCCCCGACCGGACCCGGTGCTCCGACAACAGGGTCGACGGGGAGAATCGCCGTTCGGAATGGAGATCCTCCACGACGACCGGACGGCGCTCCCGGATCGCAAAACCTGCCTGGGAATGGAATCCTCCCTCCTGGACATAGGTCCCCACGAGCCCGTCCCGCCAGCCGACCCCCGCCAGAAGATGAAGGAGCGGATCGGAGTCCGCCGGGATGAGAATCTTGCAGAAATCGACGTCCAGGGCCCGGGCGGTCTCCCGGGCCGAAAAGTCCGCAACATCCATCATCGAGGCCCCGCTCACGGCCAGATGGGCGATCTTGCCCAGAACCTCCTGATAGCGCCCCACTTCGAGGGTTTCCCGGGCGAGGGAGACGAGCCCCGTCACGTCCTGGACATGGACCAGGCACCTTTCCCCCGCACCGGGAACCCCGCCGGGGGCCCCGGGTTCGGCCGGAAGAGGGAAGATCTGGCAGAGGACGATGTGGGACACCCCTCCGGGATCGGTCGCGGAAAAACGAACGCTTCGCTCTCCGGAAGGATCCCGGGTGAGGACCAGGGAGCGAAGCGCCTCCCGGAGGGGAGCCGGGGGTCGTCCCGGCTCCACCAGGGTGAGGCCGTCGAGGATTTCGTTGTAGGAGGGACTCTGGAAAAGAACTCCTCCCTGGCCGTCGAAGAGGGCGATCCCGATCGGAAATTCCTTCGGGTCCCCCGAAGGGGAGGAGAGCACGGAGAAGTCGAAGCCGGAAGGAAAGGATTGGGTCCCGCCTGGGGCCATGGAGGAATCTCCGTCGAAAGAGGTCACCGGGGTCATCGTCCCCCCGGAGGGTGGCTCGCGCGTTTCAGCCGGTCGTTCACCGCCCCCCACTCCTCCCCGTCCGGCGGCGCCTCGACGAGGATCCGCCCGAACCCTCCCCGGTCCAGGGAGTGGAGGGCGGCATAGAGCTCCCGGGCGTATTCGGAGGGTCTTTTTGAAATTGGAAGGGCCGTGACACCTCCCTGCCCGTCAAGCTCCCGTCCGTCGGAGAAGGTCAGGACCCCCACCGTCTCCCCCCGCAAGACCAAGGAGCGGACCCGGATCCAAAGGGCGTCCGGGGACCGGACCTCCAGCGGGGTGGCCGGAGCGTAATGGCTCTCTCCCGAGCCGGGGAGGCCGGGAGGGGAGGATCCCTCCTCGTCTGCTCCGGTTCGAAGCATCCGGATCCCGAGGAACGCCTCGATCCTCTGGGCGGAAATCGAACCGGGCCGCAGAAGAGCCGGTCGTTCCCCGACAAAGCCGACGATGGTCGACTCGACCCCCACGGGACAGGGACCTCCCTCGAGGATCGGGCCCGCCTCGTCGCCAAAGGATTCCCGGACATGCCAACTCGCGGTCGGGGACAGCCGTCCGAAGCGGTTGGCCGACGGGGCCGCAATTCCCCCTCCGAAGGCCTTCAAAAGAGCCGTGGCAACGGGGTGGTCCGGAACCCGGACGGCCACCGTCTCCCGGCCTCCCGTCACCTCCCGGGGAACCTCCCGGCGCCCGGGAAGGACGAGAGTCAGGGGACCCGGCCAGAAGCGTTCCGCGAGCCTTCGGGCCTCCTCGGGAATCTCCCGGACCCACTCTTCGAGACGGGCCACTCCCTCGATGTGCACGATCAGGGGACGATTCCTCGGACGGCCCTTGAGGGCGAAGACGCGCTCCACCCCTTTCGGGTTCATGGCGTCCGCCCCCAGACCGTAGACCGTCTCCGTGGGGAAGACGACGGTGAGCCCCCGCTTCAGGTGGTCGACGGCGGTGGCGAGATCCTCCGGGATTGTCATGCACGTCCTCTTGTCATTTTACCAGAAATCCCTGCCTTCATTCCGTTACGGCACCGAGGGAGGCCGACGAGACCTGCCGGGCATACTTCGCCAGGACCCCCCGAAGGGGGCGCGACGGGGGCGGGGACCACGCGGCCTTCCGCCGCGCGAGTTCCTCCTCGGGGACGTCGATCCTGAGAATCCCCCGCTCCGCATCCAGAGTGATCCGGTCCCCCTCGGCGACAAGAGCGATCGGCCCTCCGCTCGCCGCCTCCGGGGACACGTGGCCCACCACCATCCCCCGGGTTCCCCCGGAAAAGCGTCCGTCGGTGACAAGGGCCACGCTGTCCCCGAGCCCTTCCCCGATCAGGGCCGCGGTGGGGGAGAGCATCTCCCGCATCCCGGGTCCGCCGACCGGACCTTCGTACCGGATGACGACGACGTCGCCCTCGTTGATCCTTCGGGACATGAGGGCGTCCATGCAGGCCTCCTCCGAATCGAACACCCGCGCGGGGCCGCAGAAGAGGGTCCGGTCGAATCCCGTCACCTTGGCGACCGATCCTTCCGGGGCGAGATTCCCCCGGAGGATGGCGATATGGCCACGATCGAAGACCGGATCGCGAAAGGGGCGGATCACCTCCTGCCCCGCCGGAGGCTCCGGAGAAAGTCCCTCCAGAATCTCCCCGACCGTCCGGCCTGTCACGGTCAGGGCCTCTCCGTGGAGAAGGCCGTTGGCCAGGAGGATCTTCATGACCTGGGGGATGCCGCCGGCACGATGGAGATCGGTGGCGACGAAACGGCCATAAGGCTTCAGGTCGCAAAGCACCGGAACCCGCTCGCGCATGGCGGAAAAATCGTCGAGAGAGAGCGGGACTCCCACCGCCCTG
>JAKADN010000043.1 GCA_021820445.1 Nitrospirota bacterium | reverse complement strand
CCCGGGGAACGAGGGAGACCCCCGGACGGAACGTCCGGCAGAAGTCCGGGCTGAACCGCTCCCTCCTGTCGCAGGGATGGGGGATCTTCCTCTCCTTTCTGGACTACAAGCTGGCGAGACGGGGAGGCCGTCTGGTCCGGGTCGATCCCCGAAACACATCCCGGACCTGTTTCGTCTGCGGCCACGTCTCGGCGGAAAACAGGCCGGATCAGGCCACCTTCCGGTGCGTCTCCTGCGGCCACGCCGATCATGCGGACGTGAACGCGGCAAAGAACATTCTCAGGGTCGGGCAGACCCGTTGCGCCTGTTCGGAGGATTCGTCCTCCGAGTCGGTGGCCTGACCGTTCAGGCTCCCGATCCATCCCCGTGTTCCACCGGGGAGATGGCAGGAAGGAATCCCCTTCCTTTCCGCTTTTGCGGCGAGCGAAGCGAGAGGGAGGGGAGGATGTCAATCCTGAATGGATGTGAATTCAGGGGGCTTCGGAAAACACTTGGCCAGAAGGCCCGGGTTTTCACCAGGAACGACTTCGGCTTCCTGGATCTGCACATAATAAGCTTTGCCTTTGTCTCCTCGATCTTCCGCACTATCCAGGCCGAACTTGTCACTGTTCCTTCCGCTTTTAGCCCTCGGATTAATAAAAAGGCGAAGGCCGGAGAGAGGTTGACCCGGATACAGGGATCGCTCGAAACAGGGGGCGTTCAATTCCCGAATCAGTCCGGGAATCCGCCATGGCGCTCCCAGAAAGCCGCAGGACTCACGATCGGATATCGGTCCGAAAGTGCCAGGAGATCTTTTTCCCTCGTGACAAGGTAATGCGCCCCGGCGGTTCCGGCGGCCTCAATCAACGTGCCGGGGACCGGCTGGTCGAGGTTGTCGCGCAATTCGGGATCGTTCCCTTCTGCTGGCTGGACGATTTCGGACTTGAACGCGAGGATGTCGACCAGTTCGTCGATTTCGGAATCCTTCAACCCGTGGCGGTGGACAAGGCGGGGAAGGACTCGCCGCAATTCTTCAAGAAGAGCCTCCGAGAGAACCACCTCTATTTCTCCCCGGCTCCAGGCGGCAAGAATCCTGCCGGGCATGCTTGAAGGATAGGCGATGCCGGAGAGGAGAACATTCGTATCGAGAACGATCCGAAGAGCGGCCACGCTTTGTCAGTTCTTTTTCTTGGGGATCCGGGAGGAATGTCTCTCTGAGGCAACAACCTGATCGATTTCATCCATGCCGGAGGACTCCGGGATTTCCGAATAGCCTGACTCGATTCGTTTGCAGAGGGCCTCTAAGCGGGATTCCATCTTGCGGATGCGCGCAAAAAGTCCAACATCGACAAGAGCGGCGACCGGCTTTCCATCCTTGTTGATCAGGATGGAGTCATGGCGATATTGAACCTGGTTCAGCATTTCCCCGAGATTCTTTCGAAAATGGACCGCATTGGTTTCTGTGACCATTGGAACCTCCTAAATTGATATGATCGTTATGATTGATAGAATTCAGCAATTCAATCTTTCCACCTTTTGGCCCTGCATCGGCGCGCCTCCTATCGGGGATCATACGGGAGAAGGGGCCGCAGGCGAGTCACGCCCTCTCCGTGCCGCGGGTGGCTCCCTCGACATTCCGGGAAGATGAGGACGTTCTTTTTTTTTCAGGGTCGTTCAGGGCTTCGAGACATAGGGATTGCCGGAGAGATAGAAGCGGAGCGGTCGCTCGGTCCACTCTTCGGCGTACCCCACCCCGATCCGGGGCCGGGCCACCACCTCTCCTGACGCAAAGGCAGGGTCGTCCGCAATGAAGAAGCGCAATCCCACCAGATCGTGGCCGTTCAGGGAGCGGTCGATGGCCATCGATCGGCAGAGGAGTCCCGGTCCCCGGGTCTTCCCGGGAAGATTTCTGAGGGGCTCGAGCGCCCGGATCAGCACCGCGCAGGCGCGGCCTTCCCCTTCGGTCACAACATTCATGCAGAAATACATCCCGTAGATCATGTAGACATAGGCGTGGCCCGGAGGTCCGAACATCACCCGGGTCCGGGGCGTGAGCCCCCGGGCCGAATGACAGGCCTTGTCCTCGGGTCCGAGATAGGCCTCGACCTCCACGATCCGTCCCGCCCGGATCTCGCCCCCCAGCACATGGACCAGTTGTTTGCCAAGAAGATCCCGCGCGACCCTCTCCGTCTCCCGGTCGTAGAAGGCGCGGGGAAGGGGAGAAAGCTCCTCCCCTCCCGCCGATGCCAAGATTGAGGCCAGCGGGACGGGTGATGCCTCCGGGACTGATTGACTTCTTCCGGGACTCTTTCCGTCGATATCGAACGTTGCCGAATCCGGTTCAATTCTCATGGCGCCAAGATCAGCCTTTTTTGGTGTCCTTGCCGAAGGGCCAGCGGAAGGCCTCGATCTCCGGATGGTCGATGCCGTTTTCCTTGGCATAGTCCAGATGGCGGACGATCTCCCCCTTGAGCCATTCCTTGACGTGGCTTCCCCGGTTTCTGAGGCGGGGGACCCGGTCGATCACGTCGATGGCCAGGGAGAAGCGGTCGATCTGGTTGTTGATCGCCAGCTGCAGGGGGGTGTTGATGGAGCCCTGCTCCTTGTAGCCCCGGACGTGAAGGTTCGCATGGTTGGTGCGGCGGTAGGCCAGCTTGTGGATCAGCCAGGGATAGCCGTGGAAGTTGAAGATGATCGGCCGGTCCTGGGTGAAGAGCGAATCGAAGTCGCGGTCGGAAAGGCCATGGGGATGCTCCGACTGGGGAACAAGACGAAAGAGATCGACCACGTTCACGAAGCGGATCCTGAGATCCGGGAAGAGCTCCCGGAGAAGGGCCGTGGCGGCCAGGGCTTCGATGGTCACAACGTCTCCCGCCGAGGCCATCACCACGTCGGGCTCCTCCCCCACGTCGTTCGAGGCCCATTCCCAGAGCCCGATCCCCTGGGTGCAGTGGCGGATCGCCTCCTCCATGGTCAGGAACTGGAGATGGGGCTGCTTGTCGGCGACGATCACGTTGACATAGTCGGTGCTCCGGAGGCAGTGGTCCGCCACGCTCAGGAGGCAGTTTGCGTCCGGCGGGAGATAGATCCGGACCACCTTCGGGCTTTTGTTGGTGATGACGTCCAGGAATCCCGGGTCCTGGTGGGTGAACCCGTTGTGGTCCTGGCGCCAGACGGTCGAGCTGAGGAGAATGTTCAGGGAGGAGACCGGAGCTCGCCAGGAGATCTCCCAGCGGGCCTTCTCGAGCCACTTGGCGTGCTGGTTCACCATGGAGTCGATGATGTGGGCGAAGGCCTCGTAGGTGTTGATGAGGCCGTGGCGGCCGGTGAGAAGGTAGCCCTCAAGCCATCCCTCCAGCGTGTGCTCGCTCAGCATCTCCATGACGTGGCCATCCGGAGAGAGGAAGCCGCCGTCGGCATCGACCGGGAGCCGCTCCCCCATCCAGGCCTTTCCTGAGACTTCGTAGAGCGCCTGGAGACGGTTCGAAGCAGTCTCGTCGGGGCCGAAGACCCGGAAGTTGGAGGGATTGTCCCGCATGACGTCCCGGAGGAACTCTCCAAGGATGAAGGTGTTCTGGTCCTCCCGGACACCGGGAGAGGGCACGGAGGCCGCATAGCTCCGGAAGTCGGGAAGGCGGAGGGGAATCCGCAGGAGGCCGCCGTTGGCGTGGGGGTTGGCGCTCATGCGCCGGGCGCCCTGGGGGGCCAGCGCCTTAAGCTCCGGGCGAAGGGCCCCTTTTTCGTCGAAGAGGGTCTCCGGCCGATAGCTTCTGAGCCAGTTCTCGAGGATCTTCAGATGGGCCGGGTTGGTCGTGACATCGAGCACCGGCACCTGGTGGGCCCGCCAGAATCCCTCGATATGGTGTCCGTCCACCTCCTTGGGAGCGGTCCAGCCTTTGGGAGTCCGAAGGATGATCATGGGCCAGCGGCCCCTCTCGGCCACCCCCGCCTCCCGGGAGCGCTTCTGGATCCCCCGGATCTCGGAAAGGCAGCGCTCCATTGTCCGCGCCATGAGCCGGTGCATGGACAGGGGATCGTCGCCCGAAACGAGATGGGGAGTATATCCGTATCCTTCGAAGAGCTTTTTGATCTCCTCTTCCGAGATCCGGGAAAGGACCGTCGGATTCGCGATCTTGTAGCCGTTCAGATGGAGGATGGGAAGGACCGCTCCGTCCCGGATCGGATTCAAAAACTTGTTCGAGTGCCAGGAGGTGGCCATGGGGCCGGTTTCGGCTTCGCCGTCTCCCACCACGGCCACGACCAGAAGGTCCGGATTGTCGAAGGCCGCCCCGTAGGCGTGGGAGAGGCTGTATCCCAACTCCCCCCCCTCGTTGATCGAACCGGGGGTTTCCGGGGTGCAGTGGCTCCCGACCCCGCCCGGATGGGAGAAGAGGCGGAAGAAGGTCCTGAGCCCCTCTTCGTCCTGACTCCGGTCCGGATAGACCTCCGAATAGGTTCCCTCGAGATAGGCGTTGGAAAGGGAGGCCGGGGCGCCGTGGCCCGGTCCGCTGACATAGAGAACGTTCAGGTCGTGGCGCCGGATCAGGCGGTTGGCGTGGACCCAGACAAAGTTCTGTCCGGGGTCGGAGCCCCAGTGGCCCAGGAGGCGGGGCTTGATGTGCTCGGCTTCAAGCGGCTTTCTGAGAAGGGGATTGTCCCGGAGGTAGAGCATTCCGAGAGAGAGATAGTTGGCGGCGCTCCAGTAGGAATTGAGAGAGGCGAGCTCTGCGTCTTCGGGATCTTTGGCCATCATGTGCCCTCCTGCAAGGGTTGTGGACAGGATTATCTCTCTTTTCAACATACTCCATTTTGACCCTCGTTGAAATACGGGAGAGGGGCCCCTGGGGGGAAGGGAACCCCTCCGGAGGAGCTTTCGAGTCTTATCCGAGATTCCTTGCCGACTTCCATGAAAAAATTCATTTTTATAATATTTATTAATATTATAAATTGTTAATTTTTAATGAGTTTTTTTGTTGAAAAAATTTTACAGTGTCAGTATAGTGGCTCGTCTTTTTTTATGATTTTAAAGATTAATTCATGATTTTATAATTAATAATAATTTATAATCATTAAATTTTTAATAAATGCTGAATGATAGGTTTGAAGACAGTAAAAGCCTTTCCGAGCCCGAAAAGAGCAAGGAGGCGAATCCGGAGTCGGAAGAGATTGCAGGCACCGGAGTTGGGGAGGATTCCTCCGGCTTCGGATCCGGTGGCGCCTTCCGGCAATACGGCCAGGAAAAATCCCGACCTCCGCTGACCCTGATCCCGATCCCGGGGGTGCTGCCTCCCTCCCGCCTCCTTCGAATCCTGGACGGAGGAGACGGGTGGGGGATCGAGATTGCTCCCGGCACCTGGCCAAAGGAAGGCGGGTCCAATCTTCCGGAATCAAAGGAGGGGGAAGATCGGGACTCCGGCCTTTAGCTCGTGCTTGCATAAAGAAAAATTAAAACAATTTATCATTGTAAGGTATCAAACAAAATTGATGCTGATACAGCTTGTAAGTTTTTTCACGACTCTTTATTATGGATTGTATGGAGGATAGTCGTTTCATGAATCAAGGGAATCTCTTGTGACAAGCATGGCATCCCATGCCGAGAGGGCCCGGCGCATGGCTGACCGTCTCGGCCTTTCCGAGGCCGAGATCAAAAAACGCAAGATTTTTCTTGGCATTTCCGGAGAGGAAGAGGCGGCCCTTTCCCTGCTTCGTCCTTTCTTCCAGCAGAGAACTCCGGCCTTCGTGACTCTTCTTCATGGACGGATCGGAGACTTTCCCGAAACTGCCAAAATCCTCGAAAAAGCCCATTCCCAGAGCTGGCTGAGATCCCGACATTCGGAGTATTTCGTCGAACTGGTCTCGGGGCCTTACGACATGGCCTATGTCACGAACCGGCTGGCCGTCGGCATCTCCCACCAGGAGATCGGCCTCGAGCCGGAATGGGTCCAGGCTTCGTTCGGGCTCTTCCTCGAATGGGCGGGGCGGATTCTCCGGGAGGATCCGGCATCGCCCCTTCCCTCCCATCCTGCCCTGTGCGACTCTCTCTCGAAGATCACCCTGTTCGATTCGGGGCTGGTCATGGATTCCTACTTCATGGCCGAACGCGAGCGGATGGAGGTCCTCTCCAGGGTCTTCGAAACCAATGCCGAGGTCGTCTGGATCCTGGACGGTCAATGGGTCCTGCGCCACGCCAACAAGACCTCGGAAAAAGTGGTCGGGTGGTCTCCGACCGATCTGGTGGGGAAGCCGGTCGAGGATTTTCTTGTCTCCGGGACAGACTCCCCCAACCCGTCGCGGAAGGATCTCGTCGCGACCGCTCTCAGGGAGGGGCACTGGGAAGGGGAGCTTCTGGTGGAACACCGGAACGGATCCCGCTTTTCGGTCTGGGCGACGGTGAACCTGCTCGAGGACGATCCCGGCAGGGGTCTCATTCTCGAATTCCGGGACCGGACGGCGGAAAAGCGGACAGAGCGCGAGCTTCTCCTGAAGACAAACGAGCTTCTCAGATCGAACCGGGATCTCGAGCAGTTCGCCTATGTGGCCTCCCACGACCTGCAGGAACCCCTCCGGATGGTGACAAGCTACACCCAGCTCCTGGCCCGGCGCTATCAGGGGAAGCTCTCCGAAGAGGCCGACGACTTCATTCGCTTCGCGGTGGACGGCGCCGTCCGGATGCAGGCGCTCATCAATGCCCTTCTGACCTATTCCCGGGTCGACACCCGGGGGAAGCCCCTTGTCGCCACCGAGACCGCCGCGGCCCTGGACCAGGCCCTGGACAACCTTCGGCTCGCGATTCGGGAAAGCGGCGCCGTCATCGATCGGGGATCTCTCCCCCAAATTCACGGTGATCCCGTCCAGATCATGCAGCTCTTCCAGAATCTGGTGGGGAACGCGATCAAGTTCCGTTCTCCCAAGGGGGGACCGCGCATTGCGATCGCAGCCAGTCGGGAGGGCGATTTCTGGAGGTTCACTGTTTCCGACAACGGGATCGGCATCGACCCGCGTTACTTCGAAAGGATTTTCACGATTTTCCAGAGGCTCCACACGAAGGAGGAATATCCCGGGACGGGGATCGGCCTGGCGCTCTGCAAGCGCATCGTCGAGCGCCATGGGGGATCGATCGGAGTCCGGTCCGTTCCGGGAGAAGGATCATCGTTTCATTTCACCCTGAAGGCTTTTGCCGGGGAAGAGGCCCCCGCAGTGTCCGGAGAGAGGGCCGATGAACATCCTCCAACGCAGAAAGGATTCGCATCGTGACCCGAATCGAAGAGGTGGGACGGCCGGTGGAGTTTCTCCTGGTCGAAGACAATCCCGGGGATGTCCGGTTGACCCGGGAAGCCCTTCGCGACAGCAAGGTGAGGAACAACCTGAATGTTCTGGGGGACGGCATCTCCGCCCTGGCCTTTCTCAGGCGGGAGCCTCCCTACGAGAGCGCCCCTCGCCCGGACATCATCCTTCTCGATCTCAATCTCCCCAAGATGGACGGACGGGAAGTGCTCTCGACCATCAAGGCCGACCCCCGCTTGAAGCGGATCCCCGTGGTGGTCATCACCTCTTCGGAGGCGGAGCAGGACATTCTCCGGACCTACGACCTTCATGTGAACTGCTATGTGACGAAGCCGGTGGATCTCGACCAGTTCATCAAGGTGGTCCAGTCCATCGAGAGCTTCTGGCTGACCATCGTCCAGCTTCCCCCACCCAGCGAATCGGAGTCCTGATACCGTGATCGAACGCACCCTCAAGGTTCTTTTCATCGAGGACAATCCGGGCGACATTCTCCTCGTGGAGGAGATGCTGCACTCGACGGGAGAGCGCCGGATCGAACTCCGTTCGACAAACCGCATCTCCACGGCCCGGGAGATGATGAAAACCAAGGAGATCGACGCCCTCCTTCTCGACCTGGGCCTTCCGGACGTCAACGGACTCGAAACCCTGGAAAAGATCCACCGCATCTTTCCGGATCTCCCCATCGTCGTCCTCTCCTCTCTCGAGGACGAGGAGATGGCCGTCTCCGCCCTTCAGATCGGAGCCCAGGACTTTCTGGTCAAGGGAACCATCAACGGGCATCTCCTGACCCGGGCCCTGTTCTACGCCATCAAGAGGAAGGAGCTCGATTCCAGGCTTCTCTACCTGGCCACCCACGACTCCCTGACGGGGCTCTTCAACCGGAAGTTTTTTCACGATCAGCTGAACCGCTCCATCGGCCTTTCGACGAAGAACGACAGGCGGTTTGCCGTCCTTCTCCTCGACCTCGCCAGCTTTCGGGTGGTGAATGATACCTTCGGCCACGCCGTCGGTGACCAGCTGCTGGTCGACGTGGCGCGGCACCTCCAGAAGGTGGTCCGGAAGGGCGATACGGTCGCCCGCATGGGCGGGGACGAGTTTGCCGTGATCCTTGAAGACCTTCCGGACGACGATCGCGTGACGGAAGTCGTGGGCAAGATCCGTGCCGCCCTTTGCCGGATCCATTCCATCGATGCCAACGAGATCGACCTCGACCTCGCGATCGGGATCAGCCGGTTTCCCACGGACGGAATCCTCTCCGGAGAGCTCGTCCGAAAGGCCGGACGGGCTCTCAACCTCTCCCGGGAGGCGGGGGAGCTCTCCCTTCATTTCTACAGCCCCTCCATGGAGGAGAGTTTCAAGATCAAGAAGGAGCTCCGGTCCGAATTTTCCCGGGCTCTCAAAAATGGGGAGCTGACCCTCCATTACCAGCCCATCGTCAACATCCGGACCCACGCCCTGACAGGGGTCGAAGCGCTGGTTCGATGGAACCATCCCGACCGGGGGATTCTTTCTCCCGCCGCCTTCCTGCCCCAGATCATGGGAACGGAGCTGATCGTTTCGATGGGAGAGTGGGTCCTGAGAGAGTCCCTTTCCCGGCTCTCCGAATGGCTCGGGCAGGGAATCACCCTGTCGATGTGCGTCAACGTCGACCTCCTTCAGCTCCGCAAGGCCGATTTTGTCTCCCGGCTCTCGAAGATCCTGGGGGAGCATCCTTCCGTTCCGCACCGGCTCCTGGAGCTCGAGATCATCGAGACCTCGACGGCTGAAAGCGTCCCCAATCTTCCGGAGATCCTGTCCGACATCCATGCCATGGGCGTTCGCCTGGCCATCGACGACTTCGGAACCGGGTACTCCTCTCTGGCCTATCTGAAACATCTTCCGGTCGACACTCTGAAGATCGACCAGGGATTCGTGATCGGCATGAGAAACAACAGGGAAAATCTGGCGATCATCGAAAGCATCGTGAGCCTGGCCCGAATCTTCGGCCGGAGCGTGGTGGCCGAAGGAATGGAGGAGATGGAGTATGAGCCCCTCCTCATCAAGCTCGGATGCGACCATGCCCAGGGCTATGCGATCGGGCGTCCCATGCCGCCGGAGCAGTTTCTCAAATGGCGCCGGGAGTGGATGGCGAGCGACGGCTCCGAAAAGCTTCTTCCCGCGCCTCCTTTGAACGAGCTTTCGATCCTGTCGACCCAGGTCGAGCACTTTGCCTGGATCCAGAACATCCTTTCCCTGGCGCAGAAGTCCCTGTCGACCCCGCTGACCCAGGCCGAGGAGGCGGTTTTTTCGGACACGCCGGCCCAGGAGTGGTATGCGAGCGAAGGTCGCGCCGACTATGGGGATGTTCCCGCATTCCGGGAACTCGACTTTCTCTACCGGGAGACGCGGGAGCTTTCCCGGGAGATGCTGAAGGCCATCCAGTCCAGGAACCTGGAGGGAATGCGCTACGATTCCCAGCGTCTGCTCCTTTCGAAGGACTCCCTTCTGGCCCTCTACGGGACCCTTCAGAAGGACGCCATGTTCCGTTCCATTCTCGACAGGCGGGATCGGGTCCGGTGAAGAGCCAAATCCCGACACGATGGCGTCAGTTTTGCCCGATCGCCCCTCATTCTTTTTTTAGCCCCGGGAGACGTTCCATGAAAAGCGACCTCGGGCCCCTGCTCCCGGAACGGGAGCGCTCCTCCTCATGAAAAGTCCTCTCTCCGTCTTCTTCCTCACATCGGAGGTCATGCCTGTCGTCAAGACAGGCGGCCTGGCCGATGTCTCTTCAGCCCTTCCCCAGGCCCTTTCCGGAGAAGGGGGGGAGGGGATCGACATCCGGATCGGGACGGTCGGGTTCCGGGGGGTCGAGCACCGGAAGGGGTTCTCCCTCATCCGGAGCTTCGTGGCCCGGACCCCGGCCGGGCCCTTGACGATCCGGATCTTCGAAGGGAGACTTGCCAAGGGGGACGTTCCGGTCTACGCGCTCGACCTGGAAGGGATCTTCGACCGGCCCGGCCTCTATGGGGAGGGAGGGGGGGAGTACCCCGACAATCTCGAGCGCTTCTCCCTGTGGAATCATGCCCTTCTCCACCTTCCGGCCGTCACCGGGTTCATGCCGGACATTCTGCATGCAAACGACTGGCAGTCGGCCCTTTCCGTCCCGCTCCTGCCGCATGTGATCCGTCCCCGGTGGCAAACCAAGCCGATCCGGACGATCCTCTCCATTCACAACATGGCTTTCCAGGGTGTCTATCCGCTCGACCAGTGGCACTGGACCGGCCTTCCCCCCTCCTACAACAACTTCGACGGGCTCGAGTTCCATGGCCGCCTCTCCCTTTTGAAGGGAGGAATCCAGTTCGCAGACCGGATCACCACGGTCAGCCCGACCTATCGTGAGGAGGTGCTGTGGGAGCCCGGAGGATGCGGGCTGTCGGGAGCCCTCCGCCACCGCCAGGACCGCTTTGTCGGCCTCCTGAACGGCATCGACGAACGGGAGTGGAATCCCCTGGACGATCCCTTCTTGCCCGTTCATTACTCGCGAGACGAGCTGAAGGGAAAGGAGGTCCTGAAACAAAGAATGAGGGAGGAATGGGGCTTCTCCTCCGCTCCCTCCACTCCTCTATACGGGGTCGTCTCGAGGATGGCCCACCAGAAGGGTTTGGGGCTCCTGGCGGAGACGCTGGAATCCCTGGGCGAGTCGGGCGATCTTCCGGGAGACTGGATCGTTCTGGGATCGGGGGACCCCGAAATCGAAGCGCGATGGCGAGGACTCGCGGAGAGCTTCCCGGACAGAATCCGTCTACGGATCGGTTTCGACGAGGCCCTGGCCCACCGCATCGTGGGAGCCTCCGATTTTCTGGTCGTGCCTTCGGTCTACGAACCCTGCGGTCTTACCCAGATGTACGCGATGCGCTATGGGACCCTCCCGGTGGTCAATCCGACCGGTGGGCTGCGGGACACGGTCGAGGACGGGAAGACGGGACTTTGGATGGAAGAGCTGTCCGAAAAAGGACTGGGCGACGCCCTTATGAAGGCCCGGATCCTTTGTCTCGGAGGAGGGGAGATGGAGGCCATGAGAAGGCGGGCAATGACGGTCGATTCGAGCTGGAAAAGCCGGGCCAGGGATTATGCCCGTCTTTATCGGGAGGTTCTGGAGGCTCCCCCCTGGCACAACCCTCTCGGTTAGGTCCTGGGAATGAGGGGGCCCTCCCCGGATCTTTCTATTTCGGGTTGATTCGGTTTGCCGCGCGGATGGCCCGGATCATGGCCGCCCCCCCCACCACGAAGGCCAGCAGCACGCCTCCTATCACAATGTAGTCCATCGCGTTCCAGGATCCTGTCGATGATGCGCCCATGATTGTCTCCTTGTCCCTTTAAAATCGGGACCGTTAGGGAATTCGGCCTTCCTTCTTCAATCGTTCGATATTCAGGATATAGATCCTGTTGCTCTCGATTCTGAGAATCCCGGCCTGGACAAAGGCCCCGAGGGAGCGGGAGACCGTTTCCCGGCTGACCCCGGACAGAGACGCCAGCTCCTGTCGGGTGAACCGGTCTTGGATGAAAGGAGTCTTTCCGTCGATTCCGCCCTCTTTTTCGTAAAGTTCGAAGAGGGTCCGCGACACCTTTTCGTAGGCGTCCCCGTAGGCCATGTGCATGAGCTTTCCGTCGGTTTCCCGGAGACGGGCCGACAGGGCGGACAGGAGACGCAGGGTGATTTCAGGATAGTCCCGGATCAGCCGGAGAAAAGGCTCCTTTTCGATGGCGACCACACGCGTGGGCTCCAGGGCCGAGACATTGGCGGTTCTCGTTCCATTATCCCACAGGGACACCTCTCCGAAAAAGTCCGGAGGGTAGACAACGGCCAGGATGATTTCGCGCCCCTCCCTGTCCTCGATGGAGACCTTGACCGATCCGGAGAGAACGAGAAAGAGTTCGGAGCCCAGGTCGTTGGCCTGGATGATCCGGTGGGAGGAGCGGTAGGTCCGGATGCGGGAAAATGAGCCGATCTGGTCGAGAAGGGGTTCGGGAAGCCCATGAAAAAGGGGAATCGCTTCAAGGGTATGCCGGAGCGGGGGAGATTCCTGGTAGTCACGCGTGGTCAAAGGAAAAAGCTCCCGATGAGGACGTTGGGGATGCGGATGACCGCGGTTCCGGAACTGGCATGGACAGACATTCATTCCTCGGGAAGTTGGGTCGACGCGGAATCAACAGTTGACCTTCCGATTATAGTGGGAATTTTTCCAAACGGAAAGGGCGGATCTTTCCGCTCTTGAAATTTGCGGGATTTCCCGGGGTTGTCCTTGTTTTTGAAAAAAGCCGATATATTATTTGAAATGTGATCGTTATTCGTGTAAACTTCGGCTCGGAATTTTACGAGTCGACAGGTCAGTTCGATTCGTCAGGTCGATTCGGGAACGCCTTGGTGGCACGAATCGCTTTTTTCCCTGACCTTCCGGATCTCCGGAAGGATGGAGGTTAAAGTCGGGGTTTCGACAGGATGCCCCTGGACGGATTCTGATATCGCCCTATATCGGGAGTCTGTTCGAAGTCATTGGCCGGTCTTTCCGGTTTGCGTCGAGGAGGCGTGATGAATTCACTCAATCGGACGTTGGGTGGCGTGGGTGCCGCTCTTGCCTTGGCTGCCCTTTCGGCCTGCGCAACGCAAGGGGCTTCCCCGTCAGCAAGCACTCCGGTCGTTCAGGTGAAAAAAACGACCCAGCCCATTCTGGCAAGGATATTCCCCTTTATCGGCCACAAGAATGCGGCTCCCTCCGTTCCTCCCAAGACCACGCCCGTCCCGCAGCCACCGGTCGTTGCGGCCCTCCCTGAAAAACCCCCGGCTCCGGTCCTCTTCTCCACGCTCCCGGACGATCCGAGCATCCAGCTTTACATCGACTATTTTCAGTACGCCGACCATCGTCGCTTCAAGGAATGGCTCGAGCGCTCCCACGAGTATCTTCCCTATATCCAGCAGACGTTCCGGGAGATGGGCCTTCCGGAAGATCTGGCCTACGTCTCCCTCATCGAAAGCGGTTTCAGTGCCAGGGCCTATTCGCGGACGGGGGCAGCCGGACTCTGGCAGTTCATGAGGGGAACGGGGGTCAAGTATGGCCTCAAGGTCAACTGGTGGATCGACCAGCGCAGGGATCCGATCCTGGCAACCCGTTCGGCAGGCCAGTATCTCAAGGACCTCCACGACGAGTTCGACTCCTGGGAACTCGCACTCGCGGCCTACAATGCGGGGGAGGGCCGGGTCGCCAACGCCGTCTCCCGTGTCGGGACGAAGGACTACTGGAAGCTCAGGAAGACCCGGGCCTTTTCATCGGAAACCCGGAACTACGTCCCCAAGATGATCGCCGCCATGACGATCGCGAAGGATCCGGCTAAGTACGGCTTCACCGATCTCGCCTATCATCCGGCTGTCGTCGTTCGCCAGGAGGAGATCCACAGGTCCGTGGAGATCCGGGCGCTGGCCAAAGCCATGAACATGTCCGTTTCCGAGTTTCTTGTCTACAACCCCCAATTCATCCGCTGGGCGACTCCGCCCCGGCTTCCGTCCGTGACGGTCAACGTCCCGGCGGAGGCAGCGGAGGAGTTCGCGAAACGGCTTGCGGGCCTTCCCGTGAGCGGTGTCAATCCGGACGTTCCCGTCTACCGTGTGGAGTCGGGGGATTCCCTCTGGTCCATCGCCCACCGCTTCCATGTCCCCCTCCGGGAGCTTGTCGCGGTCAATCGTCTGAAATCACGCCATCTCCGTTTGCGCCAGAAGCTGGTCATTCCAGAGACCGGAACGAGGGGCCCCGTCCGGATTGCTTCGCGAAGCTCCTATCGCCACGTGTCGGCCGGCTGGATCGACCATCGCATTCGCCGGGGGGATTCGCTCTCTCTCCTGGCCCATCACTACCGGACATCGGTTCGGGAAATCCTTGCCAAGAATCACCTCCGTTCTTCCCGCATCCTGCGGGTGGGGGACCACATCATGATTCCCTCACGCTGATCGTCTTCCCCTAGGCAGGCCCGGGGCGGTATCGCGCAAACTAAGCTTCGGGCCTTTCCTGATTCTCTTGACAAATATTATTCCTCGCGTTAAAATGCCGATCGTGGGGTTTAATAATGGTTGCCCAATGTGATGTCCTGAAGAGGGTTCCGATGGGAAGCTTCTTCCGGGTGATCGCGTGCAGGGCGTGACCCCATGTCAGGTAACTATAATAGATTCAACCGGAGGTATTCGAATGGCAAAAGGTAAAGTCAAGTGGTTCAACGCCAACAAGGGTTACGGGTTCATCTCCCAGGAAAATGGCGAAGACATCTTCGTTCACTATTCCGCTATCCAGACCCAGGGTTTCAAGACCCTCGACGAAGGACAGGCTGTTGAGTTCGAGATCACCCAGGGCCCCAAGGGACCGCAGGCAGCCAACGTCACCAAGGACTAGCCTGTAGGGGAGTGTAAGACTGATGTTCCTGCGGCGACTTTTATCATCGAGGTAAAGACAGTACCTTAAGGTTGAAAAGCACGGCTAGGATCAAAAGTCATTATACATACTCTTTTGATACGATAATTCGAGGAGAGCCCCGAAAGGGGTTCTCCTTTTTTTACGGCACGATCTTCTTCGGCGACCGCCGACCCATCGGGAGGAATCCATGACGCACGGAAGAGCTTCTTCTGCCGCAGGATTCACGCTCCTCGAGATCATGGTGGTCCTTTTCATCGTCTCTCTCGTGGCGCTTCTCATCGCCCCGAAGCTCTCCTTCCGAAAGTCCGACGGCCTCGCGCACTCGACACGATTGATCGTGCGGGAGATTCGGGATCTCCAGTGGAAAGCCATTTCGACCCAAAGAATGGTCCGTCTCGAATACGATCTGGACCGGGGGCGGATTTCCGCGAGCGAACTGGCCCCCTCCGGAAATCTGATCGCGCTTTCGGGGCCGGAGGATCGCCCCTTCCGCCTCCCGAAGGGGGTTCGCCTCTCCCGGATCGCGGTCCTGCATGAGGGAAAAGTGCGGGACGGAAAAACCTTCACCCAGTTCTTTCCGAGCGGTGCGGTCGAATCCACGACGATTTCCCTGAGAGACAGCCTCGACCGGCGCATGACCGTCGTGATCCGGCCCATTACGGGACGGATCCGGATCTATAAAGGAGACTACCAGGAAAAGACAGTCCCTTCATTTTATGGGCCCCCAAGCGGAGAGATCCCCTCTTTGGACAGCGCCGATGACCAGTAGGAGTCGCCGGCCGGGAAGATCGGAGGGAGGGTTCACCCTGATCGAGGTCATGGTCGCCCTTTTTATTTTCTCCGTGGCGGTCCTGACACTTCTCGCCGCGCGCTCCCAGACGGTCAGAACGAACGACGAAGTGCAGCTGCGGCTCAGGATGGTCGATCTCGCGAACATGAAGCTGGCCGAAATCGTGGCCCGGGGCTTCGTTCCGCCCGGCACTCTGAAGGGACGGTTCAAGGCCCCTTACCGGGATTATCGGTGGGTCGAGGAGGTCTCTCCCTCTCCCGTCCCCATCGTCAGGCAAGTCCGGCTGACGGTGACCCACGGAAAAAATGCCGAAGCCCGCTCCTTCTCTCTGGTGACCTATGTCTCCAACATCCCCTGACAACTCAGGGGGAAAGGTCGCGGGGACACCTCTCTCCGATCGCGGCTTCACACTTCTCGAGGTGCTCGTGGCCTTCGGGATCCTGTCGGTGATCCTGGGCCTTCTTTTTGTGGCGATCCACCAGACGGAGCGGACCATCGGGGCCGTCGAGTCGGGAAGCCGGTTTGAACGAAAGATGGAAATTCTCAGATATCTCCTGCGCGAGGAGCTGCTGGGCGCCTACCTGAACCAGAACGATCCCCTGACCCTCTTTATCGGCTTCCCGAATCACCTCCACGGACGCGACACCGACTCCCTCATGTTCACGACCCTGGCCCAGACAAGGCTGTCCCAGTCCTCACCCGTCTCCCATCTCGAGGGGGTCCAGTACATTCTCTTCAGAAGTCCTG
>JAKADN010000124.1 GCA_021820445.1 Nitrospirota bacterium | reverse complement strand
GGAACCCTTCATTGCCGTCAACACCGGCGCCATCTCCAAAGAACTCGTGAACTCTGAGCTCTTTGGCCATGAAAAGGGAGCCTTCACCAGCGCCCAGAACAGGAAGGACGGATGGCTCCTGACCGCAGGAAAGGGCACCCTCTTTCTCGATGAAATCGGCACCATGGATCTGTCGACCCAGATCTCCCTTTTGCGGGTCATTGAAAACCGGACCTTTTATCGCGTGGGAGGAACGGAGGAGCTGGCCTTCCGGGCACGGATCATCGGCGCAACCAATGTCGATCCCCAGAAATTGGTCGACCAGGGTCGCCTTCGGGAGGACCTCTATTATCGATTGAATGTCTTCCCCATCGATGTCCCCCCTTTGAGGGAGCGCGGGAGGGATGTGGCGCTCCTGGCCAGAAAGTTTCTGGGGGAGGCTCTGGAAATCCCCGAGACGTCCGTCCACATCGCTCCGGCAGCGGAAGAGGTCCTTCTTGCCTACCCTTGGCCCGGCAATGTCCGGGAGCTCAGGAACCGCATGATCGAGATTTCGGTGACCTACGACATGGAGGATCCCGCTGGGATGTCCGGAAGAAACCGAACCTTTGAACTTGAGCGGGAGATGATCGCTCCCGTCCTGACACTCTCCCGGGAGCGAGTCGGAGAGGAATCATCTCCCCTTCCTCCGCCTCGGACCCTCAAGGAAGGAGAGCGGGAGCAGATCCGACGCGCCATCCGGGATTCGGCCGGAAACAAAAGCCTTGCGGCGCGGATTCTGGGGATCAGCCGGAAGTCTCTCTATGCCAAGATGCGCGAGTACCGGATCGGAGAAGATGAGCCCCCTCCCCCCACGGAACCCCCCCCTTCGCATTCCGACGGGTGAGCCCAACTCCTATTGTCAGGGGCCAACGGAAATTCTAGAATGGCAAGCAAGTCTGATGGGTCTTCATCAATCAGACTTATCTCTACCTTAAAAGCTTCCATAAGACTCGATACATGGCCTCTCGATCCCAATATCGTCGCGTGGCTGGAAGGCGATAGCTTCGCCGAAGTTTTCCCCTCTCGGGAAAAGAAGCCATCGGACCCTTTTGGTGCCCTTCCGGGAGCCACCGACTCCTGAGCCTGTCGTCGGAGGACCGCCCCTGATCTTGTCGGCAGGCGTTGGTGTGACCCTCTTTTCGGAGGATTCCCGCGACGTCGAAACTCTCTTCGACATGGCCGATGGCTCCATCTATGAAAAAGTCCCACCACCAGCGAAAAACCGGCACAAGGGATTTCAGACTGGGGCCTGGCCTCGCCATCACCGCCGGGAGAGTTGACAAACGGGACCGGCACGCCCATCGTTAAGCCGGGATCGCCCGATCGGCATCCGAAACCGCAAGGTCATGACCTTCCAAGGAGATACGCGATGGTCGACACGCCTCCAACTCCCCCTTCCCCTTCGGATGCGCTTCCCAAGATCTTTTTCTGGACGGAATATTTTGAAACGGGATTTCCCGAGATCGATCTCCAGCACCGCGGTCTCGTCAACCTGATCAACGAGATCCCGAGCGCCTTGGCAACCGGAATGCCCGGAGCCCCCTATCCTGCAGATCTTCTCCTTCGCCTCCGGGAATATGCCTCCTATCATTTCCGCACCGAAGAGGCGATCTGGGACAGGATCCCCCGAATTCCCCCCTTTGACGTCCCTCTCGATCGCCACGAAAAGGAACATCGGAGCTTTGCAGAGAAGGTCGCCCAACTGGACAGACAGCTGGGGGATAAAGGTCTGGACCCGGAAAAGCGCAAGGGAATCCTTTCAGAGATCGTCGTCTATCTCATCCACTGGCTGGCCCACCACATTCTTGAGTTCGACCGGGAAATGGCCCTGGCCCTCAAGGCCCTGGAGGCGGGAGCCACACCGGGCGAAGCCATGAAGATCGCCGAGAGGAAGCTCGACCGGACGGCGGTCTTCACCCGCACGATCCTCTCCATGTACGACTCCCTCGTGGAGCAATCCATGGTCCTGATCTCCGAAATCGACCGGCGCCGCCGCGCCGAGGAGGAGGCGATCCGAACGCTGGCCTACTATGATCCGTTGACGGCCCTCCCCAACCGAAGGCTTCTCAACGAGAGGGTCGATCTGGCCATCGTCGCCACCGATCGATACAAAAAAAGGGGCGCCATCTTTTTTATCGATCTCGACAACTTCAAGATGTTGAACGATACGCTGGGCCACGACATGGGCGACCGGCTTCTGCTGGAGGTCGCAGGAAGGCTCAGAAAAACATTCCGATCTGTCGACACTCTGGCGAGGCTCGGGGGGGATGAATTTGTGGTGATGGTGGAAAACCTCCCGGCGGCCCCCATCGAAGCCGCCCAGGAGGCCGAAGCGCTTGCGACAAAGATGATCGAGGCACTTCGGAAGCCATACGATCTGGGGAAAGAGCGACACTACACCACCACACCGTCGGTGGGAATCGCCCTCTTTGGTGGACAGAAGCTCTCCCGGGAAGAACTCCTCAAACAGGCCGACATGGCCATGTACCAGGCCAAGGCGGCAGGACGAAACGGATTCAGGTTCTTTGACCAGACGATGGAGACAAGGCTCAAATCCCGCTCAAGTCTGGAGCAGGAGCTTCAGGCCGCTGTCACGAAGGGGCAATTTGTCCTTTATTTCCAACCCCAGTGCAAAAAAGACGGCTCTGTCGTCGGTGCGGAAGCCCTCATTCGATGGAACCACCCGGAAAAGGGACTTCTCTTTCCCGACACCTTCATCTCCCTCGCGGAGGAGACGGGGATCATCATCCCCATCGGGCAATGGGTTCTTGAAGAATCCATGAGAAAACTCGGAGATTGGGCCCGGACGACAAAGCTTCCCAAGGACTTTTCCCTGGGAGTCAACCTGAGTGTTCGTCAGTTCCGAGAGGAGGGGCTTATCGACAATATTGACCGGCTTCTCAGGAGCCAGGACATCCCCCCGAACGCCATGACCCTCGAAGTGACGGAGTCCCTTTTGATCCTGAATCCCGAAAAGGTCCGACGGGACCTCCAAAAGCTGCGGGAAACGGGGGTCCTTTTCTCTCTCGACGACTTCGGCACGGGCTACTC
>JAKADN010000123.1 GCA_021820445.1 Nitrospirota bacterium | reverse complement strand
ACGACATGGGCCTCGGCCAGGGCCGCGGAGAGGCTCTCGCCCATCTGCTGGTTCAGCAGGGGACCCGACTGGTGGAAGCCGGGAGTGTCCAGAAAGATCGCCTGCCCCCGCTCCTCGGTCCGGATCCCCCGGATCAGGGTCCGGGTCGTCTGGGGCGTGGCGCTGACGGCCGAGACCTTCTCTCCGACCAGGGCATTCACCAGGGTCGACTTGCCCGCATTGGGAAGGCCGACCACCGCCACGAGGCCGGCGCGCCCGGACGGAGGCGCCTTCTTCCGGCTGACGGATTCAAGTTCATCGGCCGCCGTCGGCCCCGGAGCACGGCCCTTTTTCTTGGACATTCCTCTCCCCCCGTTGTCACTGCGTCACTGCCTGCACGATTTACGTCCTTAAAAACATCGGTCCGCTCCTCTAGAGTACCCGAAGAGCGCCGGCATTTCCATGGAGAGACGAGGATCCGTCCCCTGTTCCTGATACAATCGGGAAAAGGGACCCTCGGGTTCCGGTCCCCCCCTTTTCGAAAGGACAGATCCCCCATGCCCGTCATCGTCATCACCGGCGCCTCCTCGGGGATCGGCGAGGCTCTGGCCCTCCGCCTCGCCGCCCCCGGGACCACCCTCCACCTCGTGGCCCGAAGAAGGGAGCGGCTCGAGGCCCTGGAAGAACGCCTCCGGGCCAAAGGGGCGCCCCCCAGGCTCCACGTCGCCGACGTCCGGGATCCCGATGCTCTGGAGAAGGTGGCCCAGACGGTGCTGGACGAAGGCCCGCCTCCCGATCTTCTCATCGCCAATGCCGGCATCCGGGGAGAGGGAGACGGCAACGGCCGCGAAGCCATGGAAGAGATCCTCGGAACCAACGTCCTCGGAGTCCTCAACACGGTCCTTCCCTTCCTGCCGGCGATGCGCGCGGCCCGGAAGGGACAGATTGCGGTGGTGGGGAGCCTGGCCGGATATCGCGGCCTTCCCGAAGCCGGAGCCTATTGCGCCTCCAAGGCCGCTCTCATGGCCTGGACGGACTCGCTCCGACTCTCGCTCGCCCCGGACGGAATCGCCCTGAGCCTTGTCAACCCGGGCTTTGTGACCACGGAAATGACCCGAAGGAACCCCTATCCCATGCCCTTTGTCATCTCGGCGGACGAGGCGGCCGCAAGGATCCTGCGGGGAATCGAAAGAAAGGCTCCCCGCATCGAGTTCCCCGGACCGATGGTGATGATGGTCCGACTTCTTGCGATCCTCCCCCCCTCCCTCTCCGACCGGCTTCTCCGGCTGGCCAAGAGGGAGGGTCACTGACAGCCTCTTCCGAACCCGAACACCACAGGAAATTTACGAAAAATAATCCATGTGTTATAATCTATCCATTGTTCCAGGAACGGCATTTTCTCGCCAGAGACGACCTTGAGGCAAGAGCTCCTGACCGGCCGTCGTCTCTGCCGGATAAGGAAACGTCTTGCCGGTATCAATGGCTGGAGGGCACGGGATGGAGACAGGGACCCCGGGAGGTTCCGGGAGCGGGAGGGAGATTCCGATCGCCGCCGACGGGGCTTTCCTGACTCCTTCGCAGGGACAGGGGAACGAGCCTCTCCGGAAAACACCGGCGATTTCCGACCTCGCCCCCCTCCTCGACCTGGCCACGGACGGCCTCTACATCACCGACGCCCGGGGACGCCTCCTTCGGGCCAACGCCCGATTTTCCCGGATGATCGGGGTTGATCCGGGCGATCTCGGCTCCCCCGATCCCCTCAAAGGGCCGCCTCTCTCTGTCTTCGCCTGGAACGGGCAATGGACCCCGGAGGAGATCGAGGCCGAACTTGAGAAAAACCTCTCCCTCTCCCCGGAGGAAGTTCGCGTCTTTGAAACCCGCCACAGACGACGCGACGGCTCCCTCTTTCCCGTCGAGGTCGCCGTCCGTCGGATCGGAGCTCCCGAAGACCCCCTCCTGCTCCACTTCGTCCGGGACATCTCCCGGCGGCAGGCCGCCCTCGACACCCTCGACCGCATGAGCCGGTACGAAGCCCTCCGGAGAGCGGCCACCGCCCTGGCCTTTTCGGCCACCCGCACCGCCGCCTTCATGGAGGAGATCTGCCGGATCTGCACCCGGGAGGAAAAAGAGATCCTTCTGGCCTTCATCGCCCGCCCCAATGCCTCGCAGCGCTTCGAGTTCCTGGCCGCGGCCGGACGAACGGGCTTTCTCGAGGGATCCCGGATCGTTCTCGACCCGTCCCTTCACCAGGGACAAGGGCCGACGGCCACCTGCTACCGGGAGGGGCGCCCGATCTTCAATGCTCCCCTGGCCGATGTTCCGGGGGAGGCCCCCTGGAAGGAGCGGGCCCGGAAGTTTGGCCTTCGCTCCCTCTCGGCCCTTCCCATTTTCGTGGGCGGCCGCATCTTTGCGGTTCTGGCCCTGGGCCATGGGGACCCCCGTCCGGTGGATCCCCCCCTGGCCGACCTGCTCTCCGAGCTCGCCGGGTCGGTCTCCCGGGGGATCGAGCGCCTGGAGGTGCTGCACAAGGAGTCGGAGCACGCCTCGCTCGTCGCCCTCCTCATCGACAACGCCGACTCCGGCATCCTTCTTCTGGAGGGGGAGCGCATCCGGGAGGCCAACGGGACCCTGGGACAGATGCTGGGATATGGCCCGGACGAGCTTAGGGATCTCCCCGCCGGGGAGATCTTTTGGCAAGGGCTTCCGACCTTTCCCCACGCCGAGGAGGACCCCGTTCTCCCAATGAACGACGTGGCCCTTCGAAAAAAGGACGGATCGCTCCTCCTGTGCGATCTCACCGGGAAGATCCTGCCCCGACACTCCCTCCCTCCGTCTCCTTCGGGGGAGATCCCGCCCCCTCTCAAGGTCGTGAGCCTCCGGGAAAGCCGGCTTCGCCACCAGAGCCTCCGGCACATCGAGAGGGTCTCGCACTTCCGGACCCTTCTGGCCAAGGCGGCGGAGACCATGGCCGAAGCCTCCGACGAAGAGGATCTCTTCGAAAAGATCTGCCGCCTTGCCGTCGACCATGCGGGGCTGCCGCTCGTCTGGATCGGACGCCCGGGCCCTGACGGAATCTTCCGCTTTCTGGCCAAGTGGGGACACACCGGCTACCTCGAGG
>JAKADN010000042.1 GCA_021820445.1 Nitrospirota bacterium | reverse complement strand
CCGCATGGCGGGACAGGAGGGCATCCTGTTGGGCGGTCGGAACGAGGCGAAATTTGAATGCTCGAAGGTGTTTCATGGCTCCCATTCTAACACACCAAAGCACGCCTTATATCTCCGGCCTGAAGTCCGGAGTTTTACGGCGTTTTTCTGATAAAAGAGGAATAAGAACGAAACTTTCTTTGGTTCCGGGAGATCTCCTTTTGCACATTGCCAGTCCATCCCGATCTTTCCTGGATCTCTGCATTTCCTTCGATGGGTCTGGATCTGTTCAAAACGCCAAACGGCAGAACGGCATTAAAAAAGTCCAGATTCCGGTTCGCAACCGCGAGCCTCGGAGAAGAACAGGGCGTGGCGGATTTTTGGCCGGAAGCACAAGGTCCTTCCCCCGGAGCGTCGGGTGATGCAAACCGAGCCAAGGCTCCGGCGAAAGATCCCGCAGGAACTCCTTAAACAGTTTAAAGGACAGAGCACCGATCCGGAAATGCACGGCGCTTAAGTAATTGACCCGTCGGCATGCTTTCCTGCACCCAATCGGGATGAGTCCAGGTTCTCTGATCGGGAAATACCGACCGGGATCATCGCCCCGGGGCGGATTCGAAGACAGAGTCGATCGGCGAGAGCCCTGGGGTTCATCATGAGGTTTGATCCAACTTCATCGAGAGGGGAGGACTTCACCGCCTTCTGACTCCCCCAAAAACCATGGTTTTTCGTTGCGCAAGAGAAAAATTAGGGACAATTTTCCATGAATTGACAGAATCCTGGGAGGTGCTACTCTAAAATACAGAGAATGGTTTTCAAACTCATATCTTCTTCCCCGGGCGAGGCCCCTCGAAGAAGATCCCCTTTTCGGTCGATCTCCCGTCCCGGAGTGAAAAGGGTGTCCGGGAAGTGCTTAAGGAGTGTGCCATGGATGCCTCGGAGGTGCTCCTCAGAAAAGCCGAGATCATCGGTCTGCGGGCACCGGTCGATGTCGTTCCGGATCCCACTGTCGAGGGGTTCGATCAATGGAAGGCCGGCTTGCTCACCTATTTCGGGTGTGCGATCGACAGTTATCTCGACAAGAACCATGTTCCGATGATGACGGACGACATGTTCGAAGCCATGAAACATGGCTTTGCCCGTCTGGTTCTGTCCCAGCCTTACGTCGAGGCCCCGCTTCAGCCGATGGAACCGACCCCCCGACAGATCGAGAGCCAGATCATCGACGAAGTCTTCGCGGAGCTCAAAACCATCCCTCACCACTGCACCCATTGATCCCTCGTTTTTGACCGGGATCCGGGGAAGGGAAAAAATCGTGCCCTTCCCCTTCCTCTTTTCTCCTTGTCTCCCCCTTTCCCTGTGGGGGTGGTCATTGGCATCAAAACTCCTTTCAAGTCGCTCCGCACGGCTCCCTCACTCTCTTTCCAGCCGCTCCTTCTTTCCCGGAGACTTCCTCTTCCAGGGCGCCCGGGGGCTTCTTGAACCCTGACCATTATTTCTGCCTCCCTACCGGGCCAGGGGGATCCTTTAAGGATCAGGGGAGCATCCTTTCCTGAAGGGACCCCCTCCCGATGGAAAAAAAGAAGAAATGTCTTGTGGGCCCTTTCGAAATGAGCGCTTCTCCCAGAATCCGCACAAAATTGTTGCGACAGGAAAAAGACCTCGAGT
The DNA here is from genome assembly GCA_021820445.1 of Nitrospirota bacterium. Taxonomy (GTDB): domain Bacteria; phylum Nitrospirota; class Leptospirillia; order Leptospirillales; family Leptospirillaceae; genus UBA4572. The sequence continues at coordinate 14,781 of JAKADN010000042.1, read as the reverse complement.
ATAATTGCCGGACAGCCCGATGCGGGAGAGCTCTTTGAGGGAGCCTCCGTCGGGATTTCTTCGTTTCCGGAACCGGTGTCTGCACGCGAATCCGTCCAGCCGTCCCGGAACCCAAGCCGGAACCCAGAGAGACAATGAGCCCTTGTCGCACGATATCCCCATATTCCGTTCGCTTTTCACCCATCGCAGGTTAACCAGATGACAAATGATCCCTCTCAAGACCAGTCCGCCGACCTTTTGCCTCACGCCCCTTCCCGGGAAACGATTCCGAGCCTCTCCGGCACCTTCGCCGAGCAGGAGCGGGACAGCTGTGCGGTCATTGCCGTCCTTTCCAAAACCGGACGCGGATCTCACCGCCTGCTCCATGAAGCCCTCGAAGCCCTCCAGAAGATGGAGCACCGGGCCGGGCAGATCCGGAACGAGGGGGACGGGTGCGGCATCCAGATGGACATCCCAAAACCGCTCTGGCGGCGCTGGCTCCAGAAGGAAGGGCGGGACGGGGGCCTCGTCGACGATCCCCGGTTCGTGGCCGGCCATCTCTACCTGAGAGGCGACCATCCCGACAACGAGGCGTCCTTCATCAAAAAGATCTTTGCGGAAGAGGGATTCGAGGTCCTGATGGTCCGAAGGGGCCAGACCCTTCCCCGGCGGGTCACCCCCTTCCCGGACAACCAGCCGCACTTCTGGCAGGTGGCCCTTCTGTCCCCTCCGGGATCGAATCCTCTTCACGCCACCTTCCAGGCCCGCACCCGCCTCGAGCGGGACGGATTCCTGCACATCGCCTCCCTCTCCCCGACGGTCGTCGTCTACAAGGTCAAAGGAACGAGCTTCATCCTCGCCGACTACTTCCTCGACTTCCAGGACCCTCAATGCCAGGGGACCCTCGTTCTGGGCCACAGCCGCTATTCGACCAATACCCTTTCGGTGACGGAGCGCGTCCAGCCCTTTTCCGTCCTCGGTCACAACGGCGAGATCAACACCATCGACAAGCTCCGCCGGGAATCCGCCATGCTCGGGATCGCCCCCGTCGCAAGCGGAAGCGACTCCCAGGACCTCGACCGGACCCTTGAAGGGCTCATGGTCCAGTTCGGGTTCAGCCTGATCGAAGCCATGGAAATCCTCTTTCCTCCCGTCACCCACATCATCTCTGCCCTCGATGACGAGCGCAAGGCCATGTACTTTCTCTATCGGCGCTTTCTCGGCCCCCTGGCCCAGGGCCCGGCGGCCATCATCGCCCGATACGGGAACGAAGCGGTCTTCTCCGTCGATGCCCTGGGCCTTCGTCCCCTCTGGACCTTCGAAACGGAAAGCACCCTCTACTTTTCCTCCGAGAGGGGGATCATCCGGGCCCACCAGATGGTCGCCGAACCCAAGCCCTTCTCTCCCGGGGAAAAGATGGCGGTTCAGCTCACCCCCGGGGGGGTCCGCATCCTGGGGTACCCGGAAATCCAGAACACCCTCTTCGAGCGCTTCAACGAAAAAATCCGTCCGGCCCTCAACCGAACCCAGCACGAAACGAACCAGAAGGACCTTTCCGCCCTGGAATTCCTGGGCCTCGACCAGGAAGGCTCAGCCTTCGACCGTCCGGTCCAGACTCTCTGGAACCCCTTCGGCTTCGCGACGGAAGATCTGGACATTCTCTCGGGGATGGCGTCGATCGGGATGGATCCTGTCGGCTCCCTGGGTTTCGACGGCCCCCTGGCCCCGCTCAATCCCGAACGACAGAACATTCCGGACTACTTCAAGGAAAGCGTGGCAGTCGTCACCAATCCGGCCATCGACCGGGAACGGGAGATGGAGCATTTTTCTCCCCGGATCGTCCTGGGCCCCCGTCCCTACTTCGGACAGTCGGTTCGCGTTCCAAAGGGACTCGACATCTCCCTGCCCATCCTCCTGGGCGGACATCTGTCGAAGACCCCCATTCCCGCCGACCGCTACCGGGCCCTGGCAAAAAAACACGGCACCTATCTCCTCGAGGATCTGCCCCGGTATTTCCCCCGCAACGCCATCCGGATCCTGGATTCGACAAGGGAGGAGGGAACGAGCCTCCGGGAGGCCCTGGAGTCGCTGGGCCGCACAGCGGTCGACGCCGCCCGCTCCGGGACCGAGATCCTCGTCATCGACGACAGTGCCGCCCTTCGACCGGGCCGGATCTGGGTCGAGCCCGCCCTGACCGTCGCGACGGTCGACCGGGCCCTTCGACGCGCCTCCGTCACTCCGGGCTCCCCGAACCTGAGGCGGGCCCTCTCCGTCGTCGTCCACAGCGGCGCGCTCCGGAACCTCCACGACCTCATCTTCTATTTTTCGATGGGGGCGGACGCCATGTGTCCCTTCCTCATGCTCGAATCGGTCCTCGTCCCCCCGAAGGGGACCGAAGCCTATCCGGAAGAGGAGAGCGAAGCCCGAATGGACCGGACCGTCCTGGCGATGCAGAAGGGAATCGAGAAGATCATTTCGACCATGGGGATCCACGAAATGCGGGGGTACGGCCGGCTCATGTCTTCGATCGGCCTTTCGGTCGAAGTCTCCGAGCTCTTCGCGACCCCCAACGTTTTCGCCAGCGAAAAGTCCGGGCTTTCCTGGTCCCGTATCGAGGGAGAGGCCCAGATTCGCGCGCCCTTTTTCCGGTCGGCGAAGACCGACAAGTCCTCCCGCGTCTTCCACCTCTATCCCAAAGTCTGGAAGCTGGCCCTCGACGTCGCCAACTCAAACGAACCCTATGTCAAATATCAGGAAAAGCTGTCGGCGATCGAGGCGGAGAACCCCATTTCCATCCGCCACCTGCTTGACCTCGTTCCCCATGGAACCCCCGTCTCCCCCGACCGCGTCGATGTCTCCGTCCTCGACCAGGCCTATCCCTTCATCATCAGCTCCATGTCCTTCGGATCCCAGGGGGAGGTGGCCTACCGGGCCTACGCCGAGGCTTCCGAACAGCTGGGCATCCTCTCCCTGAACGGCGAAGGGGGCGAAATCCAGGACATGCTCGGAAAATATCCGAAGAGCCGGGGCCAGCAGATCGCTTCGGGGCGCTTCGGGGTGAACATCCGTCTCCTGAACTCCTCGAACCTCCTCGAAATCAAGATCGGACAGGGGGCGAAGCCCGGCGAAGGGGGCCACCTGCCGGGGCGCAAGGTCTCCCAGAAGATTGCCCGCGCCCGCCGCGCCAATCCGGGGGTCGACCTGATCTCCCCCTCCAACAACCACGACCTCTACTCCATCGAGGATCTCGCCCAGCTGATCGCCGAGCTCAAAAGCGCCAACCCCAAGGCCCGAGTCAACGTCAAGATTCCGGTCATTCCCGGGGTGGGGACGATCGGCATCGGGATCGCCAAGGCCGGGGCCGACATCATCACCGTCAGCGGCTTCGACGGGGGCACGGGGGCGGCGCGCCTCCACGCCCTCAAGTACGTCGGCCTTCCCGTCGAAATCGGCGTCTCCGAGGTCCATCGGGCCCTCCTTGCCGCCGGCCTCCGGGATCAGGTCGAGCTCTGGGGAGACGGAGGACTCAAGTCCTCCCTCGACGTGATCAAGCTCATGTGTCTCGGAGCGAACCGGGCCGGGTTCGGAACCCTCCCCATGGTCGCCATCGGCTGCACCATCTGCCGCGAGTGCCAGACCGACACATGCCATGTGGGGATCGCCACCCAGATCGAAACGGAGGAGGACGCCGCCCGTCACGGTCTCAAGCGCTTCGTTCCCCGGGATTACGAATTTGCCGTCCGACAGCTGGTCCACTTCTTCCGGGGCATGGGCGAAGACTTCCGCCGGGTTCTTGGATCCCTCGGGGTCGACAACGCCCAGTCCATCGTGGGAAACACGAGCTACCTGGTCCAGATGCGCCATTTCGACCGCCTCGATCTCACCTCGCTCCTCAATCCCCTGCCCTACGGTCTGGAGAACGAGGGAGTCTGCGGCATCGGGGGCGTCCCCGACGTCACGATGACGGAAAAGATCACCGAGGAGGTCTTCCGGGAGCTCCGGAAGCATCCGTCCTCAGTGGTGCTGAATGTCGCCTCGGTCAGCTCCCAGGACCGGAACATCGGAACCCATCTCTCCGGGACCCTCTACCGGGACTCTCCCTCGCATCCCCCCATCGACATCCGCCTCGGGACAGGCTCTGTCGCCGGAAACGGCATGGGCTCCTTCATCAAGGAAAACATGACGATCCACGTCGCGGGAGGGGCCCAGGACGGAGTGGGGAAAGGCGCCATCGGCGGCCGGATCGTGGTCCTGAAGGCCCGGAACCAGGAGGGCCGGTTCGTGGACGGTTCCGTCGGCAAATCCCTGGGCTACGGCGCCCAGGGAGGACTCTTCCTGGTCCAGGGAAACTGCGACTCCAGGGCCTGCATCCGCCTCTCCGGGGCCGACGTCGTCATCGGAGGCCGCATCACCGGACCCGTCGATGACGGGGTGGGTCATCTGGGCCTTCACGCGAACCTGAAGGGCTTCGCATTCGAATACATGACGAACGGCCGGGCGGTCGTTCTGGGCGACCCCGGTCCCTGGATCTGCGCGGGCATGACCGGAGGATCGGTCTACCTGATGCCCCAGCCGGAGTTCGGCTTCGACGTCGCGGCGATCCGGAGGCGAATCGCCAAGGGGGCGAAGGTGGTCCTCTCCCGCCTCCTTCCCGTCGATGCCGAAGCCGTCAACCGGCTTCTCGGAGAATACGAGGGGGAGCTCAGCCACTCGGGCCAGCCGGAGGAGGCGGCCTGGGTTCGGGAGATCCGTCTCTCCGACCTTCGGGAACGCTTCGTCCGGATCATCCCGGAATCCCAGCAGACCGAACAGGACATCTCCACCGAATGAGACCGGGACGCTTCGCGATCCCCAAGGGAGGACCGATTCATGGCTGACCCGGCTTCGGGACAGATCTCCAGCATGACCGGCTACGCCGAATCCCTGACGGCCAACGGATACCGGATCCAGCTCAGGTCCTACAACCATCGCTCCCTCGAAATCGTCCTGCGGATTCCGCCGGAATGGGAAGGGCTGGAGCCTTCGCTTCGAAAAACCGTCTCGCAGCGTCTCTCGCGAGGGCGAATCGACGCCTACATCCACCGCACCGAAGGCACGGGGAAGAGCCTGAACTCCTTTCTCGAAAAAGGCGTCAGGGCTTACCGGAACCTCTCCCTCCTGAACCACCATCTCGGACTCTCCCGCGAGATCGAAATCGCCCATATCCTGCAGATGCTGGCTCTGGACAGCTTTGCCGAATCCCCTCCCCTGGACGAGCGGGCGGCCCTCTCCGACTTTTCCGGAGCGCTGGAGGCCCTCGCCCTCTCCCGGGAGAGGGAAGGACAGGCCCTCCTTCATCTCCTCAGGGAGTTCATCGCCTCCATCCGCAACCTGGCCGACCAGATCGAGGGGCAAAAGAAGGCGGCCCGGAAGGAAATCCGCCGAAAGTTCCTGGACCGGATGAAGTCCTATCTCCGGGAGATCGAGGGAGATCCGGGGAAGCGCTTCGAAGAGGAGGCGCTCCTCTATCTCGCCAAGAAGGACAACGAGGAGGAGTGGAAGCGGTTTCACATCCACCTGGCCCAGGCGGAGCGGGAAATCGAAAAGGGAGGCCTCCTGGGACGCTCCCTGGATTTCCTGGCCCAGGAGATGAACCGGGAGCTGACGACCTTCATCTCGAAGGAACCCTCTCCCGAACTCTTCCAGCCGGCCATGGAAATCCGGAACATATTGTCGAGTTTCCGGGAGCAGATCCAGAACCTGGAGTGACCCGGACCGTCCAACCCCAACGAAGAGCAAGGACAACTCGTGAACAAAACGACCAACGAAACGTCGGCCCTTCCCTCCCAGAGTTCGCGCTTGGAGTGGTTCTCTCTTCCCCCCGAGATGGGCCGCCCCCTGCTCTACATCGTCTCGGCCCCTTCGGGAGCCGGAAAGACGAGCCTTTGCCGTCGGGTCTCCTCCATGGTGGACTGGATCACCTATTCGATCTCCTATACCACGCGCGCTCCCCGTCCGGGCGAAGTCGACGGGGTCGACTACTTCTTCGTGACGCCCTCCCTCTTTTCCGACATGAAGGCGAAGGGGGAATTTCTGGAGACGGCGGAGGTCTACGGGAACCATTACGGAACGGCGCGCAACCAGATCGAGCGCTCCTTCGCCCAGGGCAAGGATGTCCTGGTCGATATCGACATCCAGGGCGCCCGGACCATGCGCCAGAGCGGGATCCCCAGTCTCTCCGTCTACATTCTCCCCCCCTCCTACGAGGTGCTGAAGGATCGCCTGTCGGGAAGGGCCCAGGACTCCCCCGAAACAATCAAGAAGCGGCTCGACCGCGCAAAAAATGAAATTACCAGCTATAATGAATACGATTACCTTCTGATCAACCGGGATTTCGATCGGGCCTCCCAGGATCTGCTGGCCATCATCCGGGCCGAGCACTACCGGAAGGTCGGCCTTCAGGAATTCATGGAAAAAACATTTTTGAAGGGGTTCGCGGGCGACGCATCCTCCCTCTGAGAGAGGGACCGGATGATGGCCTCAGCCCCACACACTCCGGATATCCGGACAGACTGAACACACGGAGACGCATTCAATGAACGATCTGATTTCCCAGCCCATCGAGTACACCGACGACGTCATCGACAGCCACTATCGCCTCGTCATCGCGGCCGCCAAGCGGACCCGCCAGATCATGGAAGGCCATCCTCCCGTTCAGGACTGGGCCTACCACAAGGAGACCACCATCGGCCTGGCCGAGATTCTCGGCAAGAAGGTTCCCATCCTGACGGGACAGGCAGCCGTTTTGGCCGAACATAAACATCGCGAGGCCATCCGGGCCGCCCGCAAGCAGGAAGAATATCTTCCGGCCCCGCGCGGATATGCCCGCGAATCGACCGAGGCGATCCGGGCCGATCTCGACGTCTACCAGGAGGAACCTGCCTATTCCGCCGAACCGGGGGATGGCGGAGACGACGAGAGAGACGAGGACGACAAGGAGATCTGAGTCCCTTGCCGGGCCGATCCCTTTCCATACTCCTCGGCGTCACCGGGAGCATCGCCGCCTACAAGTCCCTCGATCTCATCCGCCGTCTCGAGGGGGAGGGAGTCTCCGTCCAGGTGGTGGCCACCCGGAACGCACTCCCCTTTTTTCCGGTCCTGACGGCGGAGGTCTTTTCGGGCCATCCGGTCGAAACGGATCTTTTCAACCCCGTCCTTCCCCGCGGGGAGGGAGAGGGGCGGGTCTCCCATCTTGCGCTCCTCGAGAAGGCCGATGCGGTCCTCGTGGCCCCCGCCTCGGCGGATTTCATCGCCCGGATGGCCCTCGGTCTGGCGGACGACCTGCTCTCGACCCTTCTGCTCTCGGCCACCGTTCCCGTCCTGATCGCCCCGGCGATGGAGGAGGCGATGTATCGCCATCCCGCTTCGTCCGCCCATCGAAAAACCTTACGGGAGCGCGGTGTGGTGGAGATTCCCCCCGACTCCGGCCCCCTGGCCTCCGGCAAATCCGGTCTCGGACGCATGGCCTCCGTCGACCGCATTCTCGAGACCCTTTTACCCGTTCTGAGGGAAACGCGCCCCCCTTCCGGCCCCCTGTCGGGCGTCGGGGTCCTCATCTCCTCCGGACCGACACGGGAACCGCTCGATGCCGTCCGCTACATCGGGAACACCTCTTCGGGACGGATGGGGGATGCCCTGGCCCGCGCCGCCCTGGCCCGGGGGGCCCGGGTGACCCTCGTCTCGGGCCCGACCGCCCTTCCTCCTCCTCCGGGCTGCGACCTCCACCGTGTCGCCACCGCCCGGGAGATGGAGGAGGCGCTCGGATCCCTCTTTCCCTCCCACCCGCTTCTGATCATGGCCGCGGCGGTCTCCGACTATCGCATGAAGGATCCCGTCCCGGGAAAACGAAAAAAGGACGGGGGGGAATGGACCCTCTCCCTCGTGGAAAACCCTGACATCCTGAAGGGTCTGGCCGAGAGGAAGAAAGCCGGCCAGTTTCTTGTCGGCTTCGCGGCCGAGTCCTCCCTCGACCCGGACCGCCTCCTCGAGAAATGCCGCAACAAGAAGGTGGACCTCCTGGTCGCCAACGACATCTCGCGCACCGACATCGGATTTTCCTCTCCCGAAAACGAGGTGACCCTCGTGACCCCCGCGGGCGGATTCCGGACCCTTCCGCGGGCGGACAAGACCGCCATCGCCGGACAGATCCTCGATGCCGTCCTCGCATCGGGATGGACCCCTCCGTCCGCCCTCGCCTGAGGGATCAGGGGAACGCTCTCCCGTCGGTCGATCGCGTGCCCTTCCTCCTCGCCCCACGGAAACCCGCCTCTGACACTGTTCCGGAAAGTCCTTTTTGTTTTCAGGCGGCCCTCCCCTTTAGCTGGCTCCTCCCGAAAGAGCCAGATGGATCAGCTTGAAGAAGAACAGGCCCCCGGCCACCACCAGATAGGACCTCAGAACAGTCATCCAGACCCGGCTCGAGAGAGAGAGTCTTCCCGGGGGAAGCTGATCGAGCGGCGGCATTTTCCAGTGCTCCCGCGAGGCCTCGGTGTTCTCCGTGTCATCGGGAAGTCGGGGAGCCTTCCTTCTCTCAATCTTCCGGACGGCAAGAGCCGTCAGAGCTCCGACCAGGAGTCCAGCGGCGATCAAGGCCACCGTGGCTTTCCAGGAAAGAGACGGAAAGAGCTCGGAGACGGTCAGGATGGCCGAGAGCATCACGAGGATGGCGACGATGACGGCCGTGAAAATATTGACGGAACGCGTGTTGACCCAGGGACCCAGCACGGCCCTGTCGTTGCAGAGAAGCAGGAGAAAGACGGTCGCGCTGGGAAGGAGGACTCCCGCCAGCGTCTGGACCAAATTGGTCAGGAGGCCCAGGGGAACCCCGGGAGAGGTGACAAGAAGGACGGCCAGAACGATCAGGCCGAAGAAGAAGGCATAGAATCCCAGCGCCTCCGTCGGTTTTTTCCGGAGGGAGTGTCCCATCGAAAACACATCTCCCAGCGCATAGGCGGTCGAAAGGGAGACCGCCGACGCCCCCACGATGCAGGCATCGATCAGGGCAACGGCGAAAAGGATCCCCGCGAGAGAACCGTGGTACCTGGAAATCGTCGAGGCCATTCCTCCCGCGTCCGTGAAATGTCCGAACTCGGGATGGCCGGCGACGGTCTTTGCGGCGATTCCCATCAGGACGGCGGCTCCGGCGATGACCACCGCGATCCCGATTCCCAGGTCGATCCGCTCATACCGGATGTAGCGCGCGGTAATCCTCTTGTCGATGACGTAGCTTTGCTGGAAAAAGAGCTGCCAGGGAGCGATGGTGGTTCCCACGATCGCGATGACCAGAAGCAGGATCTCTTCGGGGGACCCTCCTTTCGGAATTCCCGGAACAAAGAAATCGTGAGCCATTTGGGGCATCGAAGGATGGATCATGAGAAAGAGAGGAACGAGCAGCAGGCTCCCGAAGACCAGGACAAGCGTGAATCGCTCGAATCGCCGGAAATCTCCCGTACTCGCCGTCACCATGATGAGCAATGCGGCCGCCCCCACCCCCAGGAGCTTGGGAATGCCCAGATAGCCCAACCCCAGGCTGATCCCGATGAATTCGGTGACGATCGTCAGGGCGTTGAGGAGAAAGAGGTCGATGACGCTGAAGGCCCCCCAGAACCGTCCGAACCGTTCAAAAATGAGACGGGCATGGCCGACCCCCGAGACGGCCCCGAGCCGCAACACCATTTCCTGGTTGATGTAGATGACGGGCACCAGGAGAAGAAGCGTCCACAGGAGGGCCGTCCCGTAGTTCTGTCCGGCGTGGGTGTAAATGGCAAAAGCTCCCGCGTCGTTGTCCCCGCTCATGACGATCAGTCCCGGACCGAGAATGGCGAGGAGGGTCCTGACCCTTCTGGCAAAGCGCGAGGAAGGGAGGGGAGAATGCTGGGAAATGGTCCCCAGCGCCCCGCGTATTTCCCCGGCATTTCGGTCTCCTGTTCCGGGAGTGCGGGAATTGGACGCAGGAAGGATCGGGTTTTCCATCAAAATCTCCTATTTTCCCATGAAAAAAAATGGGAAGATGACAGACGGAAACGTTTCCGAGGGGGCCATGAGGCGGATGGATCAGCCCGGAAACGTCTTCGCCACGACGAGTCAGCGGCCAATTTTGAACACGTGAACGCTCGGCGGGGTCGGACGCAATTCGAAGACGGGTCCGACCTGCCCCAAACGCCCAGGTTGGGTCAGAATGTCGCTCACGGCATCCAGGAGATTTTTGATTTTTTTTAGAACGGCAAAGAGCGGGGAGCAGGGGCGAAGCGTAGACATGGGAGAGTCCTTTCCGTGTTTTTTTGACAATTTTTTCGTTCGGACCCGACAAGGAAAAACAAAGAGGCGGAGTCTTGCCATGAGGCCGGAACGATTGATTTTCATGTTTGCCAAGAAGAGACAGCGGACAGGACAAGGAAAAATGAAGAAGTAAATTGAGGAAGGAAAACTAACGGACGATCATTCCCTCCTTTCCTGTCCGCATGCGACTCGGGTCGCTTTCCATGAATCCTCCAAAGGCGGGTGGCTCTTTCGTCCCCCGAAAAATCCGGCGGACGCTTCTGGTCAAAGTCCGACCAAACTTTCCAAAGTATTTCCAGATTCATCGGATTTGTCAAGGATCGGTCGAAAAAGTACCGGCGAAGTCTTCTTCCCGGAGCCTGGAGTTGACGTGATCCGAAAATGCTCCTCGCTTCAAGCCAGAGAGATATGGCGTGATTTTTCGATGCGCTTTTGCTATCCTCCCAGAAGTGAATCTGGGTCCGTCGGATCCCGCGATGGGTTTCTTTCGTTCGTTGAAAGCCGAAGATATCGGGTTGGAAGAGGACGTTCCTTCCGTAAAATCTCCGACGAGATCACCGCATGGAAAACAGGGCCTGGCAGGCCTAAAATGCCTGCGGAATCAATCTTCGTTGAGTCTGCCTCCTCGCAGAAATCCGGCGGAACCCCTTTCCTTACCGGGTGGTGATGTCATCCCTTCCCTGCTATCCTGTTCCCAAACTTTAGGCCCTGCAAAAACGGCCGTTTGGCATGGATTGGCCTGAGCGGAGCAAGAACCGGAAGAAAGGACCTCGGCGCCGGCCGCCTTCTGCCGGGGAAATGTTGATGCGCCCGGACGGCTTCTGGGCAGGAAGCGATATTTTCGGCCGAACACGATGAGAGATCGGGAATTTCATTTTGGAAGACGGGAGAATTGTCCTGTCTCCAAGCCGCTTGCGTCTCCGCTCCTGGGAGCGGAGCTTCCCGGTTCGGTCTGTCATCCTTTTACATGGCGGTTTGAATGAATCAGGATGAACTGAAGGTTCTGGAAGATCGGATCAAGGCCAATCCAAAGAGCCGCTCCTTTCTCCAGCTGGCCGAGGCCTACATCGAGGCCGGACGCCGCAAGGAAGCACTCGAGCTCCTCAAGAACGGGGAAGAGTACTACCCCTATTATCTGGCTGCCCGAATCGCCTACGGGAAGCTTCTCCGTGAGGAGGGGGAGACCGACCGCGCGATCGAGCAGTTCGAATTCGTGAACCGAACGATCCCCGACAATCTCCTGGCCCTCAAGAATCTCGCGGAGCTTTATCTGGACAAGGACCGGATCGCCGAGTCGAAGTCCATGGCAGAAGCGGCCATGGCCCTCTCACCGAGCGACCCGGAAATGACCGAGGTCCTGGCCAGAATCGAAAAATTGAGTCAGGGAGCCACCGCGTCCGCGCCCTCCCCTGCCCCTCCCGATCTCGCCCCCCCGCTCCCGGAGATGGAGAACAAGGAAGAGACGATCGTGGAGATGCCCCACGAACTCTTCGCCCAGGCCGCCGAAGAGCGGCAGGAGCCTTCAGAACCGGAACACCCCCTTCCACCCCCGCCGATCGAAACGGAAGAGACGGTCCCCACGGGAATCGTCGAGCCACCGGCTCCCGAAGCCCCAGAGCTCCCCGCTTCCGAACCGGAACCGGTCGCAGCGGCCCAGGGCTCCCATCTCCCCCAGACGGAGACGATGGCGGATCTCCTCTTCGACCAGGGCCATCTCGAAGAGGCCCTCGAAATCTACGAGGCGGTCTTGGGGCGTGATCCCCAAAGCCCCACTCTTCCTGAAAAGATCCGCCAGGTGAAGACGACGCTCGGGATGATCGAGGAGCCCGTTTCGGAGACCGTCTTCGCCCCCGCGGAAGAACCACTCCCGGCCGAGGAGATTGTCCCTCCGCCGGCATTGGAAAAGCGGGTGCCCGAACCGGAGCCTGAATCGATGGAAACGGCCCCCCCGATTCCCGAACCGGAGATCCCCCGAGAACCCCAAACAGCTTCCGTAATCCCCCCCGTCTTCGAAACCCCGGCCCCCCGGCCGGAGCCGGTTCTCCCCTCCGCCCAGGCTTCCTCCATGGGAGCCGAGGGATTGACGGGAGCGATCATCGAAAAGATACGGGACCGGATGGGACGGGATCTGATCGGATACGTCAGGATGACCCTGGACGGTCTCTCCGCCGAGGCGAGCGACACCGGTCACTGGGCGGACGTCCTGGCCGCCGAGGGAATGGAAATCGTCCGGGCCGTGACCGACATGACCCGCATGCTGAACTGGGGCGAACTGCAGGGAACGGTCGTCTGGATGGAGCACGCCGTCCTCTACGGACTTCCCGTCGACCAAAACGAGGCCCTCTTTCTGGCCTTGAAGCCCGGCGCGAACGTGGGCCTCTGCCGAATCCTGGTCTCCCAGGCGATCGAGGTCTCCCGGAGGAGCGACCGAGGGTGACGCGGATCCTGATTCTCCAAGGGCCGAATCTCAACCGTCTCGGAACCCGGGAGCCCGACCAGTATGGACGGAAAACATTGGAGGAGATCCACGGGGAGATCGAACGGATGGGAGAGCGCGACGGATTTTCGCCCGTCTTCTTCCAGTCGAATCACGAGGGAGACCTGGTCGACCGGATCCATCTGACCAGCCAGGACGGGACGGCCGGCATCGTGGCCAATCTCGGAGCCTATACCCACACCAGCGTGGCCATCCGGGATGCCTTCCTCTCCGTGGGCCTCCCGCTCGTCGAAGTGCATCTTTCGAACGTATACCGCCGGGAATCCTTCCGGCACAAAAGCCTGATCAGCGATATCGCCGTCGGCGTGATCGGCGGGCTGGGTCCCGCCGTCTACCGCCTGGGCATCCTGGGTCTTCTCGACTGGCTCGAAAACCGGACGCCGAAGTCCCCGCCACCCTAAAAAACAACCTACCCTCCGGACGATCCGGAGAAATCAAGGAGCATGCATGGCTGTTATCGTCACCAGCGATTTTCGCGGTGGAGCAAGACTCGAAGTGGACGGAGAACCCTATTTCATCGTCGAATTCCAGCACGTCAAGCCGGGAAAGGGCGGAGCCTTCGTCCGGACGAAGCTCAAGAACATGAAGACCGGCCTGGTCATCGAGCGGACCTTCCGCTCGGGGGAAAAGTTCGACGTGCCCGATGTCGAGGAGAAGTCCATGCAGTTCCTTTACGCCCAGGGCGAGGACTACGTCTTCATGGACACCGATACTTACGAGCAGATCACCCTGACGAAAAAGGAACTGGGAGATCGGATCCTTTTCCTGAAGGAGCAGATGCCGGTCAGCATTCTCTTCTACAAGGACAAGCCCATCACCATCGACCTTCCGACCTTCGTCGAGCTGGCCATCGTGGAGACCGACCCCGCCCGGAAGGGGGATACGGCCTCGGGTGGTTCCAAGCCGGCCAAGGTCGAGACCGGAGCCACAGTCAAGGTTCCCTTCCACCTCCAGGAGGGAGATGTGATCAAGGTGGATACCCGGACGTCGGAATACATCGAACGGGTCCGGGCGGCAAATTGACGGCACCCAACAGCGAGGACGTCCCTTCATGACCAACGAAGACATTCGGGAGATTCTGGAGCTCGCACGGGAGCACAACCTGCTCTCCTTCGAGTTCGAGCGGGACGGGGCCCGTCTCCGGATCCAGCGATCCCCCTTCCAGGGCTCTTTTCAGGCGATCTCCGAGCCAGGAGAGCTTCCCCATGCGGGAACCAAGACTCCCCTCCCCGTCGCCCCCCAGCCCTCCCGTCCGGAATCGGTGCGGACCATCACCTCACCCATCGTGGGGACCTTTTACCGCTCCTCCTCGCCGGATGCCGCCCCCTATGTGGAGGTCGGAAGCGTCGTCGCGAAGGGCCAGATCCTCTGCATCATCGAGGCGATGAAACTGATGAACGAAATCGAATCCGAGATCGAGGGAACGGTCCGGGCCTTCCTCGTCGAGAACGGCCAGCCGGTGGAGTACGGAACCCCGCTCATCGAGGTCGACACGAAGGTGGAAGAAGCCCTCTGATGGCCACCCCCGCCAAGCGTCTCTTCAGAAAAGTTCTGGTGGCCAACCGGGGCGAGATCGCCGTCCGGGTGATCCGGGCCTGCCGCGACCTCGGACTGGCCACGGTCGCCATCTACTCGACCGCCGACAGGACCGCCCTTCACGTCCAGATGGCCGACGAGGCGGTCTGCGTAGGACCTCCCGAAGGACACGGGAGCTACCGGAACATCCCCAACATCATCAGCGCCGCCGAGATCTCCCAGGCCGACGCCATCCATCCCGGGTACGGATTCCTTTCCGAGAACGCCCACTTCGCCGAGATCTGCCATGCCGCGGGGATCGTCTTCATCGGCCCCTCCCCGGAAACGATCTCCCTCATGGGAGACAAGGCCCGGGCCAAGGCGCTGATGCGGGAGGCCGGGGTTCCGGTGGTTCCCGGCAGCATCGGCACCATCTCCTCCGAATCCGACGGACTCGACGTCGCCTCCGAAAT
>JAKADN010000041.1 GCA_021820445.1 Nitrospirota bacterium | reverse complement strand
ACCATGGCCATCGGAGCCAGGGCGCAGGAGCCGAGACAGGCAACCGGCTCAAGAGTGAACATCATGTCTTCCGTATTCTCACCGGCTTCGATATGGAGGTTTTCCTTGATCTTGTCGACCAGCAGACCCGCCCCCCGAACATGACAGGCGGTTCCCACGCAGACCTTGAGGATGAATTTGCCCCGTGGCTCCTGGTAAAACTGGGAATAGAAGGTCAGAACCCCGAACATCTTGCTGTGGGGGATACCGAGATCCTCCCCTACCCGCTCGAGGACTTCGGCGGGAACATATCCGTACTTTTCCTGAATCGTCTGAAGGATCTGGACGACCGCACCTTCGCGGTTTCCAAACTCTTCGCATATCTGGTCAATTTCTTCTTCGTTGATCACAATGGATGCGCCGTGTTCCGTATTAGCCATCTTGCCTTCTCCCCGGACGAACCCTAGTTTGGAAGATTGTGACCCCGGTCCCGGGTTGTCCCGGACAGGGGACTCATCATGCAACCGGCTGTGCCGGCAATGATCCGTTATTCGCGTTCAGCGAACCGTCTATCGGTCGCACTCTCCCATGACGATATCGTAGGTCCCGAAAATCGTCACGATATCCGCAATCATGTATCCTCTTGCCATGAAGTCGAACGCCCCCATGTTCACAAATGACGGGGCACGAATCTTCATCCGGTAGGGCTTGCCGGATCCGTCACTGACGATATAGAAACCGAGCTCCCCCTTGGGGGTCTCCGTGCCGCAGTAGGTGTCCCCCGGTGGCGTCTTGAATCCTTCCACGACCAGGAGGAAGTGATGGATCAGGGTCTCCATGTTGTGCATGACCCGTCCCTTTGGCGGGAAGGAGACCTTGTGGTCATCGGTCATGAAGGGACCTGATGGCAGCTTGTCCAGACACTGCCGGATGATGCTTGCACTCTGGCGCATCTCTTCGATCCGTATCCAATACCGGTCGTAGATATCCCCGTTTTGCCCCAGGGGGACCGTCCAATCGACAAGGTCGTAGGCGCCATAGGGCTCATATTTCCGCAGGTCATAGTCCACTCCCGACCCGCGAAGGGTTGGTCCCGAGAGGCCGAAGTTGATGGCATCCTCTCCGGTGATGACGGCGATGTGCTTTGTACGGGCCAGCCAGATCCTGTTGTGTTCGAGGAGGGTGTTGTACTCGAGAATGTGCGGCTCAAAGGTGTCGACGAATTTGTAGAGGGCGTCGATGACATCCTGTTCAAGATCCCCCTCGACCCCGCCGACGCGGTAGTAATTGGTGGTCAACCTCGCCCCGCACATTTTTTCGAAGAGGTCGAGAAGGACCTCCCGCTCCCGGAAGGTATAAAAGAAGACGCTCATGGCCCCGATGTCCAGGGCCTGCGTCCCGAGCCAGAACAGGTGGTTGACGATCCGCTGGACTTCCGCCACGATCGTCCGGATGAATTCCGCCCTTTCGGGAACCTTGAGCTGAAGGAGTTTTTCGACGGCCCTGACGAAGGCATAGTTGTTTGCCATCGCCGAGACGTAGTCCAGCCGGTCCGTGAGGGGAATGATCTGGTTGTAGGTCCTGTATTCGGCGATTTTCTCCGTGCCGCGATGGAGATATCCGAGATCGGGAACGGCCTTTTTGATCCTCTCCCCGTCAAGGTCGAGAAGAACGCGCAACACTCCGTGGGTGCTGGGATGCTGCGGACCCATGTTCAGGAGGAACTGGTCGGTTTTGATGGAGGAGTCGAGTCCGTTCAGAACCGCCTGCCTGAGAGTGGACAGGGTGATCTCCCGCCGCTCAAGCTCTTGCGTTTCCTGACTGCTCCGAACCCCCTCTTTTTCCATTGACTCCAAGAGCGACCCCTTTCCTCTATCCTGTCCAGACCCAGACGCAACTGAGATTATTCGGCGTTATTTTCTTCCCTCGGGGAGGGGCGGGAGGTTTTCGAAATACTTCGGAACGAACGAAAAGTCATCCCTCCAGCCTTTTCCGACCAGAGGAAAGTCCTTCCGAAGGGGGTATCCCTCGTCATAGTCGTCCGGCATGAGGATTCGCCTCAGATCCGGATGGCCCCTGAACTGGATGCCCATCATGTCGTAAACTTCACGCTCCATAAACTCCGCTCCCCGCCAGATGGAGACGATGGAATCGACAACGGGATGGCTTTCGGGGACGCGAATCTTCACCATGATCCGGTGACGTCTCGGAATGGAATACAAAATGTAGACGACCTCGAATCGATCGGCATCCATCGGGTAGTCGACCGACGTCACATCGACGATATAGTCGTAGCGGAACTCCTCATCGTCGTGCAGGGCCCGAAAGACATCGAGGGCCCCCGATTCCCGAAGGTAAACCGTCAAATCGCCCAAAGCTTCCCGAGAACCGGTCACAACGTCGGGAAATCTTCGGCGGAGGGATTCTGCCACTGGATGCATGAAATTCTCTCCTTACCTAATTCCGGAAGACCGGCTTGTCCTGCATGATTTTCTCCTGAAGCTTGATGAGACCATCCAACAGGGCTTCAGGGCGGGGCGGACAACCGGGAACATAGACATCGACCGGGATCAACCGGTCCACGCCCTGAACGACGCTGTAGCTGTCGTAGATGTTTCCGCTTGTGGCACAGGACCCCATTGCAATGACGTACCGAGGCTCCGGCATCTGATCGTAGATCTTCCGGACGACGGGGGCCATCTTTCGGGTCAGGGTGCCCGCCACGATCATGAGGTCCGACTGACGGGGGGAGGCCCTAAAGACCCCGGCCCCGAATCGGTCGATGTCAAATCGCGACGCCACCGCGCCCATCATTTCAATGGCACAACAGGCAAGCCCGAAGGTCATCGGCCAGAGCGCCGACTTCCTGGACCAGTTGACGATATCGTTGACGGCATCCTGCAACTTCATGGTGACAACGGAGAGCTCGCCGTCCTTGTGGTGGATCACTCCCATTCGAGCGCCTCCTTTTTCCAGGCATACACATATCCGATGATCAGAATCACGAGAAAAATGAGCATTTCGACGAGCCCGAAAAGCCCAAGCCGCCGGAAGTCGACCGCCCACGGATAGAGAAAAACGACTTCCACATCGAAGATGAGGAAGAGCATGGCGATGACGTAATATCTGATCGAGATTCTTTCCCGGGCATCGTTGATGGGAGGCACCCCGCACTCGTAAGGAGCGTCCTTGTCACGATAGGGATTGTTGGGACGAATCAGACGCCCCACCAGAAGTGAGACGGCCCCGAATCCGATCGCGATCAACAGGAAGATCAGGATCGGAATATAATGGTCGGGATGGGAAAGAGAAAACATGAGTACCCTCCGGCTTTGCTTTTTCGGAGCCCTGAAAATCCTAGAGATTTAATCTTTATCTGGATCGATTTGTCCTACCATTCTATTTTTGAGTGTCCATTTTGTCAACTGAAAATTACAGGAAAATCCATCTGAACCGAACAAAACCTTCCCGATTCTCCTGACTTTCTGCGACCGGGGCTCTCATCAATAGAGAGCTCAAAGGAATCCTCCGGCGCCGCTGGAAGGATTGCTTCCGTCGGCGGGACTCAATCGACCCGGTCTGGAGGGGCTCAGAGGTTTAAGATTTCAGGGAGAGACCAGGGAAGGTCGTGGGGGACGGGAGGGACAGAAGAAAGGACGTCTTTCATCGGCCGAAGCAACGGTTGGGGAAGGGAGGGTCAGCGGATCCTCCGCTCACTGAACTTCGGGAGAAGTGGAGGATCCCCAAAAGCCCGGGTTCAGAATGGCCCTGCGAACTAAGCTCCAAAGGGCTCCAAAGGGCTCCAACGGGCTCCGACGGCCCGGGGGAGCGGTACCCGATGCCCCGCGGGCACCGCTCTTTTCAGAGCCATCACTCCGAAATCGGACAGCTCCTATTCGGCGCCATGACATTTTTTATACTTTTTCCCGCTCCCGCAGGGACAGGGATCATTCCGGCCTATCTTTTGTTCCTTTCGCACCGTCGCCGTCTCCTCCCGGAGTGTCCCGTCTCCCACCGGGATGCCTCCCCAGAGAGCCGGCGCAGATGATTCGTTCTCCCAGACGGGAACACCCGTCTCATCGGGGTAGGAGTAGTCGAGGGCCTCGAGCGGCGGTGCCTCGATCATTTCCGGCTCCTCCGCTTCCCTGATCGTCCCGAGGATCTGAATCACGTTTTCCCGAACCTCCCCCACGAAGGATTCGAAGAGATCGAAGCCTTCCCTCTTGTACTCCACAAGAGGATCTTTCTGCCCGTACCCCCGGAGTCCGATCCCTTCCTTGAGGCGATCGATCTTGAGAAGGTGGTCCTTCCACAGGTTGTCCAGCGTCTGCAGGGTCACGTAACGGATGATGGCCTGGAAGGGTTCGTCCCCGAATTCCTTTTCCCGGCCGGACAGAAACTCCTCATACCGGGCAATGGCATGATCCAGCAGGGCATCGATTCCGAGATCCCTGAGCTCGTCGATATTTAATACGAGTCCGGTTTTCTCCGCCACGAGGGAAACGACACCCTCGAGGTCGAAGCTTTCCGGGTAGGCTTTCTCGGGGATGACCGTCACGATCTGTTCTTCCACGACCCGGCTGCCCCACTCGAGCATCAGGTCGCGAAGGGCCTCCGCTCTCAAGACCCGCTTTCTGAGCTCGTAGAAAATCAGGCGCTGCTGGTTCATCACATCGTCGTACTCCAGAAGCTGCTTCCGGATGTCGAAGTGATAGGCCTCGACCTTCTTCTGGGCATTCTGGATGGCCTTCGTCACGAAGGCATGCTCGATCGGAACCCCCTCCTCGACACCCATCCTCTCCATCAGCCCCTTGATCTTGTCCGCCCCGAAGATCCGCATGAGGTCATCCTCCAGGGAGAGATAGAACCGCGAGGAACCCGGATCTCCCTGTCGGCCCGCCCGGCCTCGGAGCTGGTTGTCAACGCGGCGGCTTTCATGGCGCTCCGTTCCGATGATATGGAGGCCTCCCTGGCGCATGACCTCTTCCCGTTCCTTGCGAAAGGCCTCCTCCAGCTCGGAGAGGAGCTTTTCCCGGTCCTCCTCCGAGATCTCCTCCCCCCGGCTGCGGATCTGCGCATTGCAAAGATACTCCGCGTTTCCTCCCAGAAGGATGTCGGTTCCGCGGCCGGCCATGTTCGTCGCGATCGTCACCTTTCCCAGGCGACCGGCCTGGGCCACGATCTCCGCCTCCTTTTCGTGGAACTTCGCATTCAGGACTTCATGGGGAATGTTTTTTTCCTTGAGAAGACGGGAGATGTATTCGGATTTTTCAATCGAAACGGTCCCGACGAGAACCGGTTGCCCCACCGCGTGGCGCTCGACGATGTCGAGAACGACGGCATCGTATTTTTCCTTCTGGGAGCGATAGATCTGGTCCGGGAGATCGATTCGGATCATCTTTCTGTGAGGGGGGGCTACGATGACTTCGAGGTTGTAGATCTTGTGGAACTCCGTCGCCTCCGTATCCGCCGTTCCGGTCATCCCCGAAAGTTTCTTGTACATGCGGAAGTAGTTCTGGAAGGTGACGGTGGCCAGGGTCTGGTTCTCCATCTGGATCTTGACCCGCTCCTTGGCCTCCACCGCCTGATGGAGACCTTCTCCCCAACGGCGTCCGGTCATCAGACGCCCGGTGAACTCGTCCACGATGATGACCTCTCCGTTCTTCACCACATAGTCCACATCGCGCTTGTACAGATGGTGGGCCTTGATGGCCTGCATCAGGTGGTGGACATAGGAAATGTTGCGAAGCTCGTAGAGGTTGCCCACGTCGAGGAGGGATTCGACCAGATCCGATCCCTCTTCCGTCATGGAGACGGTCTTGTGCTTCTCGTCCACGGTGAAATGGTCTCCCTTGCGGAGCTGGGGAATGATCCGGTCGACCTTTTCGTAAAGATCGGTCGACTCCTCCGAGGGGCCCGAAATGATCAGGGGGGTTCTCGCCTCGTCGATCAGGATGCTGTCCACCTCGTCGACGATGGCGAAGTTGAGCTCCCTCTGGACGAACTGGTCGATCTCGTACTTCATGTTGTCGCGAAGATAGTCGAATCCGAACTCGTTGTTCGTCCCGTAGGTGATGTCGCAGCCATAGGCCTTCTGCCTCAGATCGTCCGGCATGTCGTGCTGGATGAGGCCGACGGACATCCCCAGAAACTGGTACAGCTCTCCCATCCAGGCCGAATCCCTTTTTGCGAGGTAGTCGTTGACCGTCACGACGTGAACGCCCTTCCCCTCCAGCGCGTTCAGATAGACCGGAAGCGTTCCGACAAGCGTTTTCCCCTCTCCGGTCTTCATCTCCGCGATCCGACCCTCGTGAAGGATGGCTCCGCCCATGATCTGCACATCGAAATGGCGCATTCCGAGAACGCGCCGGCCGGCCTCCCTTACCACGGCAAAGGCCTCGGGAAGGAGCGCCTCGAGGGTTTCTCCATTGGCCAGGCGGGCCCGGAACTGGGCGGTCCGGGAGCACAGCTCCTCATCGGACAGGCGGGACACGGATTCTTCGAGCGCGTTGACCGCCTCGACAATCTTGGAAACCCTCCGGATCTCCCTGTCATTTCGACTGGAAAAGAACGACCGGACAAGGGACTTGAACATGGGACAATCTCCTCTCAAAAAAACATGGATCCAAAACGTGCGAACAGGAAGAATCGACAGGATCCCTCAGGAAGGGACGGGCCTATCGGCCGCCGGTCAGGAGACTCTCATCAAAATACTGGCGCGGATCGACCGGATGCCCGAACTCCCGGAGCTCGTAATGGAGATGGGGCGCGGTCGTCAGCCCCGTCAGGCCGATCGTTCCGATCTGGGAATTCCTGTCGACGGACTGGCCGAGGACGACATCGATCTGGTCGAGATGGGCGAACAGGGAGGACAGACCCAGGCCGTGGTAGACGACGACATAGTTGCCGTAATCGGGCGTCCGGTCGGTCAGGATGACCACTCCGCGCGCAGGAGGATGGACAGTGACCCCTTCTTCCTGGGCGATGTCGAGACCGGGATGAAACTCCTCTCCGTTTCCGATCGGGCCGGCCCTCTTCCCGAAGGTGGAGACAACCCATCCGGCGACCGGGGTTCCGAGAACCCTGTCGGCCGCGTCATAACTCCAGGGAAGCGGTTCGGGACGGGCCGTGTCCCCGTCCATCGACTCTTTCTTTCCGTAGGGGGACGGCTTGTCTTTTTCGGGGGGGGCCTCCGCGGAGGGAGGATGGACATCCGGGGCGCCCTTGGCCACCATGTTCATGATCTGGACATCGAGATTGTTTACCTCGGAGAGCTGGGCCTCGATGGAGTCGAGCTCCTTCCGGTAATGCTCGAGGTGTTCCTTCTGGACGCGTGTCTCTTCCTGGATGCTCTGGAGCGCCATGAACTTCTTCGTCTCGTAACTGTAGAAAAGGATCAGGAAGAGGACCCCCGTGAAAAGAAGGGAGATCCCCCCCAGAAAAAGGTAGATCGACCATCGGGGGACGGTCCATTGCCGGGACTTCTCGGTCACGCCAGGGAGAATTGTGATCGTAACCGTTTTCTTGAGACGTGACACCTTAATCCTTTCCCGGACGGCCCGAGCAGGTTTCCCTGACCCAGGAAAGATAGTCCGCGCTTCCATGATCGACCGAAACAAAAAGGATTTCCGGAACCGAATAAGGATGCTCCCTCCGGATTTCCCGTTCAACCTCCGCACGATTTTCCGGCACCGTCTTCAGGACAAGGGTCACTTCTTCCGCCGTCCGCACCTCTCCCTCCCAAAAAAAGACCGAGGTGCCCGGAGGGAGGATATGGCCGCAGGCGATCCGGTGCTCCCGGACGAGCCGGTCCACAAGAGCCCTCGCCCCCGAGGGGTCCGGGTGGGTCACGATGACCAGGTCGATCGTCACTGGATGGCCTTTCTGAAGAAATCCACCGTTCGGGCGATCCCCTCCTGAAAAGGGACCTCCATCGTCCAGTCCGTCTCGAGGGTCAGACGGTCGTGGCCCAGGGCCCTGACCTCGGTCTCCGGAAACGGATTGGGCTGGTAGTGGACGGGATAGGTGGTTCCCAGCACTTTTCCCACAGACAGGAAGATGTCCCGGTCGCTCTGGAGGATCCCGGAGCCGACATGAAAGAGACCCTCCTTCTCCTTGATGATCAGATGGAGGAGGGCCTCCACGGCATCGTCGATGAAGATGTAGTCCCTCATCCGCCGCCCGTTCCCGGGAATCGCGGGAGGATTCTGGGAACTTTTCAGGAGAGTCTGCCGGATGGCGAGCCCGATCAGCCCCCCTTCCCCGACGGTGGTCTGCCCGGGACCGAAAACCGGAGCCAGACGTGCGATCAAGGTCTTCATGGGAAGAAGGCGGGAAAAGCTGTCGAGGTAGAACTCGCAGAGCGCATGGGAGGCCCCGTAGGGAGAGAGGGGACGGACCGGCATCAGCGGATCGAGGGGGCCTTCTTCGCCCCCTTCCGGAGGGGTCAGGACCTCTCCGGTCGAGACCAGGAGAACCCGGGGGACAGTCGTGGTCCGGCAGGCCCCAAGCGCCCCCAGAAAGCTTCCGACAGTCTTGGCCGAATCGGTGGCCGGATCCTCCCAGGAGGCCGCGACATCCTTTTGGCCGGCGAGATGAACATAGAGATCCGGCCGCACCTTATCAAAGATCCGGGCCAAAAAACGGGGCTGGTCGATGTCCCCCTTCGCGAGTTCGACCTCCTTGTCGCGAGAGCTCCGGAACCCCGTGGACAAATTGTCGGCCGCCGTCACCTTGTGGCCCATCGCGACAAGCGCCCGGCCCAGGGGGGCTCCGATAAAACCTGCTCCCCCGCCTATAACGATCTTCAAGAGAGCCCCTTCCACCACGCAAGACAAAAATATTCCTGATTCCCCTTCTTCCGTCCCCTGATCCCGGAAGGACAGAGTCCTCCGGGAGTGGCCCCTTCACGGGCCAGATCGGCCACGAACCGTCGCAATAGCCCCTTGCGCACCCCCGGATCACGGACGACCCCCCCTTTTTCCACCTGGTCCGGAGAGGCCTCGAACTGGGGTTTCACAAGCCCCAGAAACCACCCGCCGCCCCGAAGGATCGTGGCGACCTGGGCCAAGACCTGGCTCAAGGAAATGAAGGAAAGATCCGCCACGACCCCGTCGACGGGATCGGCGGGCATCCAGGCGCCCGGGAATCGAACATTGGCCGATTCGACCACGACCACACGCGGATCGGCCCGGAGCCGGGCGTCGATCAGGCCGTGCCCCACGTCGACGGCTCTGACGGAAAGGGCCCCGCGCCGAAGAAGGCAGTCGGTAAACCCTCCCGTGGCGGCCCCCAGGTCGACGATCCTTTGTCCGGCCGGGGAAAGAGAGAAAAAGTCCAGCGCCCCTTCAAGCTTCAGGGCCCCACGGCCGGCGAAGCGCGCCTCCTTTTCCACCGGTTCATATTCGACCCTGTCGTACTCCGCCCGAATCGTCGGATCGGTCCGGACGAGGGCATTCACCCGAACCCTTCCTTCCCCGATCAGCCGGGCCGCCTCCTCCCGGGAGGAGGCCCAGCCCTTGCGAAGGACGATGGCGTCGAGCCGTTCCTTCAATCCGTTCCCCCGACCTCCGTCAGCAAACGGGAGACTGAAGGTTTTTTCGCACCAGCTCCACCAGGTGTTCGGGGGTCAACCCCACGGAGTCCCTGAGGATGCCGGGAGCCCCATGCTCCACATAGTGGTCGGGGATACCCGCAAGACGAACCCGAACCCGCCCGGCTAGATCCTCCGCCGACAGAAATTCAAGAACGGCCGACCCAAGCCCTCCGAGGACCGTCCCCTCCTCGACGGTGACGAAGAGGGAGGTCGTGTGCGCCAGCTGGAGGAGGAGCGCCTTGTCGAGCGGCTTGGCAAAACGCATGTTGACGAGTCCGGCGTCGACTCCCTCCCGGCGAAGGATTTCCACCGCCTTCTGGGCGACCGGGACCATCGATCCGTAGGCCAGGAAGACGATGTCCCGCCCCTCCGAGAGAAGTTCGGCCTTTCCGATCGGAAGAAGCTCGAAGCCCGAGTCCAAAGGAACCCCCAGGGCCTCGCCTCTCGGATACCGGACGGCCACCGGACCGGGATGGTGGAGCGCCGTCCAGAGCATTTTACGGAGCTCGTTCTCGTCCTTCGGGGCCATGACCGTCATATTGGGGATATGGCGGAGGTAGGCGATGTCGAAGACGCCGTGGTGGGTCGGACCGTCCTCCCCCACGAGCCCTCCGCGATCCATCGCAAAGACCACCGGGAGATTCTGGAGACAGATGTCGTGGACGATCTGGTCATAGGCCCGCTGCAGGAAGGTCGAGTAGATGGCGACGACCGGACGGGCCCCCTGGGCCGCCATTCCTCCGGCCAGCGTCACGGCGTGCTGCTCCGCGATGCCCACGTCCACAAAACGCTCGGGATAGAGCTTGCCGAAATCGGTGAGCCCCGTTCCTTCCGGCATGGCCGCCGTGATGGCGAACAGCTCGGGAATCTCCCGGGCCATCTCGATCATCGCCTGGCCGAAGATCTTTGTATAGGCAGGGTTCCCCCCGGCCTTCTTCTTGAAGGCCCCGGTCTCCGGATCGAAGGGGGGGACTCCGTGAAAGGCGATGGGACTCTTTTCGGCGGGAGGATACCCCTTCCCCTTGATTGTGCGGACATGGAGAAGAACGGCCCCCTCCCGATCTTTCAGGGCTCCGATCGTGTCGATCAGGAGCGGCAGGTCGTGGCCGTCGATCGGCCCGATGTAGGAAAGCCCCATCTCCTCGAACCAGAGCCCCGGAGGCGAAATCATGCCCACGACCTGCCCATGGGCGGCCTTGGCAAACCGGGCCACCGAATCGCCGATGACGGGGATGTCCCGCAAGAGCGATCCGGTTTTTCGGCGCATCTGGTCGATGGCGGGGTCGGCGGAGAGGCGCGCCAGATAGGAGGAAAGGGCCCCCACGTTTTCCGAAATGGACAGATTGTTGTCGTTCAGGATGACCAAAAGTTTTTTCTTTCGGGCCCCGGCCTGGTTGAGGGCCTCCATCGCCATCCCGGCCGTCAGGGATCCGTCCCCGACGACGGCGATGACATGGTAGGAATCTCCCAGGAGATCCCGCGCCTCCGCCATTCCGAGGGCGGCCGAGACGGATGTTCCCGCGTGGCCCGCCGAGAAGGCGTCGTGGATGCTCTCCTCCCTCTTCGGGAAGCCGCACAGCCCGTTCCACTGGCGGATGGTCGGAAGGGACGAAAGACGCCCCGTCAGCATTTTGTGGGGATAGGCCTGATGACCAACATCCCAGACAATCCGGTCGCGGGACGTATCGAAGATCCTGTGAAGGGCCAGGGTCAGCTCGACCACGCCCATCCCGCCACCGAAATGGCCTCCGATCCCGGACAGGACCCGCACCATCTCGTCCCTGATTTCCTGGGCCAGGACGGGAAGCTTGTCCTCGGGAAGCGCCTTGACGTCCTCCGGTCCCTTGATGTTTTCGAGCAAAGATCCCATCAGTTCCTTCTTTCTATGATATAGGAAGCAATCTCCCGAAGTGGCTCCCCCCTGTCGCCAAGAAGGGCCACCGAATCATGGGCTTCCCTGCATTTTTCCTCTGCCAAACTCCTGGCTTTCTTGACGCCGACAAGGCCAGGATAGGTATTTTTGTGCTTTCCGGCGTCTTTTCCGGTCGCCTTTCCCATCTCCTCGGCGGTGGATTCCACATCGAGAAGGTCGTCGGCGATCTGGAAGGCGATGCCGATCGCCTCCCCATAGCGGGTCAGATCCCGCAACTCTTTCTCCCCTGCACCCGCCAGGAGAGCGCCCACCCTGACTGAAGCCCGCAAAAGGGCTCCCGTCTTGTGGCTGTGAAGACTCTCGAGCTCGGGGAGGCTCAGGGACTTCCCTTCGGAGACGATATCCATAAATTGTCCCCCCACCATTCCGGCGATTCCCGAAGCCACCGAGAGTTCGTGGATCACCGGAAGCCTCCGGGAACCGGGCAGGATACTATCATACACAGGATCGGAAAGCAGGGTAAATGCATGGGTCAGAAGTGCATCCCCGGCGAGGATGGCGGCCGCCTCCCCGTAAACGACATGGTTCGTGGGCCGGCCGCGTCTCAGATCGTCGTTGTCCATGGCCGGAAGATCGTCGTGGACCAGGGAGTAGGTGTGGATCAACTCGAGGGGAAGCACCAGCGGAACGAGAGGGTCCGATGGGACTCCAAGCGCCTCGATGGTCGCCAGGGCAAGGACCGGACGAATGCGCTTTCCTCCCGCCAGAAGGCTGTATCTTATCCCCTCGGCGAGACGGCCGTAAGCGCGACCCGTTTCCTCCCTGAAGAGAAGATCCAGGGCCTTGTCCACCCGCTCCTTCTGATGATTCAGATAATTCTTGATGTCCAAAAGAGGTCCTTTCTCCTGATGTCCTCGACCCGCTTCTTCCCGCTCCTAGTCCGTCCGGAAAGGAATCTCCCGGACGCCTTCTCCGTCACCTTCCCGTCCCGATGAAAGGAGCGTGGTGACCTTGCGCTCCGCATCTTCCAGCATGGACTGGCACTCCGACGACAGCCGGACCCCTTCCTCGAAGAGGCGAAGGGATTCCTCCAGGGGACGGTCCCCCTGCTCCATCATCCGGACGATCTCCTCCAGCCGTTTCATCTTGTCCTCGAAGGAAAGGACGGGATCCTTTCCTGCTTCCGGCTGTTCCTTGCCTGCCTTTCCCATCAGAGATCCTCCCTCTCCTCGTTCCCGTCTTTCCGCTCCCCCAGCGGCCACACGGCGTCCACCTCAAGCTCCATCGCAAGGCCCCGGGAGCGGGCCCGAAGCCTTTCTCCCCGCACCGGGAGATTCTCCGCCGATGCCAGTCCCCGTCCCCCCTCCCTCTCCAGGATGAAAAAGCCCCTCTCGAGAGGACGCTCGGGATCCGATTCCCGCAAAAGAACGGACAGCAGGGCCTGACGCTCCCGGGCCGCTCCGAGGGATCGGCGAATGCCGGAGACGAGGCCAAACCGTCGTCGACTGATCTCAAGGCGCCTGGGTCCCGCTCCGATCAGATCCTCCCGGTAAAGCGGGCGGGAGCAAAGAGCATGGTCGAGATGGGCCTTTCCCAGGATCTCCCGGACAATCCGGACCATGGTTTCGCGCTGACCTGCGACATTTCCCAGAAGCCCGGCCAGCCTCCGGTAGGGATGGATGACCCGCGGTTTCAGGGAGGCGAGATCCCCGCTTCTTTTCGTCAAGCCGTCCCTGACCCTGGCGGTCAGCCGGTCCTGGGCCCGGACAACACCGAGATGGGCGCGGGAGAGGCGCCGGGACAATGTCCCGGTCGCGATCCGGAAAGCCAGGAGACGCACGGACTCCCGTCCCTTGCGGCCGACGATCAGCTCGCCCAGCCTTTTGCGCGATCGATCGATGAGCCCGAGAAGGACGTGAGCGTCGAAAAACACCTTCTTGGCCGCCTCCGTCGGAGTCGCGACCCTCAGGTCGGCGACCAGGTCCGCCACGGTCACGTCCACTTCGTGCCCGATCGCCGTCACCACCGGAACGGGCGAGGCCAGAATGGCCCGGGCCAGGTCCTCCCGGTTGTAGATCCAGAGATCTTCTGCCGATCCTCCCCCTCTTGCGATCACGGCCAGATCGACTCCAGGCAGAGACCCGACCAGGGACAGGGCCCGGATGATCTCGGGAGCCGCCTCGGCCCCCTGCATGCGGGCGGGAACCACGACGATGGGAACCAGGCGGTTCTGCTGATCGCCGATGCGGAGGAAGTCCCAGATCGCCGCGCCCTGGGGAGAGGTGATCAGGGCCACCTTCCGGGGCATGGGAGGAAGAGGGCGCTTTCGTTCCGGGCTGAGGAGCCCTTCCCGGGAGAGGATCTCCCGGACCCGCCGGAATTCGAGGTGAAACAGCCCCAGACCGGCCGGTTCCATCGTCTCGGCCACGATCTGGATGTCGCCGCGGGGTTCGTAGTAGGTGAGTCGCCCCCGAAGCACCACCTTCAGCCCGTCCACCGGAACGAAGGTGAGCGACCGGGAGGCGCCCCGGAACATGACGCCTCGCAGGCTGGAGGCCGAGTCCTTGAGGGTGAAGTAGTAATGGCCCGCCGGCTGTGAAAGCTTGACGTTCGAAAGCTCGCCCTCGACCACGAGAAGCCCGGGAAAGATTTGGTCAAGCCCCAGCCTGATCGTTCCCGCAAGCTCCGACACCGTGTAGACGGTTACGCTCTTCGCAATCCCTCCGCCGCTCCCCTCCTCCTTCAAGACCCTCCTCCATCGGTTTCGCGGAGAAGCGTCACCTCGACATCCCCCCTCCGGCCTCCCGGACGATCCGGTCGGCCCACCGTCACCAGAAGCGCGCAGAAAAGGGTCTCTCCCTCCGCGACGCGGAACGGTCGCGGAACCATAGTCCGATACTTCGAAAGGGCGGAGGCGGGATCCGCCCCCACGATCGACCATCGGGGCCCCGTCATCCCCACGTCCCCCAGGAACCATGTCCCCCCTGGATAGCGGGTCAGGTCATTGGTCTGGACATGCGTATGGGTCCCGTAGAGAAGGTCCGCGCGCCCGTCCAGATGAAAGGCGAGGGCCTGCTTCTCTCCGGTCGCCTCCGCATGGATGTCGACGGCAATGAAGTCAGGAGGGTCGGGGCTTTTTTCAAAATCCGAAAGAATCCGGTCGGAGGCGGCAAAGGGACAGTCGGAGGGGGCCATGAAGGTCCGGCCGATGAGATTGGCAAGCCCCACCCGGTACCCCGAGGGGAGGTGGAAGATCCGATGGCCCGTCCCTGGGCAGGCGGCGGAAAAATTCTCGGGACGGAGAAGACGAAGGTCGGAGGAAAGAAGCGCTTCCGCTTCCTTCTGGTCGAAAAGATGGTTCCCGGATGTCACGGCCGTCACACCGAGACGAAAGCACTCCTCCATCTTCGAGAGGGTCAGCCCACGTCCTCCGGCAAGATTCTCTCCATTGATGAAGATCCCCTCAAGGGGGGCCTCCCGGGAAAGGCGGGCGATCCCCCGGGCCAGCGCGTCCCTTCCTGGCTTTCCAAAGACATCCCCCACGAAAAGGAGTCGGACGGGAGGCCCCGGTTCCCAGGGGTCAGCGGGCATACTCAACGATCCGGTTCTCTCGGATCACGGTCACCTTGATCTGTCCCGGATAGGTCAGTTCGTTCTCGATCTTCTGGGCAATCCCCCGGGTGATCTCGAGGAGATCCCCGTCGCTGACCTGATCCTGATTCACGATGATCCGGATCTCACGCCCTGCCTGGATCGCATAGGACTTTTCCACGCCCTTGAAGGAATTCGCGATGGTCTCCAGCTTCTCGAGGCGCTTGACGTAGACGTCGATGCTTTCGCGGCGGGCGCCGGGCCGGGCGGCCGAGATGGCATCGGCGGCGGCGACCAGAACCGATTCGAGACAATTGGGCTCGATGTCCCCGTGATGGGACATGATGGCATTGATCACCTGAGAGGACTCCCCGTATTTTTTTGCCGCCTCTCCCCCGAGGGACGGGTGGGAGCCTTCCCCTTCGTGGGAGAGAGACTTCCCGATGTCGTGAAGAAGTCCGGCTCTCTTCGCGATCCGGGGGTCGAGTCCCAGATCGTGGGCCATCATCTGGCAGAGATAGGCCACCTCCCGCGCATGGACCAGATTGTTCTGGCCATAGCTGGTCCGGTACTTGAGCCGTCCCAGGAGCTTCAGGATTTCGGGATGGATATCGGTGATTCCCAGTTCGAAGGCCAGCTTCTCCGCCTCCTCCTTGAGGGAGATATCGAGGTCCTTACGGACCTTTTCCACGATTTCCTCGATGCGGGCGGGATGGATCCGGCCGTCGGAAAGCAGCTGTTCGAGCGCGAGGCGCGCCACTTCCCGGCGCAGGGGATCGAAGCCGGAGATGATGATGGCATCCGGAGTGTCGTCGATGATGAGGTCGACCCCCGTCGCGGCCTGAAAGGCCCGGATGTTCCGGCCCTCCCGGCCGATCACCCGTCCCTTGACATCGTCAGAGGGGATCGGGACGACCGACACGCTGATCTCGGCGACATGCTCGTTGGCGTAGCGCTGAATGGCAAGGGTCATCGTCTCCCGGGCCTTCCTCACCGCCTGGTCCCTGACCTCCTGCTCCAGTTTCTGGGCGAGACGGGCGACCTCGGGCCGGATCGCGGCCTCGGCGTTCTTCATCAGACGCTCCCGAGCCTCTTCCACGGTCAGGGAGGCGATCTCCTCGAGGCGCTTCTGCTCGGACTCCATCATGGAACGGAGCTCTCCCTCCTTCTGACCGAGGGCCTGTTCCCGGACGGAAAGACTTTTGCGGTCCTTTTCAAGCCTGTCGCGGTTCTCGGAAAGCTGGCGTCGAAGCTGGTCGAGTTCGGCCTCCCGGCTCTTGAAGGTCTGCTCGGCCTCCTGGAGGGCGCCCTTTTTCCTGGAGAGATCCTCCTCCGTTTCGATCCGGATCCGGAGAGCCTCCTCGCGCGCCTGGATTCCGGCCTCCTTGATGGCGCTTTTCTTCTCCTCTTCGAGCCGCATCCGCTC
>JAKADN010000040.1 GCA_021820445.1 Nitrospirota bacterium | reverse complement strand
GATGACGCTCTCCTTCCTCCCCAAGGTGGCGGCGGTGGGAGGCGTTCTGCTCGCCCTCATGCCCTGGATGGTCCGGCTGATGGTGGACTACACCCAGGGGCTCTTTGCCCAGTTGCCGGGGCTGACGCGGTGAACGCCAGCCCCTTCATGCACCTTTTCTCCCTTTCCCGGTGGGATCCGGAGCTCTACGTCCTGATCCTCTCGCGGACGAGCGGCGTGCTGATCGCGATGCCGGCCTTCAACGCCAGGGCCGTTCCGACGCGCATCAAGGCCCTTGCGGCCGTCGCGCTTTCGGCCCTCCTCTTTCCTCTGGTGGGGGCGCACATTCCCTTCCGGGAGAGCGGATACGACACCCTTCTTCTCCAAATCCTCTCGGAGTTCCTGGTCGGAGTCTCGATCGGCTTCTGCGCCTACCTGATCTTCGCCGCCGTTGCACTGGGGGGCCAGCTTGCCGGAGTCCAGGCAGGCTTCGGGATCGTGGACGTCATCAACCCCCTGGGGGTCGCGGAGGTGCCTCTTCTGGGGAATTTCCAGACCCAGGTGGCCTTTCTGATCTTTCTCGCCACCAATGCCCAGTATGCCCTCCTCTGGACCCTGGCCCGCTCCTACGATGTGATCCGGGTCGGAGGGGGAAGCTTCTCCGACAGCTATTTTGCGGGGATCACCCATCTGGTCGGGGGAATGATGACCCTCGGACTGGTTCTCGCCTCCCCCTTCATCGTGGGAGGGCTCGTCCTGAACCTCGTCCTGGGATTCCTGTCGAAAATGATGCCCCAGATGAACCTCATCTCGCTGGGGCTTCCGGTCATGGTGCTGGGAGGATTGCTTCTCACCCTTCTGGGCCTCCCTTTTTTCAGCGCGGTCCTTGCCCGGTCGATGGGGGGGCTTGGGGGGACCCTGGACGATCTTCTGAAGGTGATGGCGGGCCATGGCGGATAACGACAACTCCGGCCAGCTGAGACAGGAGGAGCCGACCGCCCGGCGCCTTGAAAAGGCGCGCGAGGAAGGACAGGTCGCCCGAAGCCGTGAGGTCGGCTACTTTTTCTTTCTGATGGCCTCCCTGATCCTCATGGCCGCCGACGGGGCCGATCTGGTCAACCGGCTCAAGGCGGACATGGCCTACTATTTCAGCCACGCCGGAACTCTCCGGGTGTCACCGGATTCGATCTCTCCCTTCGTCACGACACTGGTCCTTCACGAAATGGGCGCAACCCTCCCCTTTCTTCTGGGATTTCTCATTTTCGGGGTGGCGTCTTTCCTGGTCCAGGGCGGCTTCGTCTGGAGTCCCAAGGCCGCCGCCCTTCGCTGGAACCGCATCTCCCCTTCCCAGGGGGTGAAGCGGCTTTTTTCGGTTCGCTCTCTCGAAGAGCTGGGCCGCTACCTCCTCAAGGTGGTTCTCTCCCTTCTCATCCTGTTTTTCGCGCTCAGGAACAACTGGCTGTCCCTTCCGGCCCTGGTCGAGACCGGTCCCCACCGGATGATCGGGGCGCTCTACCGGATGTCCTTTCTCGTCCTCGTGGCCTTTCTTCCCCTCTACATGGCCTTGGCTCTCGCCGACTACCTCTTTCAACGCTTCATCCTGATGCGGGGACTCCGCATGACGCGGACCGAGGTCAAGGAGGAGACGAAAGAAACGGAAGGGGACCCGCAGGTCCGGGCCCGGATACGGTCGATCCAGAGGGCGATGGCCAGGCGCCGGATGATGTCCAAGATCAAGGGAGCCACGGTGGTGATCACCAACCCGACGCACTTCGCCGTCGTCCTGAAGTATCTTCCGGAGTCGATGGCGGCTCCGGTGGTCGTTGCCAAGGGGGCCGACGAGGTGGCCTTCCGGATCCGTGAGGCGGCCCGGGAGGTGGGCGTTCCGGTCATCGAGGATCCGCCCCTCGCCCGGGGGCTTTACCGGGACTGCCCTCTCGACCGTGAGATTCCCGTCACTTTCTATGCGGCCGTGGCGCGGATCCTCTCCATCCTCTACCAGAGGGCCGGTGGTCCGGCTCCCGTCCGGGAGGGGTAGACCATGAAGGGACTTCTTCAGGGCCGCTCGTCCGATTTCTTTGTGTTCGTGGGGGTGGTGGGTCTTTTGTCCATCATGATCGTTCCCCTCCCCCCCCTGATGCTGGACCTGCTGCTTTCGACCAATATCGCCTTTTCCCTGATCATTCTCCTGGTCGCACTCACCACGAAGTCGATCCTCGAGTTCAACCTCTTTCCGACGATCCTTCTTCTGGCCACCCTCCTCCGGCTCTCCCTGAATGTCGCCAGCACCCGCCTCATCCTTCTTCACGGTCAAAACGGGACGGTGGCGGCCGGCCACGTCATCGAATCCTTCGGGCGGTTCGTCATCGGAGGCTCCTATGCCGTCGGCCTCGTCATCTTCCTGATCTTCGTCGTCATCAACTTTGTCGTGGTGACGAGAGGGGCCGGGCGCATCGCCGAGGTCGCGGCCCGCTTCACCCTCGATGCGCTGCCGGGAAAGCAGATGGCCATCGATGCGGATCTGAATTCGGGGGCGATCAAGGAGGAGGAGGCCCGGAAACGGAGAAAGGACCTGACCCGTGAGTCGGAGTTCTATGGGGCGATGGACGGCGCCTCCAAGTTCGTCCGGGGAGATGCCATCGCGGCGGTTCTGATCCTGGTCATCAACATCGTGGGCGGCCTTGTCATTGGAACGCTCCTCATGGGGATGCCGGTGGGAGACGCCCTCCAGGTCTACACCCTCCTGACCATCGGCGAAGGCCTGGTCGCCCAGATCCCGGCCCTGATCGTCAGTGTGGCGGCCGGGATCGTGGTGACCCGCTCCTCTTCGACCAACGAACTCGGAATGGACATGCGCGAGCAGCTCTTCTCCCGGAGCCGGGCCATGGGGGGCGCCTCCGCGATCCTTTTGTTCCTGTCGGCCGTTCCCGGCCTTCCCCATCTGGCCTTCCTCATGATGGGAGGGCTTATCGGAGGGGTCGCCTGGTCGGTCAGGAAGGCCCGCCTCCGCACCGAAAGCGCCCGGAAGGAGGAAGAGGCGAAGGCGCCTCCCTCCGCTGAAAACATCGAACAGTTCCTCTCGCTCGACCTTCTCGAGATCAATGTGGGCTATGGCCTTGTGTCCCTCGTGGAGGGAGGGGCGGGGGGAGACCTGACGGAGAGGATCAAGGGGATCCGTCGCCAGCTCGCCGGGGAGCTCGGGATCATCGTCCCTCCGATCCATATCCGGGACAATCTTCAGCTGAAGCCCGAGGAGTACATGATCCTTCTCAAGGGGAATCCGGTGGGACGCTGGGAGCTCAAGCCCGGCTCCCTGCTGGCGATGAACGCGGCCGGAGCCCTTGAAGGGATTCCCGGAACACCTGTCAAGGAGCCGACATTCGGCCTCCCGGCCCTCTGGATTTCCTCCGAACAGCAGGAGTCGGCGGAGGGGGCGGGGCTGACCGTTGTCGATCCCGTGACGGTTCTGGCCACCCATCTGACGGAAATTCTCCGAGCCCACGCCGACGAGCTTGTGGGGCGACAGGAGACCCAGAGGCTCCTCGATGCCCTGGCCCGCGACTATCCGAAGCTTGTCGAAGACCTCGTCCCGGGCCAGATCGCGCTCGGGACCCTCGTGTCGGTTCTGCACTCCCTGCTGTCGGAGCGTGTCTCCATCCGGGACCTCCGGACCATCCTCGAGTCTCTCTCGGACCAGATCGCTTCCGGACGGGATGCCAAGGATGTGACACTCCTGGCCGAAGGGGTCCGGCAGGCCCTGGGACGGACGATCGTCAATCCGTACCTGTCCGGACGGGGGAGACAGCTGTCCGTCATCAGCCTCGATACACGGTGGGAGGAGCAGCTCCAGAAGGTTCTTTCGGGCGGAGGAGGGGGAACGGGACGTCCCCTGGCGCTCGATCCCGGGCTGGTCCAGAAATTGCTTTCAACGCTGGGAAGGGTTCTCGAATCCCAGGGAAAAAAGGGAGTACAGGGGGTCCTGCTCGTCGCCCCCCAGGCGCGATTCGGGATCAGGCGGCTCATCGAGCGGTATTTCCCCTCTCTTCCCGTGTTGTCTCCCCAGGAGATTCCGCCGGATATTCCGATTCAGTCGTCGGATGTCGTACGATATCAGGAGGCGTGAGGAATGATGATCAAATCGTTCGAGGGGGTCGACATGAACGACGCCCTCAGGAAGGTCAAGAAAGAACTGGGATCGGACGCCGTCATCCTTTCCTCCCGGAAGTCCGAGAGATCCGGCACGCCCGGGGCTCCGGGCGTGGTCGTCACGGCCGGCCTCCCCCAGCTGGACCCTCCCTGGGCGAGGGACCTTCCCGGGCCTCCGGAGGAAAATCCCGAAGGGGTCCGCCTCTCCGAGATGGACGCCCTTCGGGACGTCATCGCCCGGATGGAGCGGGAATGGGGGCCGGGTTCTTCGCGCGAGATCCAGGGGCTTCTCGCCAGGATCGGGTCCCTGTCGGGAGGATTCCTCTCGCCTCCCCAGCCGCCTTTCGATCCTGTGGAAGAGGCGGGAAAGACTCTCGCAGCCTCCGGTTTTCCGGAGGAGGACCGGCAGGACCTGATGGAGGCCTTTCGCCTTCTCTCCTTCCAGCCGGTGGACTGGAGTTCCTCCCAGGTTCAGTCGCTCCTGCAGTTTCTGGTCGCCCAGAAGCTCGATGTCGCCGGATCCCTCTTTTCGGGAGAGAGGCCGGCCGGCCGGCCCCTGGTCGTCCTTTTTGCCGGCCCCACCGGCGTGGGAAAGACGACGACGATCGCCAAGATCGCCGCCATGCTCGTCGCCCGCCAACGTCGTCCCGTGGGGCTCGTCAACCTCGACACCTACCGCATAGGGGCCGTCGAGCAGCTTCGGATCTACGGAGATCTGATGGGCGTCCCGGTCGAGGTTGTGAGCAGTCCCTCCCGTCTTTCGGGGGCGATCACCCACCTTCGGGGAAGCGAGGTCATCCTGGTGGATTCGGCCGGCCGGTCCGAAGGGGGGACGGACGAGATGGACCCCTTCCTGTCGGTCTTGAGGTCGGGTTCTTCCTGGGACTTCAAAACGGTTCTCGTCGTCTCCGCGACGCAAAAGTCGGACGACCTGAGCCGGACTCTCCAGCGTTTTTCAAAGGTTCGTCCCGAAGCGCTCGTGGTGACCAAGGTCGACGAGACCGGAACCCTTGGGTCCCTCTACCCGTTGCTGGCCCACAGCCGGATCCCGACAGCCTATGTCGGGACCGGGCAAAAAGTCCCCGAGGACATCGAGCTGGCCCATGGAGGCCGTCTGGCACAATGGATGATTGAAGGATGGAGTCGCGATGGATCAGGCGTCCGGACTTAGGAGCAGGGGAGGCACTCCTCCCGAGGAAAACCCGAGAGCGCATCTCCCCCGGGTCATTTCGATCACCAGCGGCAAGGGAGGCGTCGGAAAGACAAACGTGTCGGCGAACATGGCCTATGTCATGGCCACGCGGTTCGGGTTGCGGGTGCTGGTCCTGGATGCCGACCTCGGCCTGGGAAACATGGATGTCCTTTTCAATATCAGGCCCAAGCATACCCTTCAGGACGTTCTCATGGGGAATCGCTCCCTCCCCGAAATCCTCGTCCAGGGTCCCGGAGGAATCCAGATTCTTCCAGCCGCCTCCGGCGTCGAGGAGATGACCAGCCTGACGCCCGAGCAGAACCTTCACCTCCTCGAGGAGTTCGAAAACCTGTCCACCGATCTCGATGTCCTCCTCATCGACACGGGGGCCGGAATTTCCGAAAACGTCCTGACCTTCAATCTTGCCAGCCGGGAGACGATCGTTGTCGTCACGCCCGAACCGACGAGCCGGACCGACGCCTTCGCCCTCATGAAGGTGCTCTTCCGGCGCCAGCCCGACAAGCCCTTTCTTTTTCTGGCCAACATGGTCCGGGACAGGCAGGAAGGGGTCGGGCTTTTCGATCTGGTCTCGCGGGTGGCCGACTCCTTTCTGCCGGGTCTCTCCCTCTCTTTTGCGGGTCACCTTCCTGCCGATCCCTCCCTGACCCAGGCGGTCCGTTCCCAGAGGGCCATCGCCGAGATCCTCCCCGGGGCTCCCTTTTCGAAGGGGATGGAGCAGGTTGTCCGCACGCTCCTCTCGCGTCCACCCAGGATGGGAGGGGAGGGAGGCAT
This sequence comes from Nitrospirota bacterium, assembly GCA_021820445.1. Lineage (GTDB taxonomy): Bacteria > Nitrospirota > Leptospirillia > Leptospirillales > Leptospirillaceae > UBA4572. The sequence goes on along the minus strand of JAKADN010000040.1, from coordinate 10,575 downwards.
CGGTCTGTGGATGAAGCGGTTGACCGCTGCCGGGGCAGGCTCAGGGGAATGATGTTGTTGTGAACTAATTGTGAAATCGGTAGAATGTACAAATTGTAAAATCAGTGTTGATGGAAGTTTCGGGGAGAATGAAAACCCTTTCCCGGGGGCTCTTTCTGAATTCAGGTCTGGGGGAACACCGTGGAACTTGATGAGGCGATGATCAAGGAATTTGCGGGGACGATCAAGTACCACGCCATGAGATACGCCCATCGGCTCCCCCCGGAAATCGGGGTGGAGGATCTGATCAGCGTCGGCCTTCAAAGCCTTGTCGAAAGCGCCCGGCGCTTCGACCCCTCCCGCGGTCTCAAATTCAAGACCATGGCCGAGCACCGCATCCGCGGCGCCATGCTCGACGAGATCCGCTCCATGGATTGGGTCCCGAGGTCTGTGCGGGAGAAGCAGTCCGATCTCCAGTCCGTTCGCAAGGCGCTGGAAAAGGAGCTCGGCCGGGAGCCGCAAGAAGAGGAGCTTGCCCGCAGGATGGGCCTTTCCGACGAGGCGATGGCCCAGCTTCTCTGGGAGGTCGACACCCATCCGACCCTGTCTCTGGACGATTTTCTGTCGCCGGAGGAAAGCGAAGGGGAATCCCTTGGAGACCGGCTTCCCGAGACCCGTGAGGAAGACCCCCTGGCCCATCTGATCCGGGTCGATGCCGTGGAGCGTTTGACGAAAGCGCTCGATGCCCTTCCGGAAAAGCAGCGTCTGGTTCTGACCCTCTACTATTACGAAGAGCTGACGATGAAGGAAGTCGCCCAGGTTCTGGAGGTCAGCGAATCTCGCGTCTCCCAGATCCATGCCCAGGCCCTGAGGGCCGTCAAATCCATTCTCAGAACGACGATGGGGGAAGGTTCCGCCTCCAGGGGGGCCTGATCCGGGCCAGTCCGGACGTGTCCGGACGGCTTTTGATCATGGTCTGAACCGAGGGGTTGAGAACTGTCGTATTGTGTCCGATAAGAGATTGTCGGGAAGGTCCGGAGACTGGCGATCCGGGATGCGAATCCGCGTCCGGGTCAGAAGATCCGGCTTGACCGTGGCATTCGTTGCAGGAAGGAGTTCCTATGATCGACTTTGGAATGAAGGTTCTGGTTGTGGATGACTTTTCCACGATGCGCCGGATCGTCAAGAACACCCTTCGCCAGATCGGCTTCACGAACATCGAGGAAGCGGAGGATGGCCAGAAGGCCTATGACCGGCTGATCGTCGAGAAATTTGATTTCGTCGTCAGCGACTGGAACATGCCGAACATGACGGGGATCGATCTTCTCCGTAAGGTCCGCGCGACCCCCCAGATCAAGGATATCCCCTTTCTGATGGTGACGGCGGAAGCCAAACAGGAAAATATCGTCGAGGCGATCAAGGCCGGCGTGTCCAACTACATCGTCAAGCCGTTCACCGTTGCGACACTCGACGAGAAGGTCAAAAAGATCTTCAAGGAAAAATAGTTCCACGGTTTTGAAAAGAGACGGGCGGAGGTTGGACGATGAGCGAAGGCTTCGACAACGACGAAATGAAGGAGATTGTCCAGGATTTCTTGCAGGAGGCCTCGGAAATGCTCGAGGGGCTCGACAACTACTTCGTCCAGCTTGAGAACAATCCTGAGGACAGAACCCTCTTAAACGAGATATTCCGTACGGCGCACAGCATCAAGGGGTCGGCGGGCTTCATCGGCTTAAACAGAATCGTCGAGGTGGCGCATCACGCGGAAAACGTCCTGAACCAGCTTCGTACGGGAAACATGCGTGCCGAGCCCGCCGTTGTCGACATCATTCTGGAAGCGATGGATGCCCTCAAGGTTCTTGTCAACGAGGTCCGGACCGGCGAGCAGGCCGATGTCGACATCGAGGGCATCAACATGAAGCTCGACCTCCTCCTGCAATGGGGAGAGGATACCCATACGGAAAGCAGCTCCGGAGAGGAAGGGGCGGCCGAAGGGGACATGGCGGCGGCGGTCCGGGAAGAGCAGGCTCTGGACCATCCGTCGGCTCCACAAGGAAACACTCCGTCCGAGCCCCCCGCAGCAGACGTTCCGTCTTCCCCGACCCCCCCTTCGGCGCCCCCCCCTCCGCCCCCGTCCGCCCCGCCTCCGGCCCCGGCTTCCATGCCCCAGGTCGTTCGGCCGGCCGCGTCCCGGGAGGAGGCGGCCAATGCGGAGACGGGAGCCCAGAAGGGAGGGGAGGGGGCCCAGGGAGAGTCCGATCAGACGATCCGGGTCGAGATCGGCCGTCTCGATAGCGTGATGAACCTCGTGGGAGAGCTGGTCCTCGGTCGGAACCGCCTCGTCAAGCTTTCGGGGGATATCGACGGAATCACCGATTTTGAGCGGAGAATCAAGGAGGTCGCCGAAGCGATCTCCCAGCTGAACCGGGTGACGACCGATCTTCAGACCGCCGTGATCAAGACCCGGATGCAGCCGATCAAGAAGGTCCTTGGCAAATTCCCCCGCATGGTGCGGGATCTTTCCCGGAAGATGGGAAAGAGCATCCGCCTCGAACTGGCCGGAGAGGAAACGGAACTCGACAAGTCGGTCATCGAGGAGATCGGGGATCCCCTTGTCCATATCATCCGGAACTCCATCGACCATGGAATCGAGATGCCGGACGACCGGGTGGCCCAGGGGAAGGATCCGGAGGGGGTGGTCCGCATTTCTGCGTACCAGGAAGGGAATTCGATCGTCATCGAGATCACCGACGATGGACGCGGGATCGATCCGGAAAAGATCCGGAGAAAGGCCGTCGAGAAGGGGGTCATCACCGAGGCCGACGCCCTGCGCCTGACCGATTCCGAGGCGGTCAACATCATCTTCATGCCCGGATTCAGCACCGCGGAAAAGGTGACGGATGTGTCCGGCCGCGGGGTGGGGATGGACGTGGTCCGGACCAACATCAACAAGATCAACGGATCCGTGGAGATCTCGACGCAGAAGGGGGCCGGTTCCACCTTCACCATCCGGCTTCCCCTGACGATCGCCATCATCCAGGCCCTCATGGTGACCATCGGCGCCGAAACTTACGCAATTCCCCTGGCGAGTGTTGTTGAAACGGTAAAAATAACCGAAAAGGATATCAAGACCCTTTCGGGAAGCGAGGTGTTGAATCTCCGCCAGCAGGTGCTCCCCCTGATCCGTCTTCGGGACGAGTTCAAGGTCCCTCATGTGGGAGACGGGGCGGGCATTCCCGAAGGCCAATATGTCGTGGTCGTTCAGGTTGGGTCAAAGAATCTCGGACTGGTCGTCGACAGGCTTCCCTATCAGGAAGAGGTCGTCATCAAGTCGATGGGCCAGATCCTGTCCGGGATCAGAGGGTTGGCCGGAGCGACGATCACGGGAGACGGGCGGGTCGTCATCATTCTTGATGTGGGTGAAATTCTTCAGGATGTTTCCATACGGACAAAAAGGGGAACTCCCTCCATCGACACGGTCTCTCCGGAGCGTCTGGAAGCCGGGGTCTAGAGCCGGAGGAAAAAAGGTCTGTTGATCCCTTGAGGCGAGGAGGAATCGGTGAGCGGTCCCGAAAGGCGACGATCGGTCCGGTTAAGACTTTCGGCCAAGATCGCCCTGTCTACATCTGTGGCCCTTGTTCTGGTGCTTGGGGCAACCTATACGTTGTTTTACCGGTCGGCCAAATCCGACCTGGCCCGGATCGAGACCGGAAAGATGACGATGATGGGACACTCGATCGTCCGGGGTCTTGGCACCATCATGTATTCCATCAACGCCCCGGCCCTTTCCCAGAAGCTTGTGGCCGACCAGAAGACGCTCCCCGGGATCGTCAGGGTCCAGGTCCTGCGCCCCGATGGGTCCCAGGCCTTCTACGACAATGAGGCCATCGAAAAGGTCAATGCATGGCGCCATTACAAGGCCTACTCCCCGCGATCCTTCTTTCTCCACCCGAAACATCCCGAACGGGACATGGCGGGAGATCCGCGATTCGCGACCGTCGTCAAATACGCGAAATCGGCGACATTCAAGCAGGTGGTTGACGGGAAGCCCGTTTTGACGAGGCTCTTCCCGATCCGGTACGAAAAAAACTGCGCCCTCTGCCATGGATATGCCTCCCATGAGCCGACCCTGGCCGTCCTTCGCGTCAGCATGGAGAGATCCTCCTTCGAGGGGGATCTCTCCCGCCTCAAACTTCAGGCGGCGATCTATGCTCTGGCCACGATCGGGATTCTTCTCCTTCTGCTCGTCGTCCTGATCCGGATGATCGCCGTCCGTCCGCTGGGAGAACTGGTCGGGGTCATCGGAAAGACGGCTGAGGGGGATCTGACCCAGCACATGGCGAGTTCGGCCGGGGATGAGGTGGGCGACCTGGTCAACCATTTCGGGCGGATGGTCGACAACCTTCGGGATCTCGTCAAAAAGGTGGCGAACGAGTCCGATATCGTGGGCCAGGGCTCCCGGAACATGATCGTTTCGCTCGAATCGATCAGGGGAAAATCCACGGCCCAGATGCAGCAGATCGAGACGGCCAAAACCGCTGTCGACGAACTGGGCCGCTCCCTGGCGGACATCGCCAAGGTGACCCGGGCCGTCTCCGACATATCGGCCAGGGCGAGTCAGGAGGCCAACGCCGGGGGCGAGACGGTGACCGAAATGGTCCGGGAACTTTCCCGCATCGAAAAGGTCATTTCCGAGGCCGGAGAAAAGATCCTCGATCTTGGGAAGCGGTCGGACCAGATTTCCCAGATCGTCAACATCATCAACGAGATCGCCGAGCAGACCAACCTCCTGGCGTTGAATGCCGCAATCGAGGCGGCCCGGGCCGGAGAGCAGGGCCGGGGTTTTGCGGTGGTCGCCGATGAAGTCCGCAAGCTGGCGGAACGCACGACCCGCTCCACCCGGGAAATCTCCGAGACGATCTCCCAGCTCCAGGGGCTCACCGACCAGTCGGTCAAGGTCATGGACCGGGGATCGAAGGAAATGAAGCTCCTGATCGGAGAAACCAAGAAAACCGCAGAGGTCTTTTCCCGGATCGTGGCCTCCTCTTCCGACGTCTCAGGCCGGGTGAACCAGATCGCGGAGACGACCGGACAACAGACGCAGGCCATTGCGCGGGTCGGACAGGTTGTCGACCAGACGGCCCATGACGCCCGGGAAACGGTCGAGAATGTCTCAGGGGCGGTTCAGGCCGGGGAGGGTCTCCAGAAACAGATGGAGGAACTCAACGACTACCTGTCCCGGTTCAAGGTTTGAGAGGACCCTCTTGTTCACCAATCCAGGAGTAGGCTGATGGAAAGTTCAGGAATGGCGATAGCGCCGCTCGGCAATCAGGAAGAGACGACGCGGGAGTTGTCCCGTGAGATGTCAGGGGTTCCGGGGGGCGTGGATTTCGGGGAGGGAATTCTCCAGCTCGTGAGCTTCCGGCTGGGGGAGGAGGAATATGCCCTCGACGTCATGAACGTCCACGAGATCAACCGGATTTCGGAGGTGACGCGTGTTCCCAAGGCGCCCTATTTCGTGGAAGGGGTGATGAATCTCCGGGGCAAGATCCTTCCGGTGATCAACCTCCGGAAGCGGTTCGGCTTTCCTCCTCCCTCCACCGATGTGGAGGAGGCTCGGACCATCGTGGTCTTTCACGAGGGATTGATGGTCGGTCTGGCGGTGGACCAGGTCTACCAGGTGATTCGGATCGGGCGCGAGAAGATCGAGAACAACGAGGGGATCGGCCTGGGGAACGTCCTGGACGCGGTCATGGCCGGCGTGGCCCATCTCGGGGAGAGTCTGGTGGTGCTCCTCGATCTTCCCAAGCTTCTGGAGGCGATCCAGAAGGACGCCGGAAGACGCTGATCCAATAATCGTCCGATCTTCGGGAGATCTGCATGGATATTACGACGATCCTCGGACTGGTCCTGGGGCTGGGGGGCATTCTCATGGGCGCCACCCTGGAAGGTCTTCCCCTGTCCACGATCATTCAGCCCACGGCGGCGATGATCGTCTTCGGTGGAACCTTCGGGGCGACCCTTCTCCAGTTTCCCCTGGGCTTTGTCATGAAGGCCCTGAAGCTCATTCCGAGAATCCTGATCTCGAAGGGAGGGGATCCGGGGCCTGTGATCCGCAAGATCCAGGACCTCTCGAAGACGAGCCGGAAGGAAGGGCTCCTGAAGCTCGAAGCCCATCTCGAGGATCCGGAGATCAAGGCCGATCCTTTCTTCGCCCGGGGGGTCCGGATGGTGATGGACGGAACCGAAATCACCAAGGTCCGGGAGGCCCTCGAGGTCGAGGCCCACTACATCGAGGAGGAGGAGGGGGTCGCCTTCAAGGTCTTCGAGTCGGCCGGCGGTTACGCGCCCACCATCGGAATTCTCGGAGCCGTTCTGGGTCTCATCCATGTCATGAGCAACATGGGGGATCCCGCAAAGCTGGCCGAAGGAATTGCGGTGGCCTTCGTGGCGACGGTCTACGGCGTGGGATCGGCCAACCTCGTCTACCTTCCCATCGGCGGAAAACTCAAGCTCAAGGCCAGGACCGAGGGGAAGATCCGGGAGATCATCGTGGACGGTCTCGTGGGAATCGGCCAGGGAGAAAATCCCGGGATGATCGAAGAGCGCCTGCTTGGCTTTCTGAACGAAGCCGAGCGGGTCAAGTACGAGCAGACCTACCGCAAGGGCAAGTAGCCGACGGGGGAGTGAGGGGAGAGCGTCATGGCCAAGAAGGCCAAGCACGAGGAGCATGAAAACCTCGAGAGGTGGCTGGTCTCCTACGCCGACTTCATCACCCTCCTGTTCACCTTCTTCGTGATGATGTACGCCATCTCGGCGGTCAATACCGGAAAATACAGGGTCCTTTCCCACGCCATCGTGGCCACCTTCAACCACCAGACGGTCCAGCAGAACCTTCACATCATCATTCCCCACAGCCGGAGCCAGCCAGGAAAGGCCTCTCCTCAGGTCAGGACGGTTCTTTTCCGGGCCATGCAGCTGATCCAGGAGAGATCCTCCTCCCACGGGGCGATGAAGGTCGTCCAGACGAGCCAGGGAATCCGGATCCGGATCCAGGCGGCCTTTCTGTTTCGCTCCGGCCATGCCGCCGTGCGCAAGGCGGCGCTTCCGACGCTCCGGCACATCGCCGGAATCCTGGCGAAGACCAAAAGACCCATCCGGGTGGAGGGCCACACCGACAACGTTCCCATCCATGGCCGTTACAAAAATAATTGGGCCCTGTCCACGATGAGGGCTGTCAATGTTCTGACGGAGCTGATCGCCCTGGGGCCGGTCGATCCTCGCCAGGCGAGCGCCGCCGGCTATAGCCAGTACCGGCCACTGGTTCCGAACGACTCCGATGCCGACCGCCAGAAAAACAGGAGGGTCGAGATCGTGATTCTGAAGGGGGCGGAAAAGGCCTTGCCGTCCCCCGAACCCTTGGGAGCCCCGGGTGCAGCCTCCGGCGCGGAAGAGAGTTCAGGAGCCCCCGCGCTTCCGGCCCCGGCTCCACCGGCATCGACCGATCTCCCGGCTCCGAGGATCTGAGGAGAGGACAATGGGAATTCTGCCTGTTGTGGGTCTCGAGCAAGTCATCGCCCAGTCCCCGGCCTTGATGGGGGAGCGGGTCCGGGAGCAGAAAAAGGAGGAGGGGGCCCCCGAAGGAGCCCAAAAGACGGTGAAGGCGGAGGAGTCGGTCCCGCCTCCGGCCACAGAGGTTCAACCCGTTCGCCCGGTCATCTCGGGAGAGTCCCCGGAGGAGGGGCTGGAGAAAGAGGGAAAAACGGAGTATCCTCCGGGAAGGAAGCGGGGAAGGCGAGGAAGCGCTCCCGGGTCCGCCGGAGTCTCCAAAAGCTCCGGCGACGGAACCCTGGGACACCGCCTGGATATCGAAGCCTGAGTCTCTGGAGCCGACTGAATGCCCTGGGCACGATTCGAAATCATTTCGGGACTTGTCGATGTCCTGCTGATCCTGAGCGCGGTTGTTCTGATGGTCCGCGTCAGGATCCTCAGGCGATCCTTCAAGCGCCTGAGAGGCCATGTCTCCGACACCCAAACGCCTCCCGCTCCCGTCGTCTTCTCCAGGGTTCCGGATCCTCCCCGGGAGACTCAAAGAGAGGCCACGGAGGCGCTCGACCGGGAGCGGCGCCGACTGGAGGGCCTCATCCGGGAGGCCGAGGGAATTCGTTCCGAACTGTCCATCCTCTTCTACGATGTCCAGCGGTTTCTTGACGAGATCCCGCCGTCCGGTCGGGCCAGTGGGCAGAATATTCCGGAACCTTTGGAAGAAACCGGTAAAATGTACCCGCTGCCGGAGGACGAGGAGATTCTCCCCTCCAGGGAAGCCCCTCCTCGCGAGGAGTCGATGAAGGAAACCGTTCTCCGGCTGTCCCGTGAAGGACGCTCCATTCCGGAAATCGCCTCCGCTGTCGGCCGTGCAGAGGGCGAAGTGGCGTTTCTTCTCTCCATGGAGAAGGTCGGACGTTCCTAGGAGCACGCTTTTGATCTTCGTCATGGCCTGAATCGACGAGGGGGAGGGCTTCGGGATGGAACCCGTTGGACAAAAGCCGCGCTTCGAAGGTGTCGTTCCCTCGGAGAAGGACCTCCTTCCCGAGCTTCTCTTAAAACTCCTGGACCTTTCCCGGGGGGAAGGTCAGGGCCAGAAAATCGTCCTTTCCCTTCCCGCGGCCCTTCTCTCGAAGTCGTTCGATTCCGCTCCCGCCCTCCCCGTTCGACTGGTTCTTTCGGCCCCCCCTCTCCGGAAGGAGATGGAGCGGCTTCTGGGGGAAGCCCTTCCCGGATCGGTGACCCTTGAGGTGGAGCGGGACGGGAATCGCCTCCTCTGGAATGTCCGGGGGAAAGAGCGAATCGTGGTCCTCGCCACCCCGCTTCTTCACGCACGTCCTTCAGTCCTTTATCTCGAAGATCCAAAGCTCGCGCCCCAGCCGGGGAATCTTCCCGACAGGGAGGAGGCGCTCTTCCCGGCCCGAAGCCTTTTGGCGGCGATACCGCCCAGGCCCGACGAACCCGTGGCCCGGACGGGGGGAGCGCTGGCCGTTTCCGGTGCCGGCACCCTTTCCTCGGCCGGTCCGGTGGCGGTATGGCCCGCCTTTTTCCCGGGGCGGACGATCGCGCTCACCGTCCGCTGGATGCCGGAGGAGGAATCGCGGGGAGGGGAGGCGTCCTCCGGCCGCCCCGGGGGAGAGGTGGCTTTCACTCTCGAAATTCCCTGGATGAAGGGCCGGGAAGGCGCTTCCCCGGAGAAAGTTCTCCTGACAGGATTGTGGGGAAAGGATGGAATCGCCCTTCAGGGGCGCAATCTCCCGGAGGATTTTCTGAAGCATTTCGAGAGTCGGCGGGAGATCCTAGTCGAGAGTCTGCGTGTTTTTCCGGGGGTCGAGTTCTCGGCCCGGCTGGGCGGACGCAGCAGCCGGATCGAGGAGAATGACGATGGCCGGTCCCATTCTCGGAGGGAATGACGGGAAGGAGGGGGACGGGAAGACGGTGGAGCTTTCGATCGCACTCCGTTATCTTCCGGGAATCGATGAAGCCCCTCTTGTCCTGGTCACCGGGCAGGGAGAAATCGCCCGGGCGATCGTGGTCCTTGCCCGGTCTCTCCGGATACCCGTGGTCCGGGAGGCAGGGCTTTCGGAAAAGCTTCTGAGAGTTCCTCCGGGCCATCCGATTCCCAAGGAGCTGTATGAAGCCGTCGCCGTCATCCTTGCGGCCCTCTTTGTGGAGAAGGGATCCGGCTCGAGAGGATGAACGGCCATTTTTCCCATGGAGTCCGTTCTGGTAGACTGAGCCCATGGACACCGATCCGATCCCGTCCCTGGTGGACGCCCTCCGAAGGCTTCGGCGCCTTTCCTACCGTGACCTTGCCCTTTCCGCAGGAATCTCCTCTCCTTCCAACCTGAGGGAATGGGTTCAGGGCCTTCCCTCCCGTCTGAGCGCCCAGCGCGCAGGACGGGTCCTTGAAACCGCGGGTCTCGACCGCAACACCCGGGAGCTGCGTCCCGGCCTCCACAGATGGAGTGTCGGAGAGGACACGCTCCCTCTTGTCGCGGAGCTTCTTCCGCTTCTTTTTCCCGACTCCCTGCGTTATGTTTGGGGATGCTCCCGCGCCTCCTCCCCCCTCTGTCAGGCCTCCTGGCTGCTTCTCGCCCGACATTCCTCCCGCGTCCTGGTGGATCTTTCCGGGGCCCCCGGGCCAGAAAGGGAGGCCCTCTCCGGTCTTCTCGAAAAGAGAGCGGGAATGCCCGTTCCCATGAAATCGGGTCAAACCGTCACGCTTTCCTCCGAGGACCTGTCCCGGCTGGCGGATCCGGATCTTGAGCCCGAAACGCTCGACCGGATCTTCGCCCTCTCCTTTCCCGAATCCTCCGTATGGACCTACGAACGTCTGTTCGAGCGCCTCTGGGCCGATGGCATCGACCCTGCCGAGGCGGCCCGCCGCCTCGGATTCCTCTAAGCTCCGACTGCTTCCCCTCCAGGTGTCATTTTTATGGCGCTCAATTGTCGCATTTCTCCGGCATCCTCTTTCCGTTCCATGAAAATCCCGTTTTCTCGGAGAGGGGATGATTCGGGAATTTTTTTCCTGGCGGAGAGGGAAAGAAT
>JAKADN010000039.1 GCA_021820445.1 Nitrospirota bacterium | reverse complement strand
AAGAGGAGCGTCAAGCCCATGACGAGCCCGATCCGGAGAAGGGCGCCTCATGAAAAAGCCAGACATCCGAAAAGAGGCAGGGGGAGAGGACGGGGCGCCGATCGGGGGAGGCGGATGCGTGTTCCTATCCATGTTCAATCGATCCGGGTCGGGGCCGGGCTCTCTTCCCCTTGTCTGAACGGTCCTGGTCGAAGGCCCTTTCGAACAGGGTGAAACTCACGGAAGGGGGGGCCATCAGGCGGGAGCATGATCGGCTTTCCCGTCTTTTCCTGTTTGGAAGGCCCGGAAGGAAGTCGGGCTGTCCGTCTGATCACCGCTGCATCTCCCGTTGATCCCTGGCCTGGAGGATCCTCGGATTCTTTCGTCGCCCTCGGAGGCCTCTGTCTACGTTTCCGAAGGGTCCGGAGTGTGCTAGACTGAGGCGGTTTCCGGAGAAAAAGGAATCTTATGGCGAAGGAGGAATGATGCGCGTTTCGTTTCATGGGGCGGCCCGCTGCGTGACCGGCTCCTGCCATCTCGTCTTTGCCGGGGGGAAGAAGTTTCTCGTGGACTGCGGGATGTTCCAGGGGCGGGACGACATGAGCCAGGAGAACAGCCACCCCTTCGGCTTCGACCCCCGGGAGATCTCGGCGGTCCTCCTGACCCATGCCCATCTCGACCATTGCGGACGACTCCCGCTCCTGCTCAAGGAAGGCTTCCAGGGACCCATTATCGCCACCCCCGCCACGCGGGACCTGACCGCCATCGTCCTGATGGATGCCGCCCACATTCTCCAGGAGCACGCCGAGCACCTCCAGCGCCATCACGAGCACGCTCCTCCCCCTCTCTACACCCTGGTGGACGTCTTCGACACCCTGCGCTGTTTTCAGAAGGCGGTCCGCTATGGGGAATCGGTCTCCCTTGCGCCGGGGGTGGAGGCGCTCTTCCGGGATGCGGGACACATTTTGGGCTCCGCCTCGGTCCAGATCACCGAGTCCGATGGGCGAAGCCGCACCCGTATCCTCTTTTCGGGAGACCTGGGCTCTTCGGGCCGCTCCTTCCTCTCCCCCGCCGATCCCCCCACCGACTCGGACGTGGTGGTCATGGAGACGACCTACGGGGACCGGAACCACCGCTCGTACGCCGACTCCACCGCCGAACTCCGGACCCTCATCTCCGAGACCTTCAAAAGGGGAGGGAATGTCCTCATTCCCACCTTCGCCCTGGAGCGGACCCAGGAACTCCTCTTCCTGTTCCGGAAATGGGACCTCGAGGGCTTTTTCCCGAAGGAGAGCCGGATCTTTCTCGACTCGCCCATGGCCATCCGTTCGACCGACGTCTTCGAGCGCTATTCCGAAAACTTCGATGCGGAGATCCGGGATCTCCTGTCACGGCATCTCGATCCCTTCCATTTCGACCGGCTGACCCTGGCCCGAAGCACCGACGATTCCAGGCGCATCAACGAGTCGAAGGGGCTCTCCCTCATCCTGGCCGGCTCCGGCATGCTTTCGGGGGGCCGCATGATGTACCATCTCGAGCGGGAGATCGACAACGCCCGTTCCTCCCTGGTCTTTGTCGGCTACCAGAGCGTGGGCACGCTGGGGCGGGAACTCGTGGACGGGGCCCGGACAGTGAAGATCTTCGGTCAGGAGCGGGAGGTCCATATCAACCGGGCCATGATCAACGGGTTCTCGGCGCACGCCGACCAGCGGGACCTTCTCGACTGGTGCCGCAAGATGGCCGTTCCCGAACTGGCGATCCTGGTCCACGGAGAAGAACGGTCGATGGAGGGCTTCCGGAAGGTGCTCCCCCAGGTGGGATGGACCCATATCACACTGCCGGAGATGGGGGAGTCCATCACACTTTCGCCCCGATACCTGTAAGAGACGTCCCCATGTCGACCCCCTGTCCCGAAAGACCTCCGGCCCATGGCTGACCCCTCACTGCTTCACCGGCTCGTCCGGATCGCCCGCCTTCGCCCCGCCCATCCCATGATGGAGGTCTGGGAGGCCCGGGAGGGGACGGTGGTCCGGGGACTGACCCTCACCTACGGGGAGGTTCTGGACCTCGTGGCCGTGAAGGCCCGGGAGTTCTCCCGGGAGATTCCCGAAGGAGAGCGTCTCGTCGGCCTCTGCGTCCCTCCGGGGCCGGAGTTCGTCGTGAGCGATTTTGCCCTCATGGCCGCCGGCCGGATCCCCGTTCTGATCGACCATCTCCTCCCGCACGAGACGGTCGGGACGCTGCTCGACGACTTCGGGATCACGACTCTGGTTGCCTCCGATCCGGAACTCGCCCGGGTGTCCCGAGCCGGAAGGACTGTCCGCTCCCTCTCTCCCGCGCTCCCGGAGCCTCCGAAGGCCCCCCAGGATCCCGGGATCCTTCTTTCGGCTCCCCTGCCGGAAGGAGAGGAGACGGTCGCCCACCTTCTCCTGACCTCCGGCACCACCGGCCAGCCGAAGGGGGTTCCCCTCACGCACAAAAACCTTCTTTCGGATGCCGACGCCGCCCTGACCTACGGGGTCTTCACCGAAAGCGACCGGGTGCTGGCGGTTCTTCCCCTCCACCATTCCTATCCCTACATGACCGCGATCCTTCTTCCCCTTTCGGCCGGGGAGACCATCCTCTTCTCTCCCGACCTCTCGCCCGCCACGCTCTCGGGGATCCTTGCCAGGGGGGATGTCTCGATCTTCCCGGCGGTCCCGCTCCTCTGGGAGCGCTTCCACCGCCGGATCACAGAAGAGATCGACAAAAAGCCCCCCCTTCTCAGAAAGCTGATCCGTCGGGTTCTCCTGCCCGCCTCCTTCGCCCTCCGCAGGCGGACCGGCTCGAACGCCGGATCGCTCCCTTTCGGTGCGGTCCGGCGACGGTTCGGCCCCCGGATGAAGGCCCTCTTTTCCGGGGGGGCCCCCCTCAAGCCGGAGATCGCCCGGGATTTTTTCTCCATGGGGCTGACCATGCTCGAGGGGTACGGCCTCACCGAGACCGCCCCCGTCGTCTCGGTCAATACCCCTTCCACCTGGCGGGTGGGCACGGTCGGGCCGCCGCTTCCGGGAGTCGAGGTCCGGGTCCTGCCTCCGGAGGAGGGGCGTCCGGGGGGGCGCGTGCTGGTTCGGGGGCCCAATGTGGCCGAGAGCTGGTGGCTTCCGGGAGGGGAGCGTCGGCCGATCAGGGACAGGGATGGCTGGTTCGACACCGGGGACCTGGGACTCTTCGAGGAGGGTTTTCTCCGGCTCGTGGGGCGGGAGAAGGAGGTGATCGTTCTTCCCAGCGGGAAAAACATCTTTTCCGAACCTCTCGAACAGGCCCTTCTCCTGCGTGGCGGAATCGAGGAGGCGGCCGTCCTCCTCGAGGGGAAGGCCCTGGTGGCCCTCCTGCGTCCGGAGGCCCTGGGCCCCGGGACCCAGGCCTCCCTGTCCGCCGCGCTGGAGGAGGTCAACCGGGAAATACCCGCCCACAGCCGGATCGCCGCCTTCGAGATCGTGGAGGAACCCCTTCCCCGGACCCGTCTGGGAAAGCTCCGCCGCTTCCTCCTCCCGGAGATCTATCGGGAGCGGAGGGCCCGCCGCCTCGCCGCCGCCCCCCTCGCGAGGACCCCGGACAGTCCGCTTGCGGCCCGCGTCCGGGAGCGGATCCGGCAGGTCGCCGGGATTGCGGGGGAGCTTCCAGACGGAGCCCTGCTCGAGGCCGACCTCGGGATCGACTCCCTGGGCCGGATCGAACTTCTCCAGGAGATCGAGGAGATTCTGGGAGAGGAGGTCTCGGACGAGCTTCTGACAGGAATCGTGACGGTGGGGGACCTTTTGGGACGGCTTTCGGGGACTGCCGCCGGAAGCGCCAGCCCCCGGGATCTCCTGAACCGGCCGCTGGAGGCCTCTGAGGAGGCCCATCTCCCTTCGCGGGGCCGCTCTCCCGCTCCCTCCCTTTCCCTGGGGGAGCGCGGCGCCTACCATCTCCTCCGCCTTCTGGGACGCCTCCTGTTCGGGATCGTCTGGCCCCGGTGGACCGACGAGGGAGAGGGAGGGCTCGTCCGGCCTCCCGGCGCCTTTCTGGTGGCGGGCAACCTCGCCTCTCCCCTCGACCCCCTCATTCTGGCCCTGGCCCTTCCCCCGGATTGCCTGGGACGGACGCTTGTCTGGGGCCTTCCCGAGGCGGTCCGGAGGCCGCTCGGCCCCTTCAGGAATCTCCTGGGGATCATTCCCTTCGACGATCAGAAGGCCCTTTCGGGACTGCGCGCGGCGCTCCATCTTCTGCGAACCGGACACGGCCTCGTGGCATTCCCGGAGGGAGAGGTTTCGGCGGAACCGGGGATCCGCCCGTTCCGGTCGGGAGTGGGGGCAATCTTAAAGCGCACGGAGGCCCGGGTCTACCCCGTCCGGATTTCGGGCTCCCGTTCCGCCTGGGCGCCAGGACGTCGCCTCCCCCGCCCCCGCCGCGTCTCCCTTCATTTCGGTTCTCCCCTTGAATCCACAGCCTTCGCCGATTCAGACGAAGGCGGGATCGCCCGCCTTCTCGAGGAGAAGGTCCGGAATCTTCCCGGAGCTTCCTGACCCTCTCTTTCTCCGGGGGAGGTCTTCCCTCTTCCGCATCCCTGTTGTCCCCGTTACTTCGATCAGATTCCGGCCGTAACAATCCTCATGGGTCGTAGACTCGTGGGAGAGGCGTGCGACAAAAGAGAGAATAAAGGGAATCGGGGATGCATAGGAAGGCCGGAACCCGATGGGGCTCGGGCCCTCCCGGTAAAAGGCGTTCTAGAGACCGGAACCGCGCTGGCTCGAATGGGAGTCGACGTTTCCGAAGAGATAGGCCAAGGCGGCCACTCCGACAAAGAACACAACGTTCACTAATACGACCATGATGGGGTTTGAGGCCGGTCCAAGCATAAGTCATCTCCTTTTAAAAATATAATCGCTACAATTCTCCGGAGTTCCGAATGTAATCCGGAGCTATGTTCAATATAACATACAATATAAAAATTGCATGATGTTTTTATGGGGGTTTTTGGAAATGTCATGGGGGGAATGTTCTTTATAATGGACAACCATGAAAAGCGTGAGCGAGGTCAGGGACCCGGGAATCGGTCCGGATCATGAATGGAAAAGGGCTTTTCTGCAAAGGTGAGGTGCCCACGGTCGGCTTGTCGGGGGAATCAGGGCTCCGGGGGGGCGAGATCGGGCGTGGGGTCCTCCCGGCGGACACGCTCGGCGAGCCAGAGCGTCAGGGATCGGGAGACCGTGAAGAGATCGGCCTCCGGCTGGTGAAGGGCCTGATGGAGGACCGCCCCTTCCTCCCCGTCCGACTCCTTCTCCCGAAGAAAACGCGTCAGGGGACACCGGTCGAAGGGCTCGGGATGGGGGCGGGGAGTCTCCGAGTGCATGAACTTCCAGTGGTAGGCGAGGGCTCCAAGCCATGTCCGGAGGGATTCGGGCCGGGCGGGGTCCCGCGCGTTGCGGCTCCAGTCGGGAATCCGCTCCGGATCCATGGGGCGGGCCAGTTTGAATCCCTGTCCCAGGTGGGCCCCCAGAAAGGTCGCGGCCTCGATCATTCCATCGTCCTCCAGCCCTTCGATCACCACCTCGTGGCCGAATTCCCGGCCCATCTGGACGATGGCCCCGATCATCCCGAGGGTTTCGAGGGGGATGATCCGGATCCGGGAGAGGAGCCCGTAGTCGACCTTCACATTGTCGAAGGGGAGGGAGGAGAGGCGCTGGAGGCTGCTGTATCCCGATCCGAGGTCGTCCATGGCCAGGATCACCCCGAGAGAGACGAGACGGCGCACCGCCTCATCCTGGTTCTGGTGGTCCAGGACCTGGGTCTCCAGGATCTCGAGGGTCAGCCGTCCCGGGTCGATCCCGTGGTGGGCCAGGGCCTCGGCGACCCAGACCGGACATTCGGGAAGAAGCAGGGTGGAGGGCGCGATATTGACCGAGACCCCCACATCCCCGAGTCCCGCCTCGGTCCATCGCCCCAGGGATTTCAGGGCCATGTCGAGCCCGATGCGGAAGAGGCGGTCGAGTTCGGCCTCCCCCAGAAGCGGAAGAAAGATGTCGGGAAGGACGATGGTTCCGTCCGGAAGCCTGAGGCGGGCCAGGGCCTCGACCTTGACGAGGCGCCCGGATCGCAGGTCGACCACCGGCTGCATGAGCATGGTGAGTCCGCCGGAAAAAAGCAGACGGCGATAGTTCGTCGCGCTGACTTCGTCGAGAACGGTCGCCGGGGCGTTGCTCAGGGTCCAGACCTGCTCCCAGCGCTGGCGGAGGGAGCGGACGAACTGCTGCATCCAGGAGGAGGAAAACTGGGAGGGATAGGCCCCTCCCAGGAGGAGGACTCCCACCGGCTGGCCGGTGGCGCTCCCCACCGGAATGGCGATCAGCGAGCGGAGGCCGCTTTGTTGCCAGAGGGAGCGCCAGGGATCCTCCGTCTCCCGCGCCAGCGAGGGAATGTCGGTGATCCGCTGGTCGTGCCAGCTCCTGGCCAGCAGGGTCTTCCGGTCGAAGGAATCGGCCGTCTCCCCTTCCGGCGAGAGGAAGATGTCGTACTGGAGTGCCATGAGGGCCTCGGAAAGGGACTTTCCTTCGGCTCCCCCGCTTTCCTGGATGAGAAATCGCCCATGGCTGTCCGGACGGAGAAAGAGAAGGGCCCGGAGGCCCGGAAGTCTTTCCATGGACTCCAGTTCCCGGCGAAGGCAGTCTCTCCAGAGCGTCCCCCGCCGGGGAAGGGGTGAGGGCAGGAGGCTCATGTAGCTGTCGACGGTCGTCGCCTCGCGTTTGAGCTGGGCCTGGATATCCTCCTGGAGCCGGGCCTCGGAGATGAGGACGATCCGGTAGCGGTCCCGGGAGGAGAGAAGGGCCTCGTTCATCGAATCGATCAGAAGGCGGGTGTAGAGGCTTTCGGCATCGAGAAGCATGGCTCCGGTGACACCCGAGAGGGTATGGATCTCCCCGATCCGTTCTCCGGTCTCCCGGATGGCATCGGAGGTCGTATTCGGACCCAGAAGGAATGTGAGATGGCGTCTCTGGTGCTCCCTCAGGAGGGCGAGTTCATCGGCGTCGAGTCCCTCGAGGATGCTCCTCTTGTCCGGAGACTGGCTCAGGGCCCCGTAGAACTGGTTCAGGAAGCGGTCGATAATCGCGTCGAAGCGTTCGCGGTGGAGCTCGAGGAGCGTGGCGGCTTCCGTTCCGTAGGGATCGAAGGGTTCGTTCTCTTCGGAGGGGAAGGGGAGGGACCCCCGGCGCCACCAGCTGATCCGGCGGTGCTTGTCGGACTTTGACTGGTACATGGCGGCGTCGGCCTGCCGGAGGAGAGCGTCGGGGGTCTGGGCATCGGACGGAAAGAGCGCAAGGCCCAGGCTCATCTCGACTCGGATCTCCTGGCCCGGGGTGAGCCCGAAGGGACGGTCGGCGGCGGTGTGGAGCCTGTCTAAGACGGCTCCGATCTGGGCCATCTCCGAGTTCGCCGGAAGATCCTGGATCACCACGACGAACTCGTCTCCACCGACCCTGGCCAGAAAGTCGCTTGCCCTCAGGAGTCCCTGAAGGCGTTGCGACAGCTCCCGGAGAAGCCGGTCGCCGGCCTCGTGGCCCAGGGTATCGTTGACCGGCTTGAAGTCGTCGAGATCGATCATGCCCACCGCGAGCCTCGTGCCGTTTCTCCGGGCCCGGGCCACGGCCCGTTCGAGATGCTCGTCGAGCCCTCTCCGGTTCGGAAGGTCGGTGAGACGGTCGTGGCGGGAATCGTATTCGAGACGCCGGGTCAGCATGACGAGGGGGGTGATGTCCCGCTGAACCCCCACGAAATTGACGAGAGTTCCGTCGGCGTTCCGGACGGGGTTGATCGACAGAAGGTTCCAGAAGGGTGTCCCGTCCTTCTTGTAGTTCAGGATTTCCCCCTGGAAGAGACGTCCTTCCCGGATGGCCTCCCTGATCTGCCCTGCGGTTTTGGAATCGGTCTCCGGTCCCTGGAGAAGGCGGCAGTTTTTTCCCGCCATCTCCTCCGGACTGAAGCCGGTGATGGCGGTGAAGGCGTTGTTGGTGAAGAGCACCTGCTGGCGCGCATCGGTGATGAGGACGCCTTCCCCGACCGCCGCCAGGGCATTCGAGAGGAGGGTCTGGCGCGTCCGGATGTCGCGGTTGTCCAGACCCCGCGACAGGGTGCGCGCCAACTCTTCGTAAAGAGCCCGGAGTTCGGGGTCGAAGGAGAGGGAGCGACCTTCGAAGAGGGCGAAAAGCCCCCAAAGGCGGTCCTCCCGGAAAATCGGGAGAACGGCCCCCGACAGGATTCCTTCCCGTCGGGACCAGTCTTTCCAGAGACCCTCCGGAAGATCGTCGCCCTTCTCCAGAAAAAAGGGACCCGTCCCCTCCGTTGTGGAAAAAAGCTCCTTCGCCCCCGGAGGATCGGGGCCTGGGAGGCCTCCCTTTCGGGAGCAGGCCCGCAGGACCCCGGGGGAGGAGCCCTCGACCGTTTCGATCCAGGCGAGATCCATGGCGGCGGCCTGTGTCGCTTCGTCGCAGATCTTCTGGAGGAGGGGAGCCAGATCGGCGGTCCCGGACAGGATTCGGTCGCAGAAGACGGCGAGCCGGGAAAGGCGCGTCGTCAGAAAGGTCCGTTCCGCCCGCCTTCGCCGTTCGGAGATGTTTCGGGAAGATCCGTAGAGGAGGCGGTCCTCTCCGATCCGGATCGGAAGGTAGCGGACCTCGGCGGGGAAGAGGAGTCCGTCCTTGCCGCGGTACAGGGTTTCGACAGGGGGCGTCTCGGACCCTCCCGGGCTGGCCGTGCCGGCGGTGCCGGAGAGGCGCTCCCGGATCAAGGATGTGAGATCGGAGGCGGGCTGTCCGATGTCCCAGAAGGAGACGTGCCGTCCCAGAAGCTCCTCTCGGCCAAAGCCCAGGCTCCGGCCGAAGGAATCGCTCATGGCAACAAGGAGGCCGTCGGCATCCAGAATGTGGACGTTGTCCGGGAGGACGGCGAGAAGGTCGCCACCCCGTCTCTGGATTTCCCGGCGCAGCCTGTCTCCGCGAAGGACGGTCGGCTCCAGGGAGTCCTCCATGGGCAGCTTCCTTTGGCTAATGGGGAGGGAGGTCCCGGCGCGCCCGGGAGGGATCGAGCCCTTCCCGTTCCATGGCCTGGGCGAGTGTCCGGGTCAGCCCTTCCTCGATCTCCTGGCGTCGTTCCGGGGTGTTGGCTTCGAAGCGGAGAACGAGAGCCGGCTGCGTGTTGGAGGCCCGGATCAGTCCCCAGCCATCGGGATAGGAAACCCGGACGCCGTCGATGTCGTTGTAGGAGACGCCCTCCTTCTTCAGGATCTCCTTGAGTCGGGCCACCACCGCGAACTTCCGGTCGTCGGGACAGTCCCGGCGGAGTTCGGGGGTGGCGAAGGTTCGGGGGAGGGAGGCGAGAAGGGAGGAGAGGGGGGCGGGCTTCCGGGCCAGAAGGGCCATGAGACGGGCCCCCGCATAGAGGGCGTCGTCGTACCCGTAATAGCCGTCCGCGAAAAAGATGTGGCCGCTCATCTCTCCGGCCAGGGGCGCTCCGGTCTCGCGCATCCGGGCCTTGATCAGCGAATGGCCCGCCTTCCACATGTCGGGGATTCCTCCCAGGGCCGCGATGCGGTCGTAGAGGAAGGTGGAGGCCTTGACCTCGGAGATGATCCGGGAGCCTGGGCGCCGCGAGAGAACCTCCTCCGCAAAGAGGACCATGAGCTGGTCTCCGAAGAGCAGCTCTCCCCGTTCATCGACGACCCCGATCCGGTCGGAATCTCCGTCGAAGGCCACCCCCAGGTCGGCTTTGCTTTCCCGGACAGCCGCCCGAAGCGCCGTCAGGTTCTCCGGAACGGTCGGGTCGGGATGGTGGTTCGGGAATCGTCCGTCAGGCTCCTCGAAGAGAAAGGTCAAGTCGACCCCCAGGGGGGTGTAGAGCTGACGCGCCACAAGTCCCGCCGTGGCGTTCCCGCAGTCGACCACGACCTTGAGCGGACGGTTTCCCCGGAGGGGGAGGCGCCCGAACTGGCCTGAGATCTCCTTCACGTAGTCGGAGGCGACAGGCCTTTCGGTCCGGATTCCGGGAGGGATTCCCGCGGTGGCGGGAGGGGATTCGGAAAAGCGTTCCGCCCGTCGCCGGATCTCGAGGATCGCATCCCCGTAGATCGTCTCCCGGCCGATGGCCAGCTTGATTCCGTTGTCGGGGGCGGGGTTGTGGCTTGCCGTGACCATGGCTCCCCCGTCCACCGGGAGGTTGAAGAGGGACCAGTACAGGAGCGGGGTGGGAACGGTCCCGACGCCGATCACGGAGATTCCCGAGGCGAGGAGCGTTTCGGACAGGGTCCGGGCGATGCGGGGAGAGGTGAGTCTCACGTCCTGGCCCAGGGCGATGGTCCGGGCTCCGCGCTCGTTCAGGACGGAGGCCAGGGCGAGACCGATGGCGCGGACCGCCTCGTCCGAGAGATCCCGCTCGGCATTGCCACGGATGTCGTACTCCCGAAAGATGCCTCCGTTGATCACGGCTTTTCCTCCCGGGGGAGAGGGGGAGCGAAGGCTCCCGGAGTCTCTTCCGTCCGGCGGTAGTCGTCCTGGAAGCGGATGATGTCGTCCTCCTCGAGGTATTCGCCGTTCTGGACTTCGATGACGACCAGGGGAACCTTCCCGGGATTCTCGATCCGGTGGCGGGTGGACTTGGGAATGTCGATGCTCTGGTTGGTGTGGAGGAAGATCTCCTCCTCCCCCAGGGTCACACGGGCCGTTCCGGCAATGACCACCCAGTGCTCGGAGCGGTGGAGGTGCATCTGGAGGGAGAGCCGGGCTCCGGGGTTGACGGTCACGCTTTTGAGCTTGTACATCGGACCCTGGTCGAGGACGGTGTACCGCCCCCAG
This sequence comes from Nitrospirota bacterium, assembly GCA_021820445.1. Lineage (GTDB taxonomy): Bacteria > Nitrospirota > Leptospirillia > Leptospirillales > Leptospirillaceae > UBA4572. The sequence goes on along the minus strand of JAKADN010000039.1, from coordinate 5,871 downwards.
GGCCGGTGGGTCGTCCGGTGCTCCTGGGCCTCCACGGCATTTCGCTCGCGGAGATGGGAGACGACCTCCCGGACCTCCTGGGCCCGATCTTTGGGACAGATCAGGGTCGCGTCGTCGGTGTCGACCACGATCATGTCGCGGAGGCCAAGGACGGCCACCACCCTCTTGTCGGCCTGGATGATGGAGTTTTCGGTGTCGATGACGACCGCGTTCCCCCGGACGACATTCCCCCGTTCGTCCCGGGGAGAGATGTCGTCAAGCGCCGACCAGGATCCCACATCCTTCCAGTCGATGGGGCCCGACAGGGACCAGACCCGGGAGGATCGCTCCATCAGGCCGTAGTCGATGGAGAGGGGGGCGGTCCGGCGGTAGAAATGGTCGATCGCCCGGCGCTCCCCGGGGGTCCCGAGGGAGGCCCGGACCTCCTCGAGGGAGGCGGACAGTTCCGGCTGGGTCTGGGCCAGCTCCTCGAAAAAGGTCCCGACGCCGAAGACGAACATGCCCGAGTTCCAGAGATGGCGGCCCCCCTCCAGAAAGGCCCGGGCCCTCTCCCTGTCGGGTTTTTCCACGAAACGGGCCACCCTTCGCGCGCTGAAGAGACCGGTCGAGAAGGCGGGGAGATCCTCCCCCAGCTCCAGATAGCCGAATCCCGTCTCGGGGCGGTGGGGAGGGATCCCGAATGTGACCAGAACCTTTTCGTCCCGGGCCATGACCGCCGCGTGCTGGACGAGGGCCAGAAAATGTTCCTGAGGACCGATCAGATGGTCGGAGGCCATGACGGCGACCACCGCCTCGGGATCCTCCCGGGCGATCAAAAGCGAGGCCAGGGCGATGGCCGGAAGGGTGTTGAGGGATCGGGGCTCCACCACCATCCGGCATTGGCGTCCCTCTCCGCCGTTCATGGATTGAAGGATCCGGCGCGTCTCGGAGGCGTGGGTCGAGCCCACCACGAGAGCGATCCGCTCTTCGGGCACGAGAGGAAGGATCCGCTCGACCGTCCGGGCGAGCAGGGATTCGGAGCCTTCAAAGGAGAGAAACTGCTTGGGAAAGAGCTCCCGGCTCATGGGCCAGAAGCGCGTGCCGGACCCCCCGGCCATGATGATGCTGTAGAGCATGGCGCCCCCGTTCGATAAGGAAGTGGCGGAAGGGCGCTTGCCCTTCCTGGCGCCCTATTATCCGTCGAAGGGGCAGGGAAAGACAAGGGTGAAAAACGGGAGTCGAGAGGAGTCAGAAAGGCGGATCAGCCGGGGCCCGAAAAGAAAGGGGGAAAGGGATTCCCCCTTCGGAGAAGACAAAGGTAGGTTTTGCCCTCAAATATCTGGGACGTGGACTCAGTTTCGGTGTTTCCGGAAGGAAAGAGTCCAGACTTCAGAAACCCAGTGCCTTCTGGACTCCGGCCACGCACCGGGAGAGAAGTGTCGGATTTTTTGCCCGGGAGCTTTTTTCGATGGCGGCGAGAAGGGCCCCATCCATGGGGAAGAAGCTTTGAACCAGTCCGTCCTTCTGAAGAAACACCACGGGATTCTTTCTTAAAAGCCTGCCCATGTCGGACCTCCGTTCTGCGTCGGGAGATTCGGATCGGGCGACGGCCTCTCCCAGGACCGCCCCCATTCCCCGCTCTTTCCGGTCTGGCAAAGGGCGGGACATCACTAACCCCCTTCATTCATTAATGAATGCCAGGGGTTTCGCATATACACTTGCTAATTTATACCATAACTTTATTATTAGTCAATATTTATATATAACTCTTCATGAAAAAGGATGTTTTTGCACAGGAGTCGTCCCTGGAGGAGAGGGAGGGGGAGAGCGGGAGAGGGTGTGGGAAGGCGGAAAAAGGGACAACCGGAGTCCGGCGTTTGTGAGGGGCTCCTTCGGGGGAGAGGAAAGGCGTTGGTCTCATCCCCTCAAACTCCCCGAAGGAGGTCGGAATCAGGGAAGAGCGAGCCCCCGACTCCGATCGGGCCGGGGGGGCGTCACCGGGAGCCCGGGCGGGACGGAAGGCCCAGGCTTCTGGCCGGAACGGGAACCGGAAGAAGGGCGGGTCGGCCGGGTCTTTTACCGTGGGGGGATCGGAGGAGGTCGGCAAGGGTGATCTCCTGAAAGCCTCTTCGGGATCGGCCGGCCGGATGCCTTGGGGTTTCGGAGCCTGGAAGGAGGATTTCTCTGATAAGGGAGGTCAGGGCGTTCATGGCGGTCTCCTTTTCCTTCATTCGGAAGCTGGCATCTATTTCCTTTAATGCTTGAAATCTGCGGCATCCGGATCTTGTCTTGGATTTGTTCCGTATATCACGTTATAAACATAACACTAGTTTATTTATTGTCAATGAATTCTGGTAATCATTTCTGGGAGCCTTCCGGGACAAGGCCCGCAAAAAGTTTTCGAAAGGATCATCGTCCGGAGGCGAGCCGGAGAAGTCGGTCTCCCAGGCGCGGAGGGAGGAGGGCCAGGGTCCGGACGAGAAGGACCAGCGGCAGGGGAAACTCGATCCGGGCCCGGCCCCGGTCGAGGCCGACCCGGATCCGGCGGGCCGCTTCCGGGGCCGTGAGGATGAAGGGCATCGGATAGGGGTTCCGCCGGGTCATCTCGGTGACGACGTATCCCGGATTGATGAGGGAAACGGTCACTCCGAAGGGTTCGGCCTCGTATCGGATCGCGTCGGTCCAGGCGGAGAGGGCCGATTTCGAGGCGCAGTAGGCCCCGGCCTTCGGGAGGCCGCGGTATCCGGCCAGGCTTCCCACCACCGCGATCCGTCCCCGGCCCTCCTTCTTCAGAGCCGGAAGAAAGGGAAGGATGGTGTTGAGAACCCCCATCACGTTGGTCGAGAAGACCGTTTCCATCGTCTTGTGGTCGTTTCCCTCCTCTTCTCCCCGTATTCCGGCGTTGGCCACGATGAGGGCGGGGGGGCCGCCAGAGGCCATGATTTCTTGCGCGAGCTCCTCCATCCGCGCCCTGTCCCGGACATCGGCTTCGTGAAGGACGGGCCGGGCCCCCCGTTCGACGAGGAGCGGGGCCAGGGTCCGAAGCCTGTCGGAACGCCGGGCGACGAGATGAAGCGTGGCCCCCGGTTCGGCATAGAGCTGGGCCAGGGCCCAGCCGAGGCCGGAGGAGGCTCCCGTGACGAGAATGCCGGACATGCTGACCTCCGGAGGGGGAGGAAGGGTGGGGTTCCGTCCCGCCGATGGAAAAAGGCGGGCCATTCGGGTACGCTGATAGACCAGTATAGATCATCCCGCTCCCACTCTCCCACCGGGGGAGAGGGTCGCGGGATTTTTCCAAGGCAGGGACATGGCAAAACGTACGGGCAAGGCCGGACAGGGTCCGGAAAAAATTCTCGAAGAGCTCCGGGAAATCCGTCCGGAGGCGGAGGAGGGCGGAGGGCAGAAGGCCGGATTCGTGGCCGTGGTGGGCCTTCCCAATGCGGGGAAGTCGACCCTGGTCAACGCCCTGGTAGGGGAGAAGGTCTCCGCCGTGAGTCCGACGCCCCAGACCACCCGTACCCTCATCCGCGGGATCCTGACGGAGCCCCGGGGTCAGATCGTCTTCCTCGACACGCCCGGCTTCCATACCGCCGGTCCCCTCCTGAACCAGCGCATGGGGGAGCGCCTTCGGGAGGCGCTGGAGGAGGCTCACGTCATTCTCTGGGTCGCCGACATGTCCTCCCGGAAGAGGGACCGGGACTGGGAGCGCTTCCAGGGGTTCATGGCCTCCGGCCGCTCCCGCAAGCCCCTGGTGGTGGCCTTCACCAAGATGGACCGCCTGGGCCCCTCCAACATGATCCCCGTCCTTCTCGAGTTCGAGAAGGAAATGACGCGCAACCGGGTGGAGGGAGAGATCGTCCCCCTGTCGGGATTGAAGGAGACGAACCTCGATCGTCTGAAGGACCTCCTCTTTCGGCATCTTCCGGAAGGGGAGCCCCTCTTCGATCCGGAGTGGTACACCAGCCAGACGATGCGGGAGATGGTCCGCGAAATCGTTCAGGAAAAGATCTTCTCCCTTCTCTACCAGGAGGTTCCCCACCAGTGCGCCGTTCTGGTCGAAGAGTTTCGGGAGCCGGAGGCTCCTGAGAAGACGACCCACATCGAAGGGTCGATCCTGGTCGAACGGGATTCCCAGAAGGGGATCGTGGTGGGGGCCCGGGGAGAGACCATCCGGACGATCAGCGAACGGGCCCGGAAGGAGATCGAGGCCCTGACGGGAACTCCCGTCTTCCTCCGTCTGACCGTCCGGGTCGTTCCGGACTGGCGGGACCGCCCCTCGGTCCTCCGGGATCTGGGGTACCTTTCGGAGTGAGCCTCCCCCCAGGAAAGCGGGGGGGCTGGGGCGATGGCTGAGGAGCTTTCACTCATCCTCCGGGCGTCCCGATACCAGGACGCCTCCAAGATCGTCACCTTTTTTTCACGGGAGGGGGGCCTCCGGACCGGCTTCGCCCGTGGCGCGACCGCCCGCGACAACCGGTTCGGGGCCTCCCTCGAACCCGTCACCCTCTGCCGGATCGTGGGCCGGGGGGGCGGACCGCGTTCCCTCTACCGGATTCATCACGCCTCCATCCTCGATCCCTACCGGCGGATCCACGCCGATTACAACAGGCTCTCCTGGGCCGGGCTCCTCGTCCGGTTCCTTCTTGGCGTCCTTCCCCCGGACCACCCCGAACCGCCTCTTTTTTCCCTGGCCTCCGAGGCCCTCTCCCTGATTGAAGGAGAGAGGGACCCTCCGGCTCAAACATGGCTTTCCTTTGCCCGGGAGGGGCTCTCCCTTCTGGGGTACCGTCCCGCCTCCCCCGTCTGCGCCCGTTGCCACCGGATTCCTTCCGGAGAGCGCATCCACTTCCGTCCCTCCGACGGGACGGTCCTGTGCCGGGGATGTCTGGGCGGAGAGGGGAAGGCCGGCCTCGAGACTTCTTCCGACATTCTCGAATGGCTTTCCGGAGGGGGAGAGGGCTTCGGGCTTTCGGGGGGGCGCGTCGCGGAGGCGATGGCCCTTGTGGACCGGCTGATCGGGGAGCACGTGAACGGGTGGATTCCCGTTGCATCCGTGCCGTTTCTTCCCGACGAGCGGCGGTAAGGGTTGGATCAGAAGACGAAGAAGTGGACCCCCACGGAGGTGGTGATCATGAGAAGCGGACCTCCCGAAAATCCGGGTCCGGGGTAGGAGGGAAAGGCCAGGGGGACGGCGGCGGCGCGTTCCTCGATGAACCATTGTTTGAAGCTCCAGCCGATGCCGACCTCTCCGAAGGGTTCGGGAGTGACGTGGCCTCCCCCGAAGGAGTTCTCCAGGGCCACTCCCACGTCACCGATGGCGTACAGCCAATTGTGCTTCTTCGTCCGGTAGAGGACGTGGTAGAGGCCGAAGGAAAGGGGGGTGATGGTGGAGAGCCCCGAGGAGTTCGGGGTGTAGGTGACCGGATTTTCCGGGAGGGTCTGGGTCGTCTGGAAAAAATTGGTCATCAGTGTTGCGGTGATGTCCCAGTCGGGCAGGTACTCCCAGGTCATCCGGACTCCTCCGCCCCAGGCGATGGGCTCGTTGTTCTGGAGGGGGGAGAGAGGCACGTAGTCGAAGTTTCCCATCAACTGGACATCGAAGGCGCGGGCGCGGGAAGGAACCAGGACCACGACGGCGATCAGGATGAGAAAGACGGCCGTGACGAGACGGCTCCGGATCCCCGTGCGAGCAAGGCGGTTCGGATTGGCGAGAGTCTTCAACGGAGCCTTTCAGCCGGAGATGCGAAGGGAACGGAGAGGTTCCGCGTGAACCCGAGGAGAAAGAAGGAAAAGGCAAACAGGGTGAGGCCGGTGAAGAGGGCCAGCGGAAAGGCCGGCGATACGGGAATGGCCGGGACAACGGTCCGGCGGAGCGTCAGGACGCCTTTCTCC
>JAKADN010000122.1 GCA_021820445.1 Nitrospirota bacterium | reverse complement strand
GGATAACCCGGCTCCGGGATCAGGACCACATCTCCCGGATCGACGAAGGCCAGGGGAAGATGGCCGATCCCCTCCTTGGAGCCGATCAGCCCCACCACCTCGGTGGCGGGATCGAGGGTGACACCGAAGCGCCTCCGATACCAGTCGGCCACGGCCTTCCGGAAGGAAAGCATGCCTTCATAGGAGGGATACTGATGGTGTTCCGGGCGGGTCACGGCGATCTTCGCGCTTTCGACGATGGGGGAGAGGGTTGGCGTGTCAGGGTCTCCGATCCCCAGGTTGATGAGGTCCACCCCACGGGAAAGGGCCTCCCTCTTTTTTTCGTCGATTCGGGCGAAAAGATAGGGGGGAAGGGAGGTAATCCTTTTTGCGAACCGGGTCTTTGCATCCATCGTCACGTGTCTCCTTGAAGGTCAGGTCTCTTGATTTTTAGTGTTTTTGGCAATTTCGGAAAAAAAATCCCTTCCCGTCCGTCAGCCCTGTCGGCCATCGACAGGAATCTTCGGGACATCTTCGGCTCCCCGAGGCTTGATGGCGTCTCGGGGAGGAAATCATTCCGTTAGTCCCCCATTGCTGCGGGCCAGAGGCTGAAAAGTCCGGGGAAGGGATCGGAGACCAGGGTATTGGACAGCGGAATCGGAATGCCCGAGACCTCCACCGTCATCCGGTCCCCGATCTTCACGGCTCCCACCCCCCGATAGGTACCCGTCAGAACGATGTCTCCGGGTTCGAGGGGCATCATGTGGCTGATATAGCTCACCAGATCCTCCCATCCGAAGATCTGGGAAGAGACGCGGCCCTCCTGGCGAATCTCGCCGTTGACCCGCGTGACCACCGTTCTCCCCTCCGGCGTTCCTCCGACTTCGATCGCCGGCCCCACCGGACAGAACCCCGGAAAGGATTTCGCCCGGGTGTACTGCACATCCGACGCCTGAATATCCCGGGCCGTCACATCGTTGGCGGCACAGATCCCGAAAATGTGGCCTTTGGCCTCACGGGGAGAGATATGGTCGGCGGTTCGTCCCACGACCAGGGCAATCTCCCCCTCGTAGTCGACCCGGGACGACACATGGGGATAGACCACCGGCGATTCATGGGCAGCGAGCGAGGTGACCGCCTTGAGAAAGAGCAGGGGCTCCCGGGGGAGGGGCTTGCCCATTTCCAGGGCATGCTCCCGGTCGTTCAGCCCCACCGCCACAATTTTTCGGGGGGAGACGGGAGGGAGCCAGGAGACCTCTCCCACGGCGTCCACCGATCCGTCGAAAGCGGAAATCCTCTCCCCGGAGATCAGGCGCCCGCAAAGGATACGCCGCTCCCCGCGCCGGCGATACCGGACAAAAAAATCGCCCTCTCGCGCCGTGCGGGCCTCCCGGGGAAGGGGACTCATTCTTCCGGCCGCTCCCCGCCCAGAAGAACGTCGGCCATGGTGGCAAACCCGGGAGGGCGCCCAAGGAGGAAGCCTGCCGCCGTAACCGCCCCCCGGGCAAAGACGGCCCGGCTTCCGGCCCGATGGGTGAGCTCGAGGCGCTCCCCGGGACCGAGAAAGAAGACGGTATGATCGCCGGGAACATCCCCCCCGCGAAGGGCCATGACTCCGATGGCGTCCTCTTCCCTCTCCCCGGTGAGTCCGTGTCTGACGAAGACGCCGGTCTGGGAAAGAAGCTGATTCCGGGCCTGAGCCACGGCCTCTCCAAGGAAGAGGGCCGTACCGCTGGGGGCATCCTTCTTGTGGCGGTGGTGGATCTCGAGAATCTCGCAGTCGAAGCCGCCAAGGCTTCTTGCGGCCTGTCCGGCGAGAATCGCCAGGAGATTGACCCCCAGACTCATATTGGGCGACCAGAGGATCGGAATCTCGTCCCCCGCCTTCCGGACATAGTCCCGATCGTCGGGGGAGAGTCCGGTCGTGCCCACGACCAGAGGAAGTCGGGCGCTCCGGAAGGCTTCGACGGTGGCCCGGAGACCCTCGGGCAGGGAAAAGTCGATTCCCACCGAGCACCCTTCGAGGGCCGACTCGGAGAGGGGTTCGTAGACGATCTCGGGAAACCCCGAAACCGATCGTCCCAGCAGGGGGGAGTGGGGGGACTCGAAGGCCGCACCCAGCGTCAGGCGAGGATCTTCGGCGAGGACCGCGGCGATCTCCCGACCCATCCGGCCTCCGGCACCGATCAGGGCTACCTTGACCCGGCTCTCTCTCACCGGCGGCCTCCCGAGGGAATCCCCAGATTGCCCAGAACCGTTTCCAGTTTGGCCCGGTTGGCAAGATCCATGGGAACGAGGGGAAGACGCATGAAGCTTCCGATCATCCCGGCAATCTCCATGGCGGTCTTGATGGGGATGGGGTTTGTTTCGAGCCCCAGGGCCCGGTGGAGAGGAACGAGCTCCCGATGGATGCGAAGGGACCCTGCCAGATCCCCGGAGAGGGCCAGGTCGCACAGATCGGCCATCTTCCGCGGCACAAGGTTCGCCGACACGGAGATCGTCCCGTGGCCGCCGAGGGCCAGGATGGGATAGGTCAGCATGTCGTCCCCGGAGTAAATCGCCATGCGCCCCTCGAGGCGATCCATCAGGTCGATCACCTGGGAGAGGCTCCCCGACGCCTCCTTCACCCCCACATACGCCTGGATTCCCGCCAGCCGGGCCACCGTTTCCGGAAGCATGTTCACGCCGGTCCGGGCCGGAACATTATAGATGACCATGGGAAAGGAGACCCGGGCCGCCAGTGTCTCATAGTGGCGGACAAGCCCCTCCTGGGTCGGCCGGTTGTAGTAGGGAGTGATGACAAGGGCCCCGTCAGCCCCGATCCTCTGGGCCGCCCGGGTGAGGGCCACGGCCTCCTCCGTGCTGTTGGAGCCCGTTCCCGCCAGGACCTTGACCCTCCCGGCCGCCTGTTCGACCACGATGCCGATGACCTTCTCGTGCTCTTCGTGGCTCAGGGTTGCCGACTCGCCCGTCGTCCCCACGGGAACGATCGCCCGGGTCCCTTCCTTTACATGGAGGTCCACCAGACGACGAAGGGCCTTTTCATCGATCCGGCCCCCGTGGCCTCCCGGGTCTTTTTCGAACGGCGTGACCAGCGCCACCATGGAGCCTGCAAACACCCTTTGGTTCCTCCTGAAGGTTGTCGGAGAGGATTGTCCCCTCCGGTCAGGGCGAAGGCGAAAGAGCCCTTTAGCGGGCCGT
>JAKADN010000121.1 GCA_021820445.1 Nitrospirota bacterium | reverse complement strand
GCGGTCGCCCGCTACGAAGGGGTGGACTTCCCCCTGACGGTGCGCCTGCTGCCCGTGGAGGAGCGGGTCATCCTTTCCGGGACACGCCTCTTTGAGCAGGGAAAGCGTGCCCAGCTTCATCTCGAGTTTTCCCGGGAGGTCGATGATCTTTTGGCCGGCTTCTACCGGTGTCGGGGACAGGAGCCTTCCGGGGAGGCCTTTCCCATGGCCACGACCCAGTTTGAGGCGACCGATGCGCGACGGGCCTTCCCATGTTTTGATGAACCGCGGATGAAGGCGACATTTTCCCTGTCGGTGACCGTGCCCCCCGGTTATACCGCCGTCTCCAACATGCCGGAGGAGAGCCGGGAGGGGGAAGGGGGAACCCGCATTGTCTTTGCCAGAACTCCCCGCATGTCCACCTACCTTCTCCATCTCTCCATCGGCCGATGGGACAGGATCTCTGCCGTGGCCTCGGGCGTCGAGATCGCCGTCTATGCCCCTCCCGGACGGGGCAGGGATGGCGAGTTTGCCCTGGAGGTCGCCCGCCGCCTGCTCCCTTGGTATAACGACTACTTTGGCACCCCTTATCCCCTGCCCAAGCTGGATCTGTTGGCCATCCCCGACTTTGCCGCCGGCGCCATGGAAAACTGGGGGGCCATGACCTTCCGGGAGACGGCCCTCCTCTCCCCCCATGAGGGGGCCTCGGCCCGGAACCTTCAGCGCGTGGCGGTGGTGGTGGCCCATGAAATGGCCCATCAGTGGTTTGGTGACCTGGTGACCATGGCCTGGTGGGATGACCTCTGGCTGAATGAAGGCTTCGCCTCCTGGATGGAGGTCAAGGCGGTGGATGCCCTCTTCCCCGAGTGGGGAATGTGGGAGCTCTTCCAGAGCGAGGATCGGAACGAGGCCCTCGAGATGGATGCCCTGGCCGAGACCCACCCCATCGAGGTCCCGGTGGGGGATCCCGGAGAGATCAACGAAATCTTCGATGCCATCAGCTACACCAAGGGGGGCTCGCTTCTGCGGATGCTCGAGACAGCCCTCGGGGCCGAGCCCTTCCGGAAGTCTCTGGCCGACTACTTCGTCCGGCATGCCTATGGCAATGCCACCACGGCCGATCTCTGGCGCAGCCTCTCCGATCCCTCCTTCTCGCCTTATGGAGGGCTTGGGCGGGTGATGACGGCCTGGACGACGACTCCCGGCTACCCTTGGATCTCGGTGGCCCGGGAGGGAAAGAGACTCTCCGTGACCCAGCATCCGTTCAGGATTCGTCGAAGCGATCGGGAGTCCCTCGAGAGGGCTCCGGACTCTCCCCTTTGGCCCCTTTTTCTCTCCGTCTCCGTCGGTGGGGGGACGGCCGTTCGCCAGCTGCTTGCCGAGCGATCCCTCTCCATCGACCTTCCCGAACCGAAATCCGGCTGGGTCACGATCAACGCCGGACAGACAGGGTATTTTCGTGTCCTGTACTCTCCGGAGCTTCGGATCGAGATTCTGGAGGCCATGGAGAGGGGAGAGCTGACCGTTCTTGATCGGCTGGCCCTGGAAAACGATATGTATGCCTTCTTTCGGTCGGGGATTGTTTCCGTGGGAGACTATCTCGATCTCGCGGAACGATTCGGACCGGAGCGCTCCTATGCCGTATGGGCGGATCTTCTGGCCAATGTCCTTGAGATCGATGGAATCTGGGCGGGTGATGCAAGCCATGCGGATTTTCGGAGCTGGGCCATTGCCCTGATTCGTCCGGCCCTGGCGCGCTCGGGGTGGATGCCCAGGGAAGGGGAGCCCCACCAGGAAAGGCTCCTGCGCTCGGCCCTTCTCGGGGCGCTTGTCCGTCTGGGGGATCCGGAGACCCTGGCGGCCTGCCTGCCACGCTTTGAGTCCTACCGACAGAACCCCGCCGATCTTCCGGCCGATCTTCGCCTCGGGGTCTTCTCCGGGGCAGTGGCGACGGGGAGCCCCGAGATCTTTCAGACGGTCATGGATCTGGCCGGGATCCAACCCGACCAGGAGGAAAAAAATCGCCTGCTTCACGCCCTGTCGTTCACTCCGGACCCCGCCCTTCTCGATCGGGCCCTTGCGTCCACTCTCACCCCTCTTGTGCGAATACAGGATGCGGTGGGGGTGGTGGGGGCGCTCGCCCGAAATCCCGTGGGACGTCGGCGGACATTCGACTTTGTCACGAAGAACTGGGAAATTTTCTATGGGCGGTACGAGTCCGGAGGCTTTGCCTTGAACCGTCTGATTCGGGGCATCTCCGATCCTTTCCGTTCCGAGGAGGAGCGGTCGATGGTGGAGGACTTCTTTTCCCGACATCCCGTTCCGGCGGCCCGTCGGGCGGTGGCCCAGGCTCTTGAAACCATTCGGGCCAACGGGGAGATCTACAGGGCCAACCGGGAGGGACTCTCCCGGTGGCTGGAGGGGAAGGGAGCTACCCGATAAAGACCGAGGGTTTCCGGAAGTGTGTCGTGGTGTAGTGGTCGATCATCCGCTCGAGAAGCGCTTCCGGAGAGGCGTCCCTGAGGATGGTGCTTCCGGTGGGCTTGGCCACCGCTTCCACGATCTTGTCGAGGATGGTCGTGATCCCACCGCTTCCCTCGACGACGCCGATCAGCTTCCCCTCGTCGTAGGCAATGGAAAACTCCCCGAGGGTTCCCGAATGTCCCCCCAGAATGATCACAAGGTCGCTGGACCGGATGTTGATCACTTCCCGCCCCATGAGTCCGGAACCGGTAAAGATGATCATGTCGTAGAGGTCGTCGGGTGAGTGGAAACGGTGGAGATGCTCCTCCTCCGAAAGGGCCGGGGAGATCCCCACGGAAAACCCCCCGACCTCCTTGAACCCCTTGCAGGCCTCCCAGGGCAGACCCGGACAGGCTCCCGTGATGAGCCCAAAGTGTTTTCTGGCGATGGCCCGTCCTGTTTCCCGGGCCAGCTCCGTGACTTCGGGCGAAAATTGACCGGAGGCCGCCCCCATGACCCCCACCGTCAGTGTCCGGCCGGGGGCGTTGGCGACATAGCGTTCGGGGTCGCGGTCGAAGGCGGCGCGGGAATCGAGACTGTCAAAGTAATAGAGGTGTCCGCCATAGATGCGGATCGCCGGCGCGGCATGGTGCTTCTCGATGGGGCGAAGGCTAACGGGATCAAGGGTCATGAAGTCTCCTTCGGGATCTGGCGTGAGAGTGTCACTGGGAAACACTTTGGACGATTCC
>JAKADN010000120.1 GCA_021820445.1 Nitrospirota bacterium | reverse complement strand
CCTGACCGGAAATCCCGCAAAGCGGTTTTTGAAGGTCTCGTGGTGCTGAAGAGCCAGCAGGGTGGTGGGGACGAGAACGGCCACCTGCTTTCCGTCGGCAACGGCACGGATGGCGGCCCGCATGGCGACTTCGGTCTTTCCGAAGCCCACGTCTCCCAGGATGAGCCGGTCCATGGGCGTCGGGCTTTCCATGTCGGACAGAACCGCCTGGATCGCCTCCTCCTGGTCGGTCGTGAGGTCATAGGGAAAGGATTGGTCGAACTCCCGTGTCAGGAGGGACTCGGGGGAGAAGGCGAAGCCCTCGGCCGCCTTCCTCCGGGCATAGAGCATCACGAGGTCGGCCGAGATCTTTTCCACCTGCTTTCTGACCCGGGATTTGGTCTGGCTCCAGGACTTTCCTCCCAGCCGGTCGATCCGGGGGGCGGATCCTTCGGGTCCCTGGTAGGGGAGGAGCTGGTCCATCTGGTCGACGGAGAGGTAAAACCTGTCTCCTCCCAGATACTCGATGACGGCGAATTCTCCCCGATTCGCGCCCACCGAGACCTCCTGAAGGCCCCGGAAGCGCCCGATTCCCTGGTGGAGGTGGACCACATAGTCCCCGTCCGAAAAGGTGGGGCGATCACGCCGGTACACTTGGGTGCTGGTGGAGAAGGAGCGAAAGGGGGGGCGGGAGACCGGTTTTTTGAAGAGCCAGGTGTCCGAGAGGACAAGGAGATGGTCCAGGGGAAGCTCAAAGGCCTCTTCGACATCCCCCGGAAGGAGTGTGACCGGCCGTCGCCCCTCTCCCCCGTCAAGAGAGTCGAAGGAGGTGATATAAGGGAGTTCTCCGGCCTCGAGCATGTCTCCGATCCGGCTCAATTGGCCGCGGGTGCGGCAAAAGATGACCGTTCGCCACTCTCGCGGCAGTCGTTCGATCTCGGAAATGAGGGAGAGGTTCCGGTCGATCCGGTCGGAGGGGACCGGGCCGAGAAGGGAAGGAGTTCCTTCGGGGGCCTCGTCGGTGATGGTGAGACAGGGGAGAAGAGACTCCCATTCCTGGCGGGATTTCGGAAGGAAGAAGGCGGCATCGGGGGCGGGGAGGAAGGGCTTGTCCTCGGCCGGGAGAAGTCTCCACCCCTCTTCGATCCGGGAGATCCAGTCGGAGGTCCGGTCCAGGACGGCCTTCCAGTCGTCCACCAGAATGAGGATGTCCGGGCGGGAGAGGACCGGAGCAGCCGTTTCGGAGAAAAATGAGGGAAGATAACGTTCGATGCCGGGGGGAAACGGGAGGGAGAGATGGCCGTCGATCCAGTTCCGGGCCGGGGTGTCGAGGGAGGAGGGCGGGGGGGTGATCCACTCGTGGCTGGGAAGAAGATCCACCTCTCCCACGGTCTCGACCGAGCGCTGGGTATTGGGGTCGAAGGAGCGGATGGAGCGAATTTCGAGATCGTCCCACTCCAGGCGAACCGGTCGGCGCCGGTCGGTGGAGTAGAGATCGATGAGGGCCCCCCGAACCGAAAACTCCCCGGGAGCCGTCACCTGGGGAACCCGGACATACCCTTGGGCCAGAAGTGTTTCGACCACCGACTGGGGGTCACTCTCCATTCCCGTCCGGAGGGTGCGGCGCACCGACTTCAACAGGGGAGGGGAGAGGGTCTTTCGAAGGACGGCGACCACAGGGGAGACGACGACATCGGGAGGGGTGGCGGAAGCCAGGCGGTCGAGGGCGTGGATCCGTTCCGCCCGGATGAAGTCGGCCGGGCTCTCCCGTTCATAGGGGAGAACCTCCTCTTCGGGAAAGAGAAGGACGTCGGGTTCCATGTCCAGAAGGAGAGGGGCCGAGCGGATCTCCTCAACCAGCCTGAGCGCTTTCTCGGGGGTGGAGGTGAGCACCCACAGGATCTCCGGTCGTCCTGTCCGGCGAAGAAGCCCCGGAAGAAGGGGCAATCCCTCCCGGGCGATCCCCGGTATCGCCCGGGACGTGAGCGTTTCTTCCGGAGGGGCGATCGTTTTCAGGAAGGCGTCGAGAGTGCGTTGGACAGGCGAAGGAGACACTGGGGTGTTAGCCTCGGGGAGAAGAGTAGCGGGAGAGAATCCGGTCGATGAGTCCGGTGGTCGATGAGTCGGGGACCAGGGGAATGGAGCGGACGGTTCCGTTTTTCGCCAGAACGATGTCGCTTCCCACGATGCGCTCCACCGGCCAGTCGCCGCCTTTGACGAGAACATCGGGAAGGATCCGTTCGATCAGGAGCCGGGGGGTCTCCTCGTCGAAGAATGTGACGTAGGAGACGCACTCCAGCGCCGCCATGACGAGGGCCCGGTTGGTTTCGGGGACGATGGGACGGTTGGGTCCCTTGAGGGTCGAGACGGAGCGGTCGGTGTTGAGGGCGACAATGAGGATCTGCCCCAGCTGCCGGGCCTTCTCGAGAACTTCAATATGGCCGGCATGAAGAAGATCAAAGCAGCCATTGGTGAAGACGACCTTCTCTCCCTTCTCCCGTCGCGGGGCGAGGGCCACGAGAAGCTCGCCAAGTCCCAGGATCTTGGTGCGAGTGGATGAAAAATCCGAAGGCCGTTGTGATGGGGGGGAGGGATCCCTCATGGAGCGTGGTGTCCTAGGCTTTGGAGGAGAAGAGGATCTCTTCGACCATCTCGCACAGGGCGTGGCCGAGGGTGATGTGGGTCTCCTGGATTCGGGGTGTCAGGGGAGAGGGAACGATGAAGGGGATCTCCACCAGATCCTTCATCTTCCCTCCGGAGCCCCCCCCGAATCCGATGGTGCGGATCCCGATCTCCCGGGCCTTTTCCAGAGCCAGAAGGACATTTTTCGAGTTGCCGCTGGTGCTCAGTCCGATGGCCAGGTCTCCGGGACGTCCGTAGGCCTCCATCTCCCGGGCAAAGATGAATTCGTACCCGTAGTCATTTCCGATGCTGGTGAGGGTAGGCATCCCCGTTCCCAGGGCGATGGCAGGAAGGGCGGTGCGGTTTTTGTAGAACCGGCTGACGAGCTCCCCGGCGATGTGAGCCGCATCGGAGGAGGAGCCGCCGTTGCCGAAGATGAGAAGCTTTCCGCCCCGCTCAAAGGTCTCCACGATGAGGCGGGTGGCCTTCTCCATGAGGGGAAGGGAGGTTCGGAGAAACTCTTCCTTTGTTCGGATGCTGTCGCGAAAGACCGCTTCGAGGCGGGAGGAGAGGGTGTGGCTGTCCATGGTGGGAAAGAGGCTCCTAGGTTATGGGGGTCAGGCTTTGGCGCGTG
>JAKADN010000038.1 GCA_021820445.1 Nitrospirota bacterium | reverse complement strand
TCCTCTTCATCTATCGGGACGAGGTCTACCATCCCGACAATCTCGATTCCAAGGGAAAGGCCGAGATCATCATCGGGAAACAGAGAAACGGTCCGATCGGTTCGGTGATGCTCGCCTACCAGGGCTTCTGCACACGCTTCGAGAACCTGGCGATCGGTTACGACGATATCGCGCCGGAGAATTTCGGATGAGGGTGATTCTGGTGCGCCACGGGGAGGCCCAGGACGCGCCCTATCCGGAGATCCTCCGCCCGTTGACCTCCTCCGGAAGAAAAGGGGTCCGAAAGCTGGCCCGCACGATCGCCTCCCTCGATCTTCGTGTCGACCGGATCGTCTCGAGTCCCCTGACCCGTGCCGTCCAGACCGCGGAAATCCTTCTGTGCGGGCTACGAAAGAAGCATCCCGTCCGGGAGGTTGAGTGCCGGATCGAACTCGCGTCGGACTTCCTTCCCCTGGCTTTCGGACGGGAGGGTTTCCTCTCCTTTCTCGCTGAGCTCTTTCCCGAAAATCTCCTCCTCGTGGGCCACGAACCCGACCTTTTATCCCTGGCGCGCCACCTCTCCTCCGACCTTTCCGGAAAGGATCTTCCTTCGGGGATCAAGAAGGGAACCGGACTCCTTTTCGATTGGGATCCCGAGACCGGAGGGATTTTCCACGGCCGAATCTCTCCCCGATGACGGTCGATTCTTCCCGATTTTCCACTTCTTTCAAAAACCACTGTCACTGGCTTGCAATTTGACAGCATTGGGTGTATACATTGAGCGATCAAGACAATGGGGGCGGGAGCCGTGTGCCATTATTATCTCCTTCATGCTTTCAGCGTATAAGGCTTCCCAACGCTGCCCGTTAGTTGACGTTACGGTTTCATCTGATCCGGGGTTTCCGGACCCCGGGCGGACCTTCCGAAGGAGGACACTTTGTTGCACAAAGGACAGCAGGGCGGAAAGATGACAGGAAACAAGTCTTCGAAAAAGGCAGTAGTGGCTCTGGGATTGACGGCGGGTCTGCTGGTGGGCATGGCGGGTCATGCCGGTGCGGCGAGCGTTTCCACCATTGCCGGATCCTTCCACGAGCGCGGTGATGTCGACGGAACCGGAAGCCAGGCCCGCTTCGAGTTTGTGCAGGGCATGGTCGCTGCTCCCGACGGAACCCTTTATGTGGCCGACACCGGGAATGATCTGATCCGGAAGGTGACCGTGAGCGGAGGCTCCGCAACCGTCGTCACCGTTGCAGGCGTCAACCACCATGGGCGCTGGCGCGATGGGGTCGGAACGGCCGCTCGCTTCAACAATCCTGAAGGTCTTGCCATCTCCCCCGACGGGAAGACCCTCTTCATCGCCGATTCCCGGAACAACCGGATCCGGAAGATGGATCTCGGGACGAACGCCGTCTCCACAGTTGCCGGCCGGGCCTTCCCCGGATCGAACGACGGTGTGGGCACCGGTGCCGGGTTCTATGCTCCCAAGGCCGTGGCGGTTTCCCCCGACGGGAAGACCCTCTATGTCTCGGACTCCGGCAACAACATGATCCGCAAGATCGATCTCACGACAGGGACCGTGTCGACCGTGGCCGGAAAGGGAGCTCTCGCTTCCGGATCCGATGATGGAGTCGGCGCCGCCGCCAGCTTCCGCGAACCTCGCGGTCTGGCCATCACCCCCGACGGGTCGATCCTCTACGTGGCCGATACCCGGAACAATCTGATCCGCAAGATCGTCCTCGCCACCAACGCCGTCTCGACCCTGGCGGGTCATCCCGGATTCCCCGGGACGGACGATGGGGCGGGAAGCTCGGCCTACTTCAACCAGCCCGTCACCTTGGCGCTTAACGGAAGCACTCTCTATGTGGGGGATTCCTCCAACGCCTCCATCCGGGCGATCGACCTGACGAGCAACGCCGTCACAACCGTCGCGGGTGGGGTCAAGGCCACCGGCGGTATTCCCATCTCCGGCAAGGAAGATGGCGATACTTCCGAGGCCCGTTTCCAGTATACCGGCGCGATCGTCTACGAAAACGGCGTTCTTTATATCGCCGATACTCCGGCCGAAACGCTTCGGATGCTCAAGCTCTAAGTTTTGCGATTCAAAGATTCAAAAAGGGGAGCCTTCGGGCTCCCTTTTTTTTTCCGACATTCTCCCGTAAGGGAGATTCCTCCGCTGTTTTCCCGGCACCCTTCCCCTCCATTCGTTTTTCCGGTTTTATTTATCCCGCACACGATCTTTTTAGACACAGCCTAGGACCTTGATGAAGAGGCTGGAAGGGGAACGATTCATGAGGATTTTCAGAGGATTAAAAAGAAGAGGAGAAAAGAGACTCCATCCCTGGTGAAAATGACCGGATCGGGGCCACATTGCCATTCAGGATGGCGGTCGTTGAGGATTGAAAGAGATCCGAACCGCCGTTTCCGGCGGTCGGGATCGGGATGAATCAAACCGCCTGGTAGATTCTGACATCCGGGGCGGCATCGAGCAGGGACTTCAGGGCTCCCACGACATCCTGGGTGAAGAGAGGGCTGCTCAGATAGTTCTTCGCATGGACGACCGAGTCGAAGCCATGGAGGACCTGAACGTCTTCGTCGCGCACCAGTAGCTCTTTCGTCCTGGCCCCTGCAATGGTGTCCAAAAAGGGTTTCTTGTATTTCTTGTACACTTCGGCGGCCGCCGGGCGATTCTTTTCCTGGATCTTCAGGGTAATTTCGAGATAGGTCATGGTTCCTCCTTCGAAAGGGTCTTTTCCGGTTATTGGGCCTCGGAAGTGGACGTTCGAATCCGCTTTCCTTCGCCTCCTGGTCCTTTTTGACCTTACCAAAATATTTTTTAATTTTGAAATTGATATTATTCATAGGAAAGATCGAATTATTCGATCAATGCCGGTTTTGATTCCTTCTGCGGACAGGAAGGCCGTGGAAGAAAGAGAGCTCGCATCCCCTCTTTGACACGGGAAAGAAGCGGCATGGGAGGAGAAAAAGGGCTTAAAACAATCTGACAGGAGAACCTTGATGAATATCGCCCACCTGAAATTTGTGGTGGAAACGTCGAACACCCACTCCTTCAGCCAGGCGGCCGAAAAATGCCATGTGACCCAATCCACCCTCTCTCATGGGGTCGCCGAGGTGGAGAAGGAGCTCGGAGCGAAACTCTTTGAAAGGACGACCCGAAGCGTGACCCTCTCCCCCTTCGGGGAAAGCATGATTCCGCTGATCACGACCATCCTGAACGCAGAATCGAACCTGATCCTGCAGGCCAAAAATTACCTCCACCCCGAAAAGGCCCTCATCAAGATCGGGACCTCCCCCCTGTTGAATCCCGCCTTCACCTCCATGCTCACGCAAAGCTTCAAGGAGAAGAATCCGAACTATGAGATCGTGCTTTATGAAGAGAATCTGACCCAGTTGCAAAAAATGCTTCTTGCGAACAGCCTGGACTTCATCTTCGTTCCTCTCATCGCCGATTTCACCGCGGAATTCGGAAAGATGCGGTCCCTGTTCCTCTATGACGAACCGCTTGTCCTGATCACGCAGGACCCGACCCTCCTTTTGGCCGGCTCGGTTTCCGCAAAGACCCTGAAGGACCAGAAGCTGGTCATGGTTCCCGATGCCTGCGGCCTCGCGCGGGTCACGCGGGAGATCTTCAGGAAGGCCAAGGTTCCCCTGAACGAATACGAAGGGAAGGCCTTCAGCTACAGTGCCCTGACGGACTGGGCCCAGAATGGAATCGGGTCCGCGGTTCTTCCCAAGAGCAAGGTGAGCGGACCCGGAAAATATGTGGTCCTTACGGACCCGGAAAATCGTCCGGAACATATCCGGTTCGTCTCCATCGGCAGCTCATCGAGCGGTCTGCGTTTCAGGGACTTTATGGAGCATATTCGAAAGACCTCCGGACGACTTTCGGAGGGACTCGCCCTCGGCCATTGATAAGCCGAGGGGCCGGAGATTGAAGACCGATTTGCCTGATGGGGGTTTATTCCAAGCGGGACGTCTCGCCGGGACAGACCCCGCACCGGCAGGAGCAGGGGGCCCCGGTCGGACATCGGTTTTCGAGGGCCTCCTTCGTCAAATTCGAAAGAGCCGCGATGAAGGAGTCCTGGATATTGAGGGCCGGAGCCCGTTCAAAATGGAGGATCCGGGAGCTCCGGGCGAGGTCCCGGTAGGTGATGTCCATTTCGTAAAGGGTCTCCTGGTGGTCCGAGACGAAGCTGACGGGAACCAGGACGAGGTTGACGCAGCGGTGGCGGAGCGCCAGTTCTCCGATCGTCTTTTTCGTCTCGGGACCCAGCCATTTGAGCGGCCCGACCCGGCTCTGGTAGGAGAGGTGGAACCGCAGTTTTCGTTCCGGAACCTCTTTTTCCAGGAAACCGCGGACGGCTTCGACCGTCCGTTCCGTGTCCTTCTGGTAGGGGTCTCCCTTCCGGATCCGGGACTCGGGGATCCCGTGGGCGGAAAACAGGATGTCCACCGGGTGGTCGTTTGAGGGAAGCGCCTCGATCGCCTTATAGACGGTTTCTCCCAGGGCGGCAATGTAGGGGGGGTAGTCCGGCCAGGCCGCAACGACATGGAGACGGTCGGGAGGGAGGGCGAGAGAGCGGAGCATGGTCTCCCGGAACTCCCGGAAGGAAGAGCGGGTCGTCGTCGTGGAGCGCTGGGGATAGAGGGGGAGGAGGACCAGCCTTTCCGGACGACAGGCCAGAAGTGCCTCGCGGATCTCGGAGAGCCGGGGAGGCGCGTAGCGCATGGCGAGAAAGACACGGAAGTCCCGGTTCGATCCGGAGCCGTTCAGACGCTCCTCCACCAGCCGGCGCTGGTCCTCGGTGATGGCCAAAAGCGGTGAGCCGCCCCCGATCGCCTCATAGTAGGTGCGGCTTTTCGGAGCGCGTCTCCGGGCGATCAACCGTGGAAGAAATCGTCCGACGAGGGGCGGGAGATCCATGATGTCCGGATCGGAGAACAGGTTCACGAGAAACGGCTCGACGTCGTCCAGCGTTTTCGGTCCACCAAGATTGAAAAGCAGAACGGCCACGCGTTCCTTCCCCCCCATTCCCCCTCCTTCGTCAGTGTTGTCTGGCGTGTGCGATGGTCCGGCGTGCTCCACGCGTCAATCCTTCATCGATCCTCGCACGGGTTTTTTCCTGTCGTCAAGGCGCGCGCCCTGCCCGGAGGGATTCGACTATGACACGCGGTTCATGGAGGACAAAAGGCCCAATCCCACAAGAAATACGACGAGATTGGCAAACCAGGCCGCGAGAAGGGGTGGGACGACCCCTCCCCGGCCCAGGGCAAGCCCCATGGAGTATAGGGTCCAGTAGGCCAGGGAGAGAAGGAGCGCCACGCCGAATCCCCGGGCGATCCCGACCTGACGGCCTTCCCGGATCCCGAACGGAATGGCGAAAAGGACCATCAGGAAGGAGGCCGCCGGGAACGCGATGATCCCGTCTCGAAGAACGGTGAAGTTGGTGTGGGGGAGCCCGTTCGCCCGCAGGAGGTCGATGGTCCGGCCCAGCTCGGCGTAGGTCAGGTGGGAGAGGTGGGTTTTCCGGATGAAGAAGTCCGCGGGTCGCCGGTCGAGCGGAAAGGTGAGGGAAGGGAAGGGGGTTGCGGTGAGGGTCCCGTCGCGGTGGAAGACCGTCCGGGTTCCCCGGTGAAAGATCCACCCGCCGTTTTCGTACCGGAGGCTTTCGGCGGTGATCGACCAGTGAAGCTCGTTCTCTCCGTTCCGGTGGTAGATGGTGACCCCCTCCAGGAGGCGGCCTCCGTCTTTGATGCGGGAAATCCGGAAAATCTCCCGCGACCCGTGGCGGAACCAGACGTTTTTTCGGACCGTGCTCGACCAGTTCCGTCCCTGGTTGATCCGTTCCTCCATGATGAGGTCGGTCATCTGGTACGCATGGGGGACGATCCAGAGGTTCATCAGAAGCTCGAGGCCGGAGAGGAAGAGTCCGAACAGGATGATGGGGAAGGTGGCTCTCCGGAGGCTGATCCCCGCGGCCTTGATGGCCGTGATCTCATGGTTCTTGGAGGCGATTCCCAGGGCAAGGATCGTCGCGAGGAGCGCCGACATGGGGATCACCCGGAATCCCACCTCGATCGACCGCCAGGCAAAGAATTCGCCCATCAGGGACCAGGGGGCATGGTGGGAGAGAAAGTTCTTGATCTTCTCGACGGAGTCGATGACGAGATAGATCGCCTCGAGAGAGACGAGGGAGAGAAGATAGATTTTGAGGTACTCTCCCAGAAGGTGGCGGGTAAGAATCCTCATGGGCGCCGCCTTCTGAAAAAGGAGGGAAGGGAGAGGCGCGGGAGATGGGCCCGGATGTCGACCTCCCGGAAAACCAGCACCAGAAGGGTGACCATCAGGAGGGCCAGGACGAGGTCGGGAGCCACGGCCGCAGCGGCGGGAGAGAGAAGGCGTCGGGCGACCATGAGATCGTCGATCGTGTTCATCATGTAAAAAAGGATGATCGTGATGGTGGCGAAGACGAATCCGGCCAGGCGTCCCGACCGCATCGTGTAGATCCCGTAAGGAATGCCCAGGAAGGCAAAGAAAAAGCAGGAGAAGGGATAGGCGTAATTCTTGTAGCGGTCCTCGAGGGCCCGGAAGAGGGCGGGGTCGGGGTGGGGCGAGGCCCGGATCTCGGATCGGATCTCCCGGATGCTCTTGACCCGGATATGGTCATCGGATTTCTTGCCCAGGATGGTGAGATCGTAGGATTGGAAGCGGATGTACTGAAGGGCCTGTCCCTGCTGGAGAAAGGTGCCGTTGGTGAGCTTGAGCCGAAGACCCGGCGGATTTCTCTCGTTCAAAAGGTCCCCCGCACGGGAGAAGATGACGGTGCTCTCCTGGGGCGTCTTGCCTTTTTCGTAGATGAAGACCCCGTCGAGATGGGAGAGCGTCGGCATCCGTTCGACATAGATGATGAAGCGTCCCATGAAGTCGTTGAAGGCCTGGGGCTTGATGGCCAGGGAGAGTTTTTTCTGGAAGACCCGGACCAGAAGGTCCTGGAGCGAGAGGCCCTGCGTCTCCATGGCCTTGAGGGAGAGGTAGAAGTTGCTCCCGAAGCCGATGGCGGCAAAGAGGAGGAGGGGAAGGAGAAGGCGGGAGAGGGAGATTCCCGACGCCTTGAAGGCGATGATCTCCCCGTCCGAGGCCAGCCTGTGGAAGGTGGCGGTGGAGGCGGTCAGGACCGAGACCGGGATGATCATGCTGAGGAACTGGGGAAAGATCATGGCCAGGAGCCGGAAGACCGTCTCGACGGAGAGCCCCTTGTTGACCAGGAGATTCATGATCAGGAGAGCCTGCTGCGTCAGCAGAAGGATCACCAGGACGAAGAGACTCAGGAAGAACGGGGTCAGAAGCTCGAAAAAAATATACCTGTGTATGATTTTCATGAAGGACCCCGGGTCTTTTGGATGGTGGCTCAAGCCGAAAATTCTACCACAAAAACGGGTCTTCCCGGCAGGGCGCCGCGTTTTTTGGCTGAACTGGGCGCAGAGTTTGTTGTAAAATGAGGAAAAGACCCGCTCACCCTCTCGCACAGGAGGACGGCCCAGTGGCCCATCTCTTCGACCATCGCCATGTCGCGCGGCTTCACGATCCCGAACGCAGGACCTTTCAGGATCCGGCGCGCCTTTTTCCCCTCATCCGCCCCTACGAAAAGGGGGATGCGGCGGAGATCGGGACCGGGTCAGGTTATTTCTTTTTCCCGGTCTGCGAATTCCTCTCGGGGCGGGGCACCTGCCATGCCATCGAGCTTCAGCCGGAAATGATCGCCCACTTCGAGGAGGAACGCAAAAAAAGGGGGGGGGAGATCCCCGTCCGGATTGTGCCCGGCTCCCCCGACAGGATCGATCTGCCGGACCAGTCGGTGGCGCTCGTCTGGATGGCGAACGTCTACCATGAACTTTCCAGTGCCCGGGAGATGCTCCAGGAGGTCTTCCGGATTCTCGCCCCCTCCGGCCAGTTCTTCGTCATCGACTGGAAGAAGGAGGAGACCCCGGTGGGTCCGCCGGTCACCGAGCGCGCCTCCGAGGTCTCCCTCTACGATCTCCTGATCGATGCCGGCTTCACGAGGATCCGGTCGCATGACCTCTATCCCTACCATTATGTGGTCGAGGCGCTGAAGGATTGAGCCCAGGAGACGTCCCCGCCCCCGTTCCGCGGAGCGGACGGGAGCTTTTGATGGGCATCCCGTGGCTGGCCCGGGCGATCGACAAGGGGCGGATGCGTTTGGGGAACGGCCTGGGAGACTATGTCTTTCCCTGCCCGATGGACGAGGAGATCCTTCGTCGTCTCTCCCTCTCCCCCGACCAGTTTCTCGCGATCCTCGAAGCCTCTTCCGGGGACGGGGAGGTCCTGCAGGCCCTCTCCCACAGGATCTCCTCCCTCGGCCCCGGAGACTGGATGGCGCTCGACGTCTTTCTGGTCCGGCACAGCCGGCTGATCGCCGATCAGGACCGGGAGGAGGGACGCCTTTGAACCCGCTCTCGAATGAAACCCTCTCAAGGAAAGACCGAACGATGTCCGACGACACCCGTACCGATTCCGACACCTACTATATCCGCACCTTCGGCTGCCAGATGAATGTCCACGACTCCGAACGCATGGCCGGCCTCATGGCCGAAGCCGGCTACCGGGCCGTCGACGATCCTTCCCGGGCCTCCGTGATCCTGGTCAACACCTGCACCGTCCGGGACAAGGCCGACCAGAAAGCCCTGTCCGACCTGGGAAGGCTCCGCCAGCACAAGAAGGAGAACGCGTCGGTGGTTCTTGCCGTCACCGGGTGCATGGCCGAACGGGAGCAGGACAACCTCCACCGCATCATGCCGGAGATCGACCTGATCGCCGGACCCTCCCAGGTCCGGAACCTGATTCCCATGCTGGGGGACCTGAAGGAACGCCGGAGGGTGCTCCTGGGTCGGGAATACGACCTTCCGGAAATGACGACTCCGCCGGCCCTCCGGGGGCCGGGCGTCGGGGCGCTGGTGACGGTGCAGGAAGGATGCGACAAGGCCTGCGCCTACTGCGTCGTTCCCCGGACGCGGGGCCCGGAACGGAGCCGGCCGGTCGACGCCATTGCCCGGGAAGTGCGGGAGCTGGTGGCGGCGGGGTACCGGGAGGTCACCCTCCTTGGCCAGAACGTCAACGGATACGGGAAGAACGCGTCCGGAGGAGAGTCTTTCGGCGACCTTCTCCGGGCCGTCGATGCCGTGGAAGGGCTTCGGAGGATCCGGTTCACCACCTCCCACCCCTCGGACATGGACGGGGCGATGATCTCCGCGATGCGGGAGTGTCCGAAGGTCATGCCCCACCTCCACCTGCCGCTGCAGTCGGGATCCGATGCCCTCCTTTCGCGCATGGACCGGGGATACTCGCTGGCCCAGTACAGGGAGTGGATCGGCCGGCTCCGGGACGCCGTACCGGACGTCGCCTTGACGACCGACCTGATCGTCGGGTTCTGCGGAGAAACGGAGGAGGACTTCGAGGCGACGCTTCGGGCGGTGGAGGAGTTCCGGTTCGACGGGGCCTTCTGTTTCATCTACTCTCCCCGTCCGGGAACGCCGGCCCACGACTGGGCGGACACTCCTCCCCGGGAGATCTCCGTCGCCCGCTTCCGGCGGCTCGAGGAGCGGCTCGATGCCCTGATTCTCGAGAAGAACCAGGGCCGGATCGGAGAGATCCAGGAAATCCTGGTGGAACGGGTCGACCCGGATCTCGGGCGCGTGTCGGGCCGCTCCCCCCAGTTTCGCCACGTCAGGGCGACCCGGCAGGACTCCCGGCCGCTACCCGAACTGGGAGAGATCGTCGGCGTCGCGGTCAGGTCCTGCACGAAGGCGGGACTCGAAGGGGTGATTCTCTGAGCTTGTACGGGGGCTCGAAACAGAATCCGTCAGGGAAAGGGATTCCCCGCGTCGGGGGAGCCGTCGATCTGGAGAAGGCCGGCTCCGGGAGGAACCTCCCGAAGTCTCTTCCATGCGGAGAGCAGGACGAGCCGGTCTCCGGCCAACAGGGGGAGACGGGGGCCCAGCTCCACGGAGAGATTTCCCCTAAGAGCCGTGAGGGGAACGGTCCCTTCCGATGCGGCGGTTTTCCGGATATCGTTGATGGAGAGACCCAGATAGGGAGAGTCTTCCGTGATCAGAACCGTCTGCGGGAAGACGGTCCTGCGGACGATATCTTCCTGGAGATGGGCCAGAAGACCTGAGGTCTCCCGATCCTCGAGATACTCCATCCATTCCCGCAGGTGGGTTTCGAGCCTTTCGGCCTCCCGGATTTTGTCGATCAGGGCGGTCATGTCCGGATGGTGCAATCCGGTGAAGGGCCAGTAGTCCTGAAGGTTCTTCTCCGCCGCGAATTCTCCCAGACGGGAGAAAAGGTGCGCCTTTCTCCGGGCGACCCTTCTGACCCTGAACCACACCCTGAACCATTCGATACGCGGAAAGACAACGCCCCGGACCTGTCCCAGGGTTTCCTCCACCATGCTCCAGGCACTTCGAAGGGGAGGGGAGACGGGATTCCTGCCGGTTCCGGAGCGAAGAATCTTCACGCGATTCCTTCCTGGGTGTTGTCCGGACGGGACGGAGCCTACCGGACCGGACGGTCGAACAGTCCGTGCTGGATGCGCTCTTCCTGGGTAAAGGCGATGGGATAGTTTCCGTCGAAGCAGGCCTTGCAGAAGGATCCCGTCATTCCCGCCTCCGCCTCCCGTTTCTCCTGGCACAGGGACACCTCCTCCTCCATGGCATCGATGGGGAGATAGCCCAGCGAGTCGGCCTTGATGTACCGACGGATTTCATCCAGGGAATGGGTGGAGGCGATCAGCTCCCCGCGATTGGGAGTGTCGATTCCGTAGAAGCAGGGGAAGTGAATCGGGGCGGAGGTGATCCGCATGTGGACCTCCCGGGCCCCCGCTTCCCGGAGCATGGAGACGATCTTCCGGCTTGTCGTCCCCCGGACGATGGAATCGTCGATCACCACGATCCGCTTTCCGGCCAGAAGACCAGGGACGGCGTTGAGTTTGATCTTGACCCCGAAATGACGGATGGACTGGCGAGGCTCTATGAAGGTTCGTCCCACGTAGTGGTTGCGGATCAATCCCATGTCGATCGGAATCCCCGATTGTTCCGAGTATCCGAGAGCCGGGGCCAGGCCGGAATCGGGGACCGGAACGACGATATCGGCGTCGACGGGAGACTCCATGGCAAGGCGCCGTCCGAGGCGCTTTCTTGCCTGGTAGACCGGAATGCCGAAGACGCGACTGTCGGGCCGCGCGAAGTAGATGAGCTCGAAGATGCATGCGGCACTCGGGATTTTTGGGAAGAGACGGAAGTGGTCCAGCCCCGCTTCGGTGATGATGACCATTTCCCCTGGCTCCACGTCCCGAACGTATTTGGCGCCGATCAGGTCGAAGGCGCAGGTTTCAGAGGCCAGAACATAGGAGTCTCCGAGCTTCCCGATGGAAAGAGGGCGGAATCCATGGGGATCCCGAATGCCGATCAGGGCATGGGGAAGGAGGGCGAGGAGGGAGTAGGATCCCTTGACGGAGGCCAGCGCCGTCTCCATGCGGGAGACGAGGTCCTCGCCCCGGCTTCGGGCGATCATGTGAACCAGAACCTCCGTGTCCACATCGGTCGTGAAGAGAGCCCCTTCCTCTTCCAGGGATTTTCGGAGTTCCACGGCATTCGTCAGATTGCCGTTGTGCACGAGAGCCATCGAGACGTCGCTGATGGTGGCGGAAAGGGGCTGGAGATTCCGCTGGGAATCGGACCCCGCCGTCGAATACCGGTTGTGGCCGACCGCGGAGCGTCCCTTGAGTTCGCTGATCACCGATTCACGAAAATACTCCGAAACAAGACCTTCCCCTTTGCGGATGATCATGCGCTCCCCGTCCATGGTGGCGATCCCGCATCCTTCCTGGCCGCGGTGCTGGAGGGCATAGAGGCCGAGATAGGTGAGGTTTCCGGCTTCGGGGTGGTTGAAGATTCCAAAAACGGCGCATTTCTCCTTCAGTTCGTCGAAGGGAGCGTCGGACCGGGGGGAATCTTGGGGCTCCATCAGGGAAGATCCTCCATCTGGCCGGCGAGGGACACGGCGTAACGTCTCTTGAGTTGTTCCAGGTTGTCGGTGAGCTCCTTGACGCGTCCCTCACGATCCCGGTAGCGGATGGTCCAGAGACGGGGGGCTGTCGATCCGACCCGTTGGAAGGGAATCCTGAATTCGAGCGCCGTCTCTTCCAGTGTCCGGAGCTGGTCGGGTTCGAATGCCAGCAGAATTCTGCCGGGCGCCTCCGAGAAAAAGGTTTCGAGAGGATCCTCGAGGCGGGGGAGGGAGAGGGCAACTCCCAAGGTCGCGTCTCCCGAGACGAGCTGGAGAAGCGTGCGAAGAAGTCCCCCGCGACCGATGGCCCGGGAGGCGCAGATTCTTCCGTCGGCCAGGATTGCGCTCATGAAGGGCTGGAGACGGCCGAGAGTCTCCCAGTCCACCAGGGGAACGGACCCCGGCTCCGGATCTTCCAGGATCCAGTCGAGATAGGAGCCGCCCAGGGAAAGATCCGTCGAGGATCCGACCAGGGCCAGGGAGAGGCCCGGACGGGTGGTTTTCCCGGGCACAACCCGCCTCCGGGAGGAAAGCAGACCGCAGGTGGCGAGAATGGGCGTCGGCGGGATGGAGAGTCCGTCGGTTTCGTTGTAGAAGCTGACATTCCCGGAGACGACGGGAATTCCGAGGCGCCGGGAGGCCTCGGCGATGCCCTCCACGGCCTGGATGAAGTCCGACATCGTTTCGGGGCGTTCCGGGTTCCCGAAGTTCAGGCAGTCGGTCATGCCGACGGGCCAGGAACCGACGGCCGCGAGATCCGTCACGCATTTCGCAACAAGAAGCATGGCGCCCAGTCCCGGATCCCGCGTCAGGGGATGGGAGAATCCCGCCATGGAGATCGCCACGGCCCGCTCCTCTTCCCGGAGATCCACCACGGCCACGTCATGGCCCGGAGGCAGAAGGGTTCTCGTCCCGACTTCAAAGTCGAACTGTCGGGATATCCAGTCGGCCGCGCCTCCATTGGGGTGGTCGAGAAGACGATGGAAAAGTTCGGCGATCGAATGGCGACCGGCCTCCGACGGGGCGTGGTGGGCGGTGGGGGAAAGAGGGAGGGCTCGGTCCCGGGCCGGTCTGTCATAGCAGGGAGCCTCTTCCGTCAGAAATGGGACCGGGATTTCGGCAAAGACCGCCTCCCCCTTGCGCACCCGGAAGACCGGATCGGTAATGATCCGGCCCACGACCGCCGCCGACACCTGGCTGTCCGAGGCGATGGCGAGGATCCTCTCCACCCGGGACTCCTCCACCAGAAGAAGCATCCGCTCCTGGGATTCCGAGAGGAGAACCTCCCAGGGCTCCATGGAGGGATCGCGGAGAGGAACCCGTTCCACGTCGATTTCGATCCCGAGGGAGGCCTTCGAGGCCATCTCCACCGAGGAACTGGTCAGGCCGGCGGCGCCCATGTCCTGGATGGCGCCGGCCAGCCCCTCGCGAATGATCCTGAGGGTGGCCTCCATGACCTTTTTCCCGACAAAGGGATCGGCCACCTGGACCTGTGGGCGCAGGTCGGTGTCTCCGCCGGTAAAACTGCGGGAGGCCATCGCGGCTCCCGAGACTCCGTCCCTCCCGGTCTTGTTGCCGAGATAAACGGCGAGAAGGGGCTTGGGTGGAGGCACGGCGCTCATGATGCCATCCTCGTCGACCACACCCAGGGCGAAGGCGTTCACGAGAATATTTTTCGAGTATCGTTCGTCGAACCAGACCTCCCCCCCGACTGTCGGAACGCCGATGGCGTTCCCGTAGGCGGCGATGCCGGCCACGACCCGCCTGAAAAGCGTCATCTGGCGGGGCTGCCTGAGGGAGCCGAAGACCAGGCTGTTGGTCAGGGCGACGGGACGTGCGCCCATGGCGAAGATGTCCCTGAGGATCCCGCCGACGCCGGTGGCCGCACCCTGGAAGGGCTCGATATAGCTCGGGTGGTTGTGGCTCTCCATCTTGAAGGCGATTCCCGTGCGGGAGGTCACCCGGACGACTCCGGCGTTTTCTCCCGGGCCCATGAGAACGCGAGGCCCTTTCGAGGAAAATTTCCGGAGATGAATCCGGCTGGACTTGTAGCTGCAGTGTTCGCTCCAGAGCGCGGAAAAAACGGCCTCTTCGGTCAGATTCGGGTCGCGGCCGAGAAGGGTCCGGATGCGCTCCATCTCGGGAGCCGGAATTCTGAATCGGGAGGTGGGGACGGCGGTCATGGGGTCTCTTTGATAAGGGTCAGGGAGCGGTTTCGACTGTCCGGAGCTTCTGTCGATCGAGATGAAGGGCCAGGGAACGGAAAAAGGCGAGACCGTCCGGGCGACCGAACAGGGAGCGGACACGTCTTTCAGGATGGGGCATCAGCCCCACGACATTGCCGGCTCCGTTGGCCAACCCTGCAATCTCCCTTTCGGAGCCGTTTGGATTGTTCAGATAGCGGAGAAGGACCTGCCCCTTCTTTTCGATCTCCTGGAGCTGGTCGGGATCGATGAAAAAACGGCCTTCCTGGTGCGCGATGGGGAGAGTCAGCGGGGTTCCTGGAACAAAAAGGGTCGTGAAGGGGGTCCGGCAGTTTTCCATGACGAGAGCCTCTTCCTGGCAGAGGAAGGTGCGGCCGCTGTTCGGAAGAAGGGTTCCGGGAAGGATTCCGGCCTCGACGAGAATCTGAAACCCGTTGCAGATTCCCAAAACGGGAAGGCCGCTTTCGGCAAAGGATCCGACCATGTCCATGACCGGAGAGCGGGCCGCGATGATCCCCGTGCGGAGATAGTCTCCATAGGAAAATCCTCCGGGAAGGACGATGGCCGAAAGGTCGCTCCCCTGTCGGTCCTTGTGGGAGATCCATACCGGCTCGAGTTCGGGGATCAGGGAAACGGCCTCCCAGGTATCGAGATCGCAGTTCGTTCCAGGGAAGCGGACGATTCCAACACGATGGCGAGACGGCATCAAGGGTCCTGTTTTAGGATTTGAGGGCCCCCCGATGATGGCAGGGAGCCAAGACGTGGAATCCGCGCCGGGGTTCCGCCGAGGATTCCTGAAAGGGCAAAGGGATCTCCAAGAAAAACATGGACAGCATTTCTTAAAGATAACAGATCCCTCCCACGCAGATCAAACCCGAAGGGGATTTTCAGCCGTTGTAGAGGTGTTCCTTCTCAGTGCGGGAATAGAGAAGCTCCGGCAAGGAAGCGTCCACCATTCAGATTTGCGAAGCGGCAGGGATCTTTTTGTGAAAAACATTTTAAAACCCTAAAAAACTACTTTAGTAGTATTTTTTTGATAAAAATTTTTGGTATATTACAAGTAGAATGATTTAATTTTTAGTAATCAATTATTTATCCGATTATTTATAAGAAAAACAATTTAAGAAATAAAACAGAAACTTGAAGAACAACAAGAAATTACGTGGTGGTTTGGAATGAGGGGTGTTCCATGAATACCGTGGAAGAATATCCCCGATTTCTTCTGGATCTGATCAACAGCGTGTACGAAATGCCGGGGAGGCAAGATCTTTTAAATCTTATCTACCGAACCCTGAAGGAGCCATTTGAGCTCTCGCCGTCGGTGGCCCTCATTCCCATCGACGGAAAGAGCGGCCTGTATCAGATGGAAGGCCATGCGACTCTCCAGGGACCCTCCCGGTGGATCGAGGAATGGCTGCTCTACTATTCGAAGATCGACCCCCTTTCCTCGCTTCTTTTTAAAACCTCTCCCCACAAGGCCTTGCGGTACAGCGATGTCCTCTCCAGGGAGGAGCACTTTTCATCCCGTTTCTACAAGGAATTTCTCTCGCAGATTCCGGCCTCCTGGGTCCTGCTTCTTCCTCTCTCCTGCTATGGAGACAAGCTCGGGGCCATCTGGCTGACCAGGGAGTCTCGGGAGAAGGACTTCAGCGATCGGGAATGCGATCTCGCCACCGTGGTCGCCCACCATTGCGCCATCGCCCTCCTGGTCCAGGAATGGCGGAGCCAACCTCCCCTCGACCAGAATCCCGGAATTCTTGTATTCAGCGACCGGGGCCATATGATCTATCGAAACGACGAAATGGAAAAAATCTTTCCCGGGGGGGCTCCCGAATGGGTCGGGGAGGGCAACCGAAAACAGCCCCTCCAGATCCTTCACACCGAACGGGGGTCCTACCGGACCCGCTCTTTTCCCATGAATCCCGTTCAGACACCCTCTCAAGGCTCGGCCTCCTCTTCCGAAAAGGGAAAGGTGGTGATTTTCGAGCCTTATCCCCCGAAGATTCTCCTCTGCCAGAAAATGAAGGAACTCGACCTATCCCGGCGCCAGTCGGAAATCGTGCTGGAGATCATGCGGGGAAGAACCAACAAGGAGATATCGGAAAAGCTCCTGGTTTCGATCCAGACCGTCAAGGACCATATCCACGACATCTTCAAGCAACTCAAAATCCGGAACCGTTCCGAACTCATCCTGAAGGTGATGGGAGATCTCCCCTTTTCGGAAAATGGATGACCTCTCCCCTTCGCCCGATTCTTCCCGGGTATCGAGGAGGGGGAAGAGTTCCGATATATCTTTCGTATCGCTTCAACGATGAGGCGGACTTTCGGATTTTCAGGTTCTCTCTTATCTCTTAAAAATAGAATCAAAATTCCTGTTTGATTCCTACTTAAGTTTCTCGCCCGATCAACTAAAGGGGGATTGAAATTTTAAGTTTTTTATAAGAATATCTGAAATCCTAACAGCCTCAGAGAAAGCGATGGGGCAAAAGCGGATTTTTAATAAAAAATATTTTTTATTTTTACTGCTGTTTGGAACTATTAATGGAGCGAGCATCAGTTTGAGGCCCTCTCCAGACATTTCACCCTTAGGCCCGCGGGGCCAAATCCTGAGGTTTGGATCGATGTCCTTTCGATTAGATAAGACCCTTCAATTTGGAAAAGGTTTTTCCCTGATTCTGACACTGGCTCTTTTCTCCCTCTCCTCCTGCGGGAACGGGAACATGCTTGGAAACGGCTCCGGAAGCCCGGGAACCGCGCTGGGAGCCCTTCAGGTCGCCAACTCCGACATCGCGAGCGGAAACTATTCCGGAGCGATCGCCGTCCTCGCGCCCTA
>JAKADN010000119.1 GCA_021820445.1 Nitrospirota bacterium | reverse complement strand
CCGGAGGGATCGAAGGCGAAGGCGGTGATGGCAGGTGGGGAGGAGGTCGAGTTATTGGAATAGACGGGCGTTCCGCAACTCTGATTGCTGGTGAGCGCCGACAGGGTGCACTCATAGACTTCGATATTGGGAACCGAGGTGCTCCCTGTCGCCACCAGCTCCGGGGAGGAGCAGACCACCACCACCTCGTCGGACGTTGCGCCGGTTGCCCCGGGGGCGAAGACCACCCGGAAGGGATTGGGGCAGCCGCTGGTCCCGTTGGTCCAAGGTGATCCAAGTTTTGTGACCTTTCCCCCCGATAGACTGTACACCCTCACATCCCCAGGAGACGCACTTTCTACGCCCCCGTGGTCGGCCACGACGAGATAGCCCCCCTTCGGATCCACCGCCATGTTCACGGGGTTGGGACCGGTCGGGACCCCGTTCGAGATCAGGGTTGCGGTTGTTCCGTAGGAGGCCGCCGAAAAGCTTGTGACGGAGCCGGGGGAGGATGCTCCGGAGGATTTGTTGTTCAGCACGTAGAGATCGTCGTTCGAGGGGTCGGCCACGAGCGAAACCGGAACCGTCCCCCCTGTGGAGAGGATGTTCGATCCGTTGTAGAAGCTTCCGTTGGCGGGATTCATGGCGAAGTACTGGACGGACCCGTTTTGGGAGGAGTCTTTCTCCAGGACGTAGACGATCTCCGCCGCGGGGGGACCCCCGCTTCCGCTTCCGCCTCCCCCGCCGCAGGAGGGCAGGAGTAGAAGGAGGAGCAGAAGTCCCGACCGAAGAATTCCTCGCGCGTCCATCGTAGTCCCTCTCCGGATCCATTTATGTGTTCGCACAACAGTGGGGAGGAATCGGATCTTTCGTTTAAGTCTTTATCCGATCAATAATTTTAGCAATCCTGCAAACTTCCGCAACTGTCAGCGATTTTTACAGCCATCAAAGGGAAAGAGGCGGGAAGAGCCCCCAAACTGGGAACCCCACCGAAAAGAGAAGAAGAGGCCACCCCCTCTTCAGGCCCCGGTGATTTTTCCCAACGCCCGATGGGCTTCCCGCTGCTCGTCGGGTGTGAGCTTCCCCGAGGTGACCGCCTTCCGGAGAAGGGTCTCCGCCTTGTCCTTCTTCCCGAGCTTCCACTCGTTCAACCCCATGTGGTAGAGGAATTCCGGGTCCCGGAAATTCGCCTTGTAGGCCATTGCAAAATAGGGTTCGGCCTGGTCGAACCTCCCCATCCGGTAGAGGACGTACCCCACCGTATCCTGGACGAAGGGTTGGGGAACAAGAGTCAGGGCTTTCTTCGCGTATCCGAGGGCCTTTGGAAGGTCCCGGTTCCGGTCGGCCATTGAAAAGGCCATGTTGTTCAGGACCCCCGGGTCCCCGGGAGCGCTCCGGAAGGCCTCCTCCAGGTACTTCCGGGAGGCCTCCGCATCCCCCATCTTCCCGGCGGCGACGCTCGCGAGGTTCAGCATCGGCCCCGGATTTCTGTCGTGGCGGGACAGGGTTCTGAAGTCCTTCAGGGCGCTCCGGTATTCTCCCAGACCCATTTCAGCCGATGACCGGATGTACAGGGCCTGATAGAGGTCGGGATGGGATTCGAAGAGGGCGAATGCGACCGATTTGGCCTCCTCGTAGCGTCCGAGGGAAAGATCGGCCTGGGCAAGCGAAAGGGCCGGCCCGACCGCGGAAGGCGCCAGGCGATGAACCTTCTCGAGATGGTCCGCCATGGCTCGCATATCTCCGGAACGCTGGGCGATCCCTGCCAGAAGAAGATTCGCCCCGAGGTTGTCCGGCTGGTCGGCCAGAACCCTGTCGGCGAGCTTACGGGCCGGTTCGACCTGACCCTTGGCCAAAAGGAGATTCGCCTTCCCGAGCAAAAGAGCGGCGTTTTGCGGATGGGCCGGAAGGAGGCGGTCGTAGACGGCCAGGGCCGTATCGGTCTTCTTGAGGAGGAGGGCGGCCTGGGCCTCGATCAGTCCGGAGGAGAGATCCCCGGGATGTGATTTCCCGTAATCGTGCGCCTCCCGGAGAACATTCCCGAGGCGTCGAGAATCCGGCGTCCCTTTGGAGGTCCTGATCCTCCCCCAGTCGGTCTCAAGGGCGAGAAGGGCGTTCTTCGGATCGAGGGACCGGGCCTTTTCGAACTCGGGAAGCGCCTTGTCCCACTGCAACCGGGTGGCCCAGTACTCGCCCAGGGTCTCCCTGTAGGCCGCATTGGCGGGCTCGAGGCGGACCGCCTTCCGGAGGGCGTCCAGCGCCACGTTTCCGTTTCCGGCGTCCTGGTTGGCAAGCCCCCAGAGCCACTGGACCTGGGCCCGGCGACCCGGCGAGAAGGGTGCCTTGACCAGCGGCGCCAGGTGGGTGAGCGCCCCCCGGGCATCCCCCGACAGAACTTCGGAGCGGCCCAGCTCAAGAAGCGCCAGGGGCTGGTTGGGATCGGTTTCGAGGGCTTTGCGGAAGGCGGCCAGGGCGGCGTCCTTCTGGTTTTCGGCAAGAAGCGTCTCCCCCAGTCCCGTCTCGAGGTTCGGATTTCCCGGAACTTCCCGAAGGGCCCGTCGGTAATAGGACTCCGCATCGGCAAATTTTTTCTTCCGAAGCTCCTGGTAAGCGAGGTCGGTCAGGGCCTGGACGTTCTTCGGATCGGCTGAGAGCACCTGCTTGTAAAGGGCGATCGCCTTGTCGCGCTTGCCGGACTGAAGCTCGAAGTCGGCCAGGAGCAGACGGACATTTTCCTTGTCGGGGTGGGCCCTCAGAAAGTCCTCGGCCTCCCCGACCGCTTCGGGGAGTTTCCTGTTGGTCGATAGGGAAAGAATGTAGAGGGTTTCAAGAGCCTCGTTTCCCGGATTTTTGCGGGCCGTTTCCCGATAGTAGGCGATTTCGGCCGGCACCCCTTTTGTCCGGGCGAGGAGGATTCCCATCCGTCCGTTGGTGACGGGATTGGCGGGATCTGCCCTCAGAAGACGGTCGAGCGTCTTTTTCGCCTCCCCGTATTCCTTCCGAACGATCTGTGTATCCCCCAGAGCCAGTAGAAGACGGGGATCCCCAGGATACTTCTCCAGGCCCTGCTCGAAGACCTTCTGACCCCGGGCGGGATTGTTCCGGGCGGTCTCGGCCTCGCCCAGGGCGAGCCAGTAGGACGGGGGCAGGTGAGAGATTCCCTCGATCGATTTCAGGATCTCCTGCGCCTTTCCGGGATTTCGGCCCGCGAGCTCCACCCGGGCCGCCACGATCTTCATGACCGGGGGAACGCCCTCCATGGCGGAGAGCTTGGTCGCCTCCTCCAGCGCCTCCGGGAGCCGTC
>JAKADN010000037.1 GCA_021820445.1 Nitrospirota bacterium | reverse complement strand
GTCAACTCCACCGCATCCTTCGTCTCCGCCGGCTTTTCTGCCGTGACATCCTTGACTCCTGCCGAATCAGACATTGAAAGACTCCTTAGGTGAGGAAAGTTGTATAAAAATGCCGGAAAAATAATAAAGACGATCCTTCCGACAGGTCCAGAGGCTGGACGCTTGCGGTCCGGGCAGCTCCGCTTCCCTGTGTACGGACGCAGGAGGCAGAGAGGTAGCCCGACTTCGAATCATTCCCGAATTCCCAATACACTATCATCAGTTTCCGAATCAAGTCAAACGGAACAGGGCAGGCATTACTCAGCGTGTTCGTCCAGACCGGCTGCCAGCTCATGGCGAAATTCCTCTGGTATGTTGACCGAACGTGTCTCATCCCATTTCCAGTCGGGCCGGTTGGTCGAGGCACTTTTTTTGAGCTGTTCGACGTGGTCCCGCCCTTCGGGGGTGTGGCCCCAGGGTGTGACGGATCCTGCTCCAATTTCCTTTTCAAGACGCTCCAAAAGAGCTTCGAAAAGCGACGGATCTCCCACGTCGAAGGCTTGGCAGGGCTTCGAGGGAGCGTCGCTGTCGTGAAGAACGAGGACGAACCCTTCATGGCTTCTTTCGGCATCGAGATGGGCAAGGACCGCCTCAAGTCGCGATTCGGGGACTCCGGCGAGAATCGAGAGTCCTGGCGAAAAGGTCAAGGAATCCAAGGGCTTCCAGTCCGGAATGTGCGCCTGGTCCATGCCGGGGACAAGATCGCGAAGCCTGGAGAGGAGACGCAGGCGGACCGGATCGCTGTCATTCCAGCCCCAGCGGGGGCTGGAGCCGAGATAGAGAGTCGGTCGGGGCCGGGTCAGGATCTCGCGGACCAGGAGATCCATATCCCGGGAGGTGTGCTGATTTTTTGAGTCAGGATGTTTCATGGAAGCGTGCACTCCTTTCAGGGCCGTGAATGTCTACGGACCGTTATCGGCGATTCGCCGTATCTTGCGTGAGGCGAATGGAGACGATCTTGTGGTGGTCTTTTGATCCTACGACGGGGCGAATGCGAACGCAACCTGCAAGAGGTCGGAAGGGTGGATGCGGGGGGGGGGAAAGGAGGAGGATCTCCCTTTTCCCCCGCATCATTTCTGAGCCTGCCGGGGGAGAGCGAAGGCTCGAAGGATGGCTCGGCGGATCTCGTCCGGGGGGGGAGGGCATCCCGGAACCTGGTGGTCGACGGGGATCACCGGGGACACGCCATTGCAGACCGCGTAGCTGTCCCGGAAGACTCCCCCGTCGCAGGCGCAGTCTCCCACGGCCAACACACGGCGGGGCTCGGGGGTGGCCTCGAGCGTCTTCGTCAGGGGGTCTTTCATGGCCTTTGTGACGGGGCCCGTCACGATGAGGAGATC
This sequence comes from Nitrospirota bacterium, assembly GCA_021820445.1. GTDB lineage: Bacteria > Nitrospirota > Leptospirillia > Leptospirillales > Leptospirillaceae > UBA4572. The sequence continues at coordinate 15,891 of JAKADN010000037.1, read as the reverse complement.
CGCATGGCGGGGAGAGGCCACGAATTTCGCCCCATCCGAGGAGAGGGCGTAATAAGGGTTTTCCAGGGCCAAAAGCTCCAGTTCGCAGCCGTTGCAGGATCCTGCATCGACATGCCGGATGGCCAGAGACCTCCCGAAGCCCGGCGTGTGAGGTTGGGTAACGGGTCGGGAGCTCTTTTCAGTGAGGCGGCCCGTCCGGAAAATTTTCACGAGTAGTTTCCACATTGTGCATCGTCTCCGTCAGAGGTCGTGGCCGCTGTAGCTCAGGTTGAAGGATTTATTGATCAACGGGAAGTCGGCTACGAGATTGCCCGGGACGACGACCTCCAGTGCTGGCCAGAGGAGCGCGGAGGGGTCCTGGATGTGCGCCGCCCGGATCACGCCTCCGGGAGCCAGGCGGACCCAGGCCAGAACCTCCCCCCGGACCCCTTCGACGATGCCCAGCCCCTCGGCCGTTTCCGGGTTGTCCGGAAGAGGCTCGGCGATGGAGTGTTCGGGAAGATGTTCGAGAAGGGCGCGACAGAGAGCCAGGGACTCCTGGATTTCTAGAAACCGGATCCGGACGCGTGCCGCCACGTCTCCCTCGTGGGCCAGGGCGAGGGCCGGGGGAAATCGCCGATAGGGATCTCCCCCGTGATCGGCCCGGAGATCCCAGGCCTGGGCGCTGCCCCGGCCGACGACTCCTCCAGCCCCGAGCCTCCGGGCAACCTCTGGCAGCAGGACTCCCGTGTTCTGGAAGCGGTCCTGGAGGCCGCCGTGATCGTCGTAAATTTTCTGGAGATCCCCCACTTCCGCCGCGAGGAGCCTGTTTTCCTCAAGGAGATCCAGGATCGCCTTGTCGTCAAGGTTGGCGCGGACCCCTCCGGGCACGATCACGTCGAAAAGGTATCGGGCTCCGAAATGGATCCGGTTTCTTCTGAGCAGATCCTCCTTGAGGCGAGTGAACTGGGAGAGTCCGAATCCGAGGCCGGCATCGTTGCCGAGCGCTCCTAGGTCTCCCAGATGGTTGGCGACCCGTTCACGCTCGAGCAGAAGGGCCCGCATAAAACGGACACCGGCTGCCGGAGAGAAATCCAATGCCTGCTCGACCGCCTGCGCAAACGCGAGGGAGCACGCCACGGTCGAATCTCCCGAGACACGGGCGGCCAGACGGGCGCCCGCGGCGATCTCTCTTCCACGGAAGAGTCCGTCCACTCCCTTATGGGTGTATCCCAGTCGCTCTTCGAGACGGAGAACTTTTTCTCCGACGACCTGAAATCGGAAATGGCCGGGTTCGATGATTCCCGCGTGAACAGGTCCCACAGGAATCTCGTGAACCCCCGGACCTAAGACGCGGACGAAGGGATATTCCTGAAGGTCAGGAGTGGGGGTCTCAGGAATGCAGGTCCCGGGAGGAGAGGCCAGGGGAGGAACGGTCCAGAGCCCCTGGCTGATCCAGGGGCGGGAGTCTTCCAGCCCCTCGGGCACGAATCCGAAGAGATCCCGGACAGTCCGTTCGAATCGGTCTGCGGCCGGAAGAAAAGAGGAGAGAGATGGAAAGGTCTGGGGATCCTCCGGCAAATTCAGGGGAAGAACCAGAACGATCAGACCTTCCCGAAGGAGAAAGGCGGTGCAGATCCGGGGCTCCGGATCTCCGGCGGCCCACAGACCGAGAAATCGTCCCCCGGAGGCGGCAAGGGTCCGGGCTTCCTCAATGTAGCTCCCGGGACTATTCTGAGGGATGATGGCCCGGGGAATCCCGTCCTCCCGGGGGATGAGGCAGAATCCCGGAGAAAAGCGTTTCGAAAAGTCGTCATTGTCCATTCGTGAGACCAATCGAGAGAAGGGCGGAGTGGTACAGCCGGCCGAGGGATTCCGGAAAGAACAGGCCGATGACCAGGGCCAGGCCGAAGTGGATCCAGACCGGATAAAAGGTCAGGACCGGGGGAGATGAGGAGGAGGGGAGCGCCGGCCCCTCCGCTCCCGATGTCATCTCCTGGATCCTCCGGAAGACGACCCCGAATGTGATCAGGAGGGCCAGGAGGAGAGGCGGCAGCGCCCAGGGAGCCCGGACGACGGCCGTCGAGAGGATCAGGAATTCGCTGGCGAAGATGGCGAAGGGCGGGAGTCCCGTGATGGCGAGTCCTCCGATCGTCAGGGCCCTGGCCAGTGCGGGCGTCCGCTCTCCGATATGACGGATTTCGGGGATCTTCTGGGATCCCGATGTCTGGACGACGTGGCCCACCACAAAAAAGATGGCGGACTTGATCAGGCTGTGGGAGGTCATGTGAAGGAGTCCGGCAAAGGCGCCCACCGGCCCTCCGAGTCCGAAGGCGAAGGTCGCGAGCCCCATGTGTTCGATGGAGGAGTAGGCGAAGAGGCGCTTGATGTCCTGGCGCCTCCACATCGAAAGGGAGGCGAGAAGCACCGAAACCAGGCCGAACCCCAGGAGAAGCCGGGAGGTCAGATGATTGTGGAGGGAGCCGTCGGCCAGTACCTTGATTCTGAGGATGGCATACAGGGCCACGTTCAGGAGAAGGCCGGAAAGGACGGCGGAAATGGGGGTGGGGCCTTCAGCGTGGGCGTCCGGAAGCCAGCTGTGAAGGGGGACAAGACCGACCTTCGTTCCGTATCCCACGATGAAAAAGATGAAAGCCAGACCGATGACAGTGGGTTCCAGCGTCGTTTTGACTCCGTTCAGGTGGGTCCAGAGAAGGGCGGTCCCGCCGGGCCCCAGCGTTTTTTCGGAGGCGAAATAGAGAAGGATGGTTCCGAAAAGCGCCAGAGCGATCCCCACACCGCAAAGAATGAAGTATTTCCATGCCGCCTTGACGCTCGCGGGGGTCCGGGTCCAGGCCACGAGTAGAACGGTGGCCAGCGTGGCCCCTTCCAGGGAGACCCAGAGGATTCCCAGGTTGTTGCTGACGAGAACGACCAGCATGGTCAGGATGAAGACCTGGTAGAGGGTCAGATAGAGGCGGGTCCGCTCCGCTCCCAGGTGGCCGCGCGCTTTTTCGATGGCCATGTACCGGAGGGAAAAGAGGGACGTGGTGGCGCCGACTCCCCCCGTAATGACCACGAAGATCGCCGAAAATCCGTCCGAATAAAGCTGCTCCGCTCCTCCGGTGACGGCACCTCCTGTAAATACCAGGAAGGCCAGGACAATGGAGAGGCCGAAGGTGAGAAAGGAGAAAAGGACATTGAGGGCATCGGCTCCCTTGCGGTGTCCGACTGTCCCCATGACGAGAGCCCCGAGAAGAGGGCAGAGAACGATGGCTGTAAGGATCATCCGTCACTCCATCGAGGTTGTGTCCATGTGCTTCAAGTCGAGGCTTTCGAAGGTCTCCCGGATCTGGAAAAAAAAGATGCCGAAGACGAAGGTTCCGACAAGAACATCGAAGGCGACGCCGAGCTCCACGACCATGGGCATGCCGTAGGTCGCATTGATGGCTGAAAAGAAAAGGGCGTTTTCCATCCCCAGGAATCCGATCACCTGCGTCAGGGCCTTCCTTCGGGAAATCATCATGAGGAAGGAGAGAAGAAGGGAGGCGAGGCCGACCCCGATCAGCCCTTTCGACACGGTGCTCGCCAGCTCCGAAATGGGCCCGGCGAGGGTGAAGGAAAAGACCACGATGGCCAGACCCAGCACCATCGTCGACGGAACGTTGACAAGGGCCTCGACCTCTCCCTGGATCCGGAGCCTGTTCAACAGTCGGAACAGGATGGCGGGAAGGAGGAGAACCTTGAAGGCGAAGGTGAAAAGGGCGGAGAAAAGAAGATGCGTTTCGGAGGACAGAATGGCCACGGCGAGAGTGCTCAGGGTCAGGAGGATCCCCTGGAGGGCAAAGATGCGGACGAGGGAGGTCATGCGCCGGAGAGCGAGCATTGCAAAAGCCGACATGAGAAGGGCGCTTCCCAGAAACTGGATGAGATAGTTCGCGAGGGGGTGGGCCGGAAGGGGAGGAGACATGGCTAGACCTCGAGGACGAAATGGATGAGAAAGCCCATGGTGGCCAAGAGATAGGCCAGGGCCGTGAATTCAGGAACCCGGAATATCCGAAGCTTCGCGAACAGGGTTTCGATCAGGGCCAGTCCTGCCCCCGCCATCAGCAGCTTGGCGGACAGGAACAGGAGGCCGGCTCCCAGGGCACCGGGAGACAGGGAAGACGGAAGGCCGGCCGGAAGGAAGAAATCCGTTCCGATCAAAAGATAAAGAAGAAGTTTGATCTGGCTTCCCCACTCCATCATGGCCAGGAGAGGTCCCGAATACTCGAGGAGCATCGCCTCGTGGATCATGGTGAGTTCGAGATGGGTGGAGGGGTTGTCGATGGGAAGGCGCCCGTTTTCCGCCAGAAGGATGAGAATGAAGGCCAGAAGGGCGAACAGAAGGCTCGGATGAAAAGGGGCTGCCGCCCCGAGAAGGGAATGGAGGATGGCCGGAAGCGACGTCGACCGCGACCAGAGTGAGGCCGTAAAAAGGATCATGAGGGTTGCCGGCTCCGCAAGGAATCCCACCATCATTTCTCGTCGTCCCCCCAGATCTCCGAATGGAGTGCCGGCGTCCATGGCGCCAAAGGCCATCAGCATCCGGGCCAGGGAAAAGAGCCCGACCAGAACCACCGCGTCGGCCACGGGAGCAAGGGGCGGATCGGTGACGAGAAAGGGAACGAAGAGGACGCATGACAGGAGGGCTGCGAAGACAAGAAAGGGAACGGCCCGAAAGAGGAATGAGGTTCCTTCCGGAATGATCGTTTCCTTCCGGAACAGGCGGACCAGATCCCTCCAGGGTTGCAGGAGTCCCGCCGGAGAGCGGTTCGAAAGGACAGCCCGGCAGACCCCAATCCATCCAGTGAGGATGGGAGCCGCGACGAGGGCCAGAACAAGCTGGGCCCCTTCGACAGCCATTGTCGAAGGGAGGAAAAGACCGCCTACATCCATCGAAACACCGTGAGAAGGAAGATCAGCGTTCCAAAACTATAGACCAGATAGACCGAGATGCGCCCGCTCCGGACCTTTTCCGCAAGGCCGGCAAGGCTCTGGAAAAGACGCAGAATGGGACGGTACAGGTAGGCCCAGTGGGGATCCTCGACGGTCAGCTCGAATGTCGGCCTCTTTTCCCCCGGTTCCGGGAGGTGGCGCTTCATGAGAAAGAAATTGGCGAAGAAATGGCGGATGGGCTGGGCGAAGGAGCCGGCCGAATCCTGCATGCGGAAGGTCCTTGTCCCGTAGCCGCATCCCCAGACGGGGCTTTGCCGTCTGGAGGTCTTTCCGAAGAGGCGGGGAATAAGGAGCGCCAGAGGCAGGAGGATCGCCAGAATACCCAGGAGGATCACCGGGCTGAAGGTCGCTCCCCGGGGGGGAAGGGGGAGCAGCCACAGCCATCCCGTGAGAGAAGGGCTTCCGGAAAGAGGGGCCCCCGTCAGGGGACGGAGGGCCTGTTCGATCCACCCCAGCATCCGGACGGGGGAGAGGGCGAGCAGGAGACATCCCGCCACCATCCAGGCCATTCCGATCTTTTCAGCCGCCGAGACGTCGTGGGCGTTGCGGGCTCCTTCGGATCGTGGGAGTCCCAGATATCCGATCCCGTAGAACTTGACGAATCCCATGGCCGCCAGGGCCGAAGCCAGGACGAGGAGAGCGCCTCCAAGCAAAACGGCACTTCTGAGGAGTGTCCCGGAGAGACTGCCCGCCTGGAGGGCCGCCTGGAGCAGAAGCCACTCGGAGACGAAGCCGTTGCCGGGAGGCAGCCCGGCGATGCAGAGGACCCCAACCAGGACGAACCCCCCCGACACCGGCATACGTCGGAGCAGCCCTCCCATTCCGTTCAGGTCGTGGCTTCCGGTGGCGTGGATCATCGTTCCCGCGCCCATGAAAAGGAGGCTTTTGAAAAAGGCATGGTTGATAGCGTGGTAGAGGGAGGCCGCCAGAGCGATCTCTCCGGCCAGGGAATGACCCGAACGCATGTAGAGGATCGCGAGACCGATCCCGAGAAAGAGGATGCCGATGTTTTCGATGGAGGAATAGGCCAGCAGTTTCTTGGGGTCCGACTGGACCAGGGCATGGAGGATGCCGAAGAGCGCCATGAGTCCTCCGGCCAGAAGAACGGGCACGCCCCAGGTGTAGTCGAGATGACCGAGGCCCAGGAGGCCAAAGAATACCCGGAGGATCCCGTAGATGGCCGTCTTGAGCATGATTCCGCTCAAGAGGGCCGACGCCGGGGAGGGGGCGACCGGATGGGCTTCGGGGAGCCAGACATGGAGGGGGATCAGCCCGGCCTTGGCTCCGAATCCCAGAAGGGCGCAGATGAAGACGAGGAGGGCCGCACCGGTCGGGGGAGCGCTCGTGCGCATGGATTCGAAGGTGAAGGCCGACAATCCCGGAGACAGGCCGGAGGGCTCGTGGGAAGCCAGAACGAAAAAGGCCACCATGATCAGAAGACTTCCGAAATGGGCCATGAGAAGGTAGAGGAAGCCGGCGTTCCGGACCTCTTCCCGGTCGCTTTCCGTGACGACGAGCGCATAGGAGACCAGGGCCATGATCTCCCAGAAAACCATGAAAACATAGGCATCGTCGGCGAGAAAGACTCCTTCCATGGAGGCCAGGAAAAGGGCTGTCCTGAGAAAGTAGGCCGGGAGCCTGGAGGGAGGAAGGCTTTTGAGGTAGCCGGCCGAAAAAAGAAGGATCCCGGTGGCCGCTCCTCCCAGAATCAGGAGAAAGAAACTTGACAGGGGATCCTGCCGGACGTGGAACGGGAGCCCGGGCAGGCCGCCGGGGAGAACCTGACGAAGGTCGGAGCCCCGGACGAGCCCCCGGATTCCGGAAGAAGCAAGGATGATCCCTCCCGCGGCAAGAAGGAGCGACAGGGGACCCAGAAGGATTCTGGATCGCTGCAGGAGGAAAAAGCCGAGGACGCCGGCTATTCCCCAGCCGAGAAGGACGAACAGACTGGTGTCGAGAGGGTCAGAAAAGGGAGTCATGGATGGAAGGGGCGAGGCTGAAGGGCTCTCCTCCACCGGTACGTCTCGCGGGTTCGGGGGAAGAGTGTCATTCGGCCGGCCATCGGATTCCCGTCTGTTGCGGAGTTCCGTTCATTATTGTGTTCACAGGTGTCTATTATATCATTTGATAAAGGGAGGAATGCAACGACCGGGTCCATGGGCCGCTTTGGGGAAGGTCCGGGGAGAGAGGGAAGGGATTGATCCTTGAATTTCGCCTCCCTGGACGATTAGGATGGAAGGAGGGCATGGAGGGCGAGAATGCGAGAAGATCCACGAGAAATCCAGCAAAACGAGGTCGCACGGGAGATCGAGCGGAGCCAGGGGCCGATACCCTGGTGGATGGTGATTCTGATCGTCATCGTCTACGCGACCGCGATCATTCTGTCGCTCCCCATTCTTGGAAACAGGACTGGGCAGAACATCAACACCTTTTTCAGCGACACCCACAAGAGGGGGACTTTCGACTTCGGAACGGTGGGAGGAGGGGCCTATCTGGCCGGGGGATTTTTTGTGATCTACTACGTCTTCATGATTCGTCCCCGCCGCAAGAACAGGAAAAATCCCGCCGGGCCCTCCGGACCCTGATGGCCGGACTCTGACGGGTGGAGACCGTTCGCGGAAAGAGACTGGCAGCCTTCCTTTTCTTTTTGACCTGCCTCACGACGACCGGGGCGGGAGCCCTCCTGGCGGGTCGTGATCCCTTGTCCTCATTGGGCGGGTTTGCCTCCGGATTTTCCTACTCCATTCCCCTCATGCTGATCCTGTCGGCCCATGAGGCCGGCCATTACTTCGTGGCCAGGCGGTATGGCGTGGTGTCCCCCCTGCCCTGGTTCATTCCGGCACCGACCCTCATCGGAACCTTCGGGGCTGTGATACGGCTCCCCCGCCTCCCCGGAAGCCGGCTCGCCCTCTTCGACATCGCTCTGGCCGGTCCTCTGGCCGGACTTATTCCTTCAATCGTCGCGCTCGCGGTCGGCATCCGTCTCTCCACCTCCCTTCCGGGAGGAAGTCCCCCTGGATCCGGACTGGAGATCGGGGAATCCCTCCTCTTCCGCTTTCTGGAATGGACCTTTTCGACCGGACCCACCGGCCATTCGACCCTCCTTCTCTCGCCGGTCGGGTTCGCGGGATGGGTCGGACTGCTCGTGACGGCTCTCAACCTGATGCCGGTCGGTCAACTCGATGGAGGACACCTGGCTTGGGCGCTCCTGGGGAGCCGGGCGCGCGGACTCCTCTGGGGAATCTTTCCCCTGCTCCTTTACCTGGGCTTGCGGGGATGGAAGGGGTGGTGGATCTGGGCGGCGCTGCTTCTTCTCATGGGGATCTCCCATCCGGAGATCTCCGGAGAGGGGGATCGACTTCCCGTCTCCCGGATCGTCTGGGGGATCGCGGCCCTTGTCATCGAGGTTCTGGTTTTTGTTCCGGTTCCTCTGAAATTTGCCTGATCTTGTCGACCATCCAGCCGTGGAGAAAGCCGTTACTGGCGACGACCAGCGGGGCCTCGAGGCGGAACGGACCCCCGAAGCCGTCGGTGACCGTCCCGCCGGCTTCCCGGACGATCAGCGTTCCTGCCGCCGTGTCCCAGGGAGACAGTCCTCTCTCCCAGAACCCGTCGAGCACCCCCATTGCCACATGGCAGAGATCGAGCGCCGCCGATCCGGAACGACGGATTCCCTGGACCTCCCGGGAGAAGCCTTCGAAGGTCGCCATGTTCTTGAGTCGGGGGGTATCGGCGTGGGTGTAAGAGAAACCGGTGGCCAGAAGGCTCCTTTGGGGAAGGCTTTCCCGGGAGACGGAGAGTCGCTTCCCGTCAAGGGTCGCTCCCCGACCGGCCCATGCTTCGAAGCGCATCCTGCGGAGAGGGTCGACCACCAGACCGTACAGGAGGGATCCTGAGGACTCGAAGGCAATCGAGATGCAGAAACAGGGGTAGCGGTGGGCGTAGTTGGTCGTTCCATCGAGGGGATCGATGATCCATCGGTGGGAGCTTTCTCCGGACGGCATGCGGCCTCCGCTCTCCTCGGCGAGGAATCCATGGTCGGGATAGTCCCGGGAAAGGGTCTCCATGACTGCCCGCTCCGAGGCCAAGTCGATCTCGGTGACGAGGTCGATCCGTCCCTTGTATCCGACCTCGATCGTCCGGGTCATCCCCTCGAGAAGGATTTCGGAGGCAAGGTCGGCCGCTCTTCGGGCCGTTTCGGCAATCTGTTCGGGGAGGATTCCGGGGGGCCAGAAAAGCCTGCTTTCGGAAATGTTTTTGTCGCCTTGATTCATCGAACCTCCCATTCGTGTTCCTGTCCCGACCCCTTTGAGTGTGTTGCGTCGCGCCCGCCCATCCTATCAGATTCCAGGCGGATTTCCATCGGACGATCCAAGCAGGAAGGGCAGGAAGGGATGGGGCTATCCAGAGAGAGGGAGATTGTATGATAATGGAACGAAGAAACCTGATGACTTCAGGGAGGAGGGCTGCACGTCATGTTTGTAACGATTACCTTTATTCGCTGGCTCCATCTTGTGGGGGCCGCGGCGTTGGTCGGAGGGATGGTTCTCCAGCTTTTTGTCGTGAGCCCGCTCCTCTCGTGGGTCGATCCCTCGATTCGGGGCAAGCTCGCGAAGAAGGCGACGGACTTCTACCTCCCGGTGTTCTGGGTCAGTCTCTCACTTCTCATCATGACCGGGGCCTTCGTCATCTTCGACCGGCTCGTCTCCCTCGAGAACATGGTCTTCCCGTACAAGAACTCCTATGAGACCTTCTGGCTGCTGAAGCTGAGTTTCGTCGGCGGAATCGCCCTTCTTGGAATCCTGATCGCCCGGATGTCGGGGGAGATCAGGACGACGACCCGGCAACAGCTGGCGACGGGCCCGGATTCGCAGGAGGCCCTGAAGCTCGAGGAAAAGAAGAGCCGGTTGCGACAGACCGTGGGACTTCTCCGGAACCTGAATGTCGTCCTCGGCATCTTCGTCCTTTTGTGGGCGGCCGTTCTCCAGAACATTTTCGGACTTCTGATCCTCCGATAGCTCTGCGCGGACATTCGCGCCCTACCCAAAGAGAGGAGCCTTCTTGGCGTATTTTCTCAAAAAAAACGACCGTCCCAAAAATGCCCCCGACCGGAAAATTCCGACGACGATGGCGACCCAGCATCCGGACAATGCGGCCGCCCCCTACTGGAAGGCCAACCAGGAGCCCTTCATCAGCACTCTCGATGAGATCGAGGAGTGCTACCGGAGCTACATCGACATCGGCTGCCAGGAGTACATGTGGGACTGGGAGGGGAAATACGTCGACGAAGGTGTTGTCGAAAAACTGTTTTCCTCGCATTTCGACTACTTCAAGGAAAATCAGATCGGAAAGGATGTTTTTCTGACCTTCCGCCTTCCGAACATCTGGTATGAAAAGGAGTACCGGATTGCCCGGGCCTACATCGGGATCCTGACATTCGAGGATCTGGCGCGGGATCTTGGCCTCAAGACCCCGCCGGTGTTCGAGGTCATTCTGCCCATGACCGATGAAGGACAGAAAATGATCTATCTCCAGCAGACATTCCGCAAGATCGCCCGCCTCAAACATCAGGTGTTCGATGAGGAGGGCGCGGTCCGGGATCCTTCCTATCTTCAGGTCATTCCCCTGGTGGAAGGAGTTTCGGAGTTGACCGTCTCGCGCAAGATCCTGCACGATTACGTCGATCTTCACGCTGCGGAATACGGATCGAAGCCCCTTTACCTTCGTCCTTTCATTGCCCGTTCCGATCCCGCCCTAAACGCCGGAATCGTACCTGCCACCATCGCGGCCAAGGTCGCCCTGTCGGAATATTTCCGTTTCGAAGAGGAGTCCGGGATACCGGTCTTCCCCATCATGGGGGTAGGATCGCTTCCGTTTCGCGGCGGCCTCTCTCCCTGGAATGTTCCCCACTTCATCGAGGAATACCCGGGGGTCCGGACCGTGACCGTCCAATCCGCCTTCCGGTACGACTATCCTCAGGAGGATGTCCGGGAAGCCATCAATCTCCTCAACCGCTCGCTGCCGGGAACTGTTCCCCTGGCCTATACCCCGGACGAGGTGTCAGCAGGCGAACGGCTGGTCTCCATCTTCTCCGAACATTATCAAAAGACGGTAGAAGAGGTCGCGGATGTGATCAACAAGGTCTCCGGCAGTATTCCTCCCCGGCGGGAGCGCAAGCTTCATATCGGGCTCTTCGGGTATTCCCGGGGAATCGGACAGAAACATCTCCCCCGGGCGATCGGATTCACCGCTTCCCTTTATTCCCTCGGGATTCCTCCCGAACTGATCGGGACGGGGAGGGGAATCGCCCAGGCGATCCGGGAAGGATACGGAGACTCCCTTTCCCTCTTCTACCGCCGCCTCAAGGATGACATGCAGGATGCGGGGCATTATCTGAATAAGGAAAACCTCAACTTTCTCGCCTCGGAAAACCAGGCATGGATGGCCGTCAAGGAGGATATCGATCTCGTGGAGGATTTCTTCAAGATCGAACTGGGCCCTGTGACGGTCGAGCATTACCTTCACAGAAATTTTGTTTCCAGCATCTACTTTCTGTTGCAGGAAGAGAAGGACTTTTCCGACTATCTGCTCAAGGCGGCCCTTCTTCGGAGATCCCTCGGGTAACCGGCTCATCACAGTCATGAATGTCCAGGAGGGTCTTCTTGGCCAAGTCCCTTGAAAAAAGAATTTTTTTAAAACTCATCATGCCGGTCCTCGTTCTGATCGTGATTTCATGGGTCCTTTACAGCGTCAAGGATCCCTTGATGAAGGGGGCCGCCTCGGTGGCCCTCCTCTTTTTCATCTCCTTCGTTTTTTTTATTCTCAGGAAGCAATGGCAGGAAAGGGAGGACTTCAAGGTTCCCACTTGGCTTTTCGTGGTCCTTATCTCAATTCTCATCCTTTTTCTGACACTTGTTGGAGTCCTTCCCATCGTGACAATGTTCACGAAGCCTCCCGCCTCCTACCCCTAACGCCTCGCCCCTTCCTGGTTCTCCGGGCAGGGTGGCATTTTTTCCACATCCCAGGAAAAAATGCGACACTTTTTCCATCGCTCCTCATCGACCTGTCGAGAGGGGTGTCTATTAAGTCATTGCCATAATATAATTTAAGACAGAGTGCCTTTTTGGCATCTCGCTTGCTGTGATTCGTCGTCAGAATATGGAAAGTCGGATCAATCGGTCCGGATACCAGTCATCGGGGAAACCGGTCAGGCGGAATCAACGCTCCCGAATGGGGGGGAGGAATGCGGATGAGGTGGCAGAGAACGCTGGCAAAGCCGGTCGAGATCCGGGGAACAGGTCTGCACTCCGGAAGGGAAGTGGCGCTGCTTCTTCATCCGGCGCCCGAGAACCACGGGATCGTCTTTCACCGGTCCGATCTGGGAAGCGTCTATATCCCGGCGCATGTCCGATTCGTCTCGACGGAACGTTCGACGCTTTCGACCGTCCTTTTTGATGGCCAGGCGACGGTTCAGACGATCGAGCATCTGATGTCGGCCCTGAACGGGCTTTACCTCGACAATCTCGTCGCCGAGATCGATGGTGCAGAGCTTCCTATCCTGGATGGATCGTCCCGCCCTCTCGTCGAGGCAATTACCGCTGCCGGAATCGTAGAGCAGAAGAAGACCCAGAGATTTTATCGTGTTGTCCGGTCCGAAGAGTTCGTCTCCGGGAATAAATATCTTGCGGTTGAACCCTCCGACCGCTTCGAGGTGGATTACGAGATCGACTTCGGTCCAGGGCTTCTTCAGCGGTATCGCTTTACCTTGAGCGAATCCTCCTACGCGTCGGATATCTCCCGCGCCAAGACCTTCTGTTTCGAGTCGGATATCCACAAGATGCGCGCTATGGGGCTGGCCAGGGGAGGGAGTCTTTCAAACGCCCTCGTGATGGGGAAGAACGCTCTTTTGAACCCGGATCAGCAGACTTATGCGGACGAGTTTGTGCGCCACAAGATCCTTGATTTCCTAGGGGACGTGAGGTTGCTCGACCGCCCGGTGGTCGGGCGGTTCGTCGTCCGGCGGGGGGGCCATGCCTTTCATACCGGATGTCTCCGGTCTCTCTGGGAGAAAGGGAATCTGGCACTTTCTTCGAACAAGGCGCCCGCTTCCGATGTCGAGTCCACGTCCGTCCCCGGAGAAAAGCTCATCCCTCTCAGTCAGTAACCCTTTCGGAAGGCTGTCCCTTTTCGAGCCGCTATCTCCGGGCGGAGTTTTCCCGGGCCAGGGAGAGGATGGAACAGACCAGGGGAGTGTCCGAGACCTCCGTCTGGCATCCGAGTCGGTATTCCGGCTCGAGCATCATGGCCTTGGCCAGAAAGTCCTCCTTGGGGTTCCGCTTTCCAAGCGATTCCAGCCCTTCGACGATCTTCACGAGACAGGTCCCGCAGGCCGCATTTCCCCCGCAGACGAAGCCAAAGGCAATTCCGTTGGCCATGGCCCCCTGAAGAATGGTCTGCCCGGGAAGGATCTCGATTTCACGATCAAGCTCGATGATTTTGACGGAAGGCATGGACGCTCCTTCTTTGGATTCAGTGTCCGTAGAGCCTGTCGACGAGTCCTCGAACCGCCACCCTGGCGACAACATTGAATGTGGCGGGAGTCGACGGAAAAACAATCTTCTCGTAACCACGCCCTTCCCCCACGCCTTCCCAGACGATGCGGTCTTGCCGGATGTCATAAATCCTGGCATAAACCCGGACCTGTTCGGCCCCTCCCGCAATTTCAGCCATCTGGATCTGGGTCTCGAACAGATAACGGACGCCCAGACGTTTCCCAAAGATCCGTGCGGCCGTCATCCCCCGAATGCTGTGGGCCGAGATGTGTGGTTCCATTTGTTTCCAAAGGGCTGCGAGAGAGCTGTCTTTCCGGATCTCCTGTCCGACCTGGGATTCGGTGAGAAGAGACCCGGTCGAGGAACTCTTTCCTATCATCGCCGCATCGAGAAGGGTCCCGATGGTCAAGGCCTCCTGTGCGGTCCCGGATCCGGCTACGGTGGGAGTGATTGCGACCCCGTCCCGGGTGAGGGCTGCGGAGGAAAAGCCATCCGCCATGTAGGATTCTTTGGAGAGATTGTTGATCGAGTCGACGCAGGAAGAAAGCAATAAAAGAAGGACCGGAAGAACAAGATTACGGATTTGGCTTTTCAGGGTCATCAGTTTTATCCATCAATTGTGAAAAATCCATGTGGGGAGGTGTCTTCTTGAGAATCCCCTCTTTCACGAAAATGGGAACCTGCCCCCGGATGGCGATGGCCACAGCGTCGCTGGGACGGGAGTCGATCGAAAACTCTGCGTTGTCCGACAGGAGATGAAGTGTGGCGTAGTATGTCTCCCCCTCGAGCCTGTTGATGACGGCGGACAGAAGCTTCACATTGATGGAACCGAGGAGGGAAATGAACAGATCATGCGTCTGGGGTCGGTCAGGGTGGGACCGGGCAAGACCCATCGATATGGCCTGGGCTTCAAAGGGTCCGACCCAAACGGGAAGTGTCCATTCTTTGCTTTCGTCCTGAAGGATCAGAATGTAGGCCTGATTTGTGGCATCGAAAAAAATTTCCTTGACGAAGACCTGGATCATGGAAGGACTCCTTTCCGGAGTATTTCCGGGTTTTGATTCTATTCTACCATTGAACGGCTCGGGTTGGAAAACGCTGGATTTTCCAGCTTGCCGCCAGATGTGAAACGTGGATGTTTCAATGTTGAAGCATTGAGGATTCTGTGGTATGGTCTCCAAGCGGGAGATTTGGGGGTCTCCCCAAAAAGGATTCTTTAATGATAGGGAGGATTTCCCAGACCTGGACAAAAAGGTCTCAAAAAAACGGGAGGACGATTATGAAGAAGATTTCTGATCGTGGAGAATCCAAGGGAATGTTGGCGGTGGTGATGCTTACCGGTCTCTGGTTCGGACTTATCGCCGTCTTCGACCATATTTCCATGCTCCAGAATCACTGGATGGGATCCTGGTGATTCGTTTTCCGGAAAGTGTCAAAAAAGGGTAGCCGAACGGCTACCCTTTTTTTTGGTTTTATTGAGCGTTTTTCAGGACTCGGACGGGCCGTCTTCCTGCTGCGGTCCCGAGACGAAGGTCAGGACGGGTTCGGTCGGCGACTCTTCACCCACAAGGCCGGAGGCTTCGTGGGAAGGACTTTCGGGAAGAGGGGGCGTGTCCGGGTGAGGTGCGGGGGACTGGACTTCTTCCGCAGGTGAGGCCTCCGCGGAAACCGGTTTGGCGGGAATGTCGGGCATAAAACCCTCCTGAATCCGGCTCCAGAGATGTTCGAGGGCCGTAAATCCGGCCCCTCTTTTTGTACCGGCTGCCGCCTGTTCGAGTAGAACTCCCCCCAAAAAAACTCCCATGACAAATCGGCGCTGATGCGACGGACCGGATTCTTCGACTAGAAGAAGTTCGGGAGTCGCGCCAAAATGCTGCTGGCCCCATTTCTGGATGAGCAGTTTGTAGTTCGGAGGGTTCTTGCCCCGTTCGCGCGGGCGGGAAGGTTCCGGTTCCGGAGAAGGCGCAGGTTGCCGTCGTGGCTCCCGTGGGGGGGCGGATTCGATGGAGCGAAGAATCTCCTGGAGTGGCTGGGCAAACCAGGGGATCAGGATCTGCCGGACCGTCTCCAGTCCATACTCGCAATAAATGGCCGCCGCGAGGGATTCAAATGTGTCGGCAAGTAGGGACTGGTTCTCCCGCTCTCCTGAAGAGTGGCTCCCCTTGCCAAGAATCATGTAGGACCCGAGATCCATGCGTCGGGCGATCGATGCAAGGGTCTGGGTGCTCACGATCGTGGAAAAAACCTGTCCTACCTCCCCCTCCGTGGCCTGCGGCCACATGTTGAGCAGGTATTCGCTGACAATGAGCCCGACAACCCGGTCTCCGAGAAATTCAAGGCGCTCATAGTTGGGAATGGGCTT
>JAKADN010000036.1 GCA_021820445.1 Nitrospirota bacterium | reverse complement strand
CCAGGTCGTCCGCTGGAAGAAACAAGCTCAGGCCGAATTGGCCGAGGTCTTCTCGGATAAACGGGAAAAGCATCATGCCTCGGAAAACGCTCTCCGGGAGGAACTCTACCGCCAGATCGGACAACTGAAGGTCGAGCTGGACTGGCTGAAAAAAAAACTCGGAACAGGATCCCGCTCTTAGGCGGCGCCTGATCGACCCAGAGTGTCAGGAAATCAGCATCCGGCGTCAATGTGAGCTTCTGGGAGTCAACCGGTCCAGTGTGTATCGGTCTTCCTCTCCGGTTTCTCAAGAGACGCTGGACCTGATGCGGCACATCGACGAGCAATATACCCGGACGCCGTTTTACGGGGTCCTTCGGATGACAGCCTGGCTCAGGAAAGAAGGGCATCCGGTCAATCCCAAACGGGTTCGCCGGCTGATGCGCCTCATGGGACTGGAGGCCATTTATCCGAAGCCTCGGCTGTCCGTCCCACATCCGGAGCACCAGGTTTTTCCGTACCTGCTCCGAGGAGTGGCGGTGACCCGTCCGGACCAGGTCTGGTGCAGCGACATCACGTACATCCGGCTTCGGCAAGGATTCCTGTACCTGGTTGCCATCATGGACTGGTACAGCCGCTACGTGTTGTCCTGGTCTCTGTCTCCGACGCTGGACGTCGAGTTTTGTCTGGACGCCCTGGAACGGGCGTTTCACATGGGGCAAATGGCTCCCTGGATTTTCAACACCGATCAGGGATCCCAGTTCACCAGTGCCCGGTGGACAAAGATCTTAGCGGACCAGGGAGTGAAGATCAGTATGGATGGAAGGGGCCGAGCCCTGGACAATGTCTTTGTCGAACGGCTATGGAGATCGCTCAAGTACGAAGCGGTTTACCTGAGCGAATATGAATCTGTTCGAGAAGCCCGAGCTGGAATCCATACCTATCTTCGGTTTTATAACGAGCAACGGCTTCACCAGTCTCTGAACTACAAAACTCCCAGGGAGATCTATCTGGGACAAACCTCCTGAAACCCACAGGAGACAATTCGAACAATCTTGGGAAACCGATTACTACCTTAAACAAGACCCTTTTTGGTCTACTTGACGGGGAGTACCTCCGGCCCCACGCGCTGATTTCAGAAAGTGATCTCTCGCTCGTGGTTGGATCCTTTGTCTGAGGCGTCCCCTTTCCCTGACAGGAGTCCGCTTCCGCTCCTGAATCAGAAGAACACTTCAGGGAGCGGAAGATTTTTCGGAAGAAGATGATTGCTGGTCTCCGGGGGGAGAGGGGACGGAGGACAGAAGGGATGGCAGATCCCTCAAGATGATATTCCGTAGGGCAAGGGAGATCCCTGGATAGGGATCGGTCCGGATAAATGGGGGGGTGGACGAAGAAAAAGGCTTGATTTCAACGCCGTAAAGGAACAGAGAGGGAGGAAGCACTCCCAGTTCCTTTCCCAGCGAAAGGATCGAAAGTACGCCGACTGAATGGGAAGAGAGGGGAGCAAGGGAAAAAGGGAGCTCCGGCAGGGTGATCCTGCGGATCGATCCGGGGGGGCTTCCGGAGAGCATGGCATCGATCAGAATCACAGGATCCGGCCCCTGAAGGCGGTCCAGCAACCCCCATCCCGGACGGTCCAGGATTTGAAGGTCGAAGACCATTCCGTCAATGGAAGGGGAAAAGCCGTCCCGAATCATCTCCTCGACCAGACGAAGGCCCCACTGGTCTCCGTGAAAGGGAGAGCCAATCCCGAAGAGGCGGACCCGGGAGGTCACCGATCCCTTCGGTGGACGGTCAGGTCCAGAAAGTGGGTGGCGCAGGAGATGCAGGGATCATAGTTTCGGACAATCCGCTCTGCCTCCTTCCGTAAGGCCTCATCCGGGCGTTCGAGGCCGCCTGTCTCGAGGGATTCACGAAGGTCGGCCTCCATGATGGTCTGGTTTTGGCTCGTCGGAGGAATGATCCGGGCTTTCCGGACAAGACCGTTTTCGGAGAGGTCGTACCGGTGCCAGAGGATGCCCCGGGGAGCTTCGGTGGCGGCAATTCCGGTGGACTCCCGGATCGGGACAGGGAGGGAGGAGGGAGATCCCGTGGAGGGTTTTTCAAGATGGGCCAGGGCCTCTCCAAGGGCAAATCGGATTTCGATCGCCCGGGCCAGGAGACTGTGGTTCATGTTGGTGCTGGGAAGGCGGATGCCCGAGTCCGCAATCAGGGAGAGGATCTCCGGGGGTAGCCTGTCTGCATTCAGGTTCAGGCGGGCCAGAGGGCCCACGAGATAGGGCTCTCCGTCGAGAAGGCTGTGGAAGGCCGTCGAATGGGACACCTGGAACTCCTCCACATGCGCCTCGAAGTCAGACGGATCAATGGAAAGTCCCCGGCTCGAAACGATTCGCCCCCCGTTCATGGGGTAGGAGTCGGGGGCCCGCAGGGAGACCGATACAAAGGCGCGCTCGCTTTCCGGGTAGGGGAGGGAGGCGGCCCAATGCACGAGATCCGTGGCCAGGGGAAGGGCGGCGCGGACCCGGGAGGCAACGGCCTCCCGCTCCTCCTCATGGGGAAAGCGGAAGAAGCCTCCGACGCAAGCTCCCACGGGATGGACCGGTCTCCCTCCCATAAGGGAGAGGAGGGCGTTGCCTACGGCATGGAGCTCGAACCCCCTCCGCACGCTTTCAGGATCGTGCCGGGCCCACTCCATGACGTCCTCGTATCCCAGAAAGTCCGGCGCAGCCAGAAGATGGACATGAAGACTATGGCTTGAAATCCATTCCCCGCAGGCCAGGATTTTCCGGAATCGGGAAATCTCCTCTCCGGGTTGGAGGCCGAATCCTGCTTCGATGGCCGAAACGGCCGTCAGCTGATAGGCGGCGGGGCAGATGCCACAGATACGGGCCACGATGTCCGGGACCTCCCGGAACTCGCGCCCTTCAAGAATCTTTTCGAAGAGTCGGGGGGGTTCGAAAATGCGGAGTCGGACCTCTCCGACCCTCCCCCGGCTCACGGTCATTTCAAGCGCCCCCTTCCCCTCCACCCGGGCCATGACCGGAATGCGAAGAATGCGGTCATCACTCATGGGATTAACCTTCCTGCCATCGTTCTCCTTCCTCCCGGAAAGGACCGGCATTGCTGTTGATGAAGAGAAAGCGCCGGGCAACCTCGTCCGGAGTGAGACCAAGCCCGGAAAACGTCCTGGCGAGGGAGGCCGTTTCGGGATTCTCGGAGGGGCCGAAACATCCGTAGCACCCCCGTCCGAAGGAGGGACAGAGGGCCCCGCACCCCGTGAGGGTCACCGGTCCGAGACAGGGAACTCCCTTCGTGACCGTCACGCAGGAGATCCCGCGGCGCTTGCATTCGAGGCAGACCTTGTCATGCTCGACCGGGGGAGGCGCCCCCAAGAGAATCGTGCGGAGGGCTCCCAGGACCTGGTCCCCTGTCACGGGACATCCCCAGAGTTCAAGATCGACCGGAACTTCAGAGGAGACAGGGGTTGAGTGTGCGAGAAAGTCGATGAAGTCGGGCGAAGGATAGACGGAGGCGAGGGGGTCTCCTGAGGTCAGGTTTCTAAGAGCCTGGATTCCTCCGGAGGTGGCGCAGGCCCCGATCGTCACCAGATACCGGCTTTCCTTGCGGACGGAGCGGACCGTTTCGAGGTCCTCCTGGGTGGAGAGGCTTCCCTCGATGAAGGTGATGTCGAGATCGGTCAAGGAGCCGAGGGGACCCATTTCGGCAAAATGGACGAACTCGACCATCGCCGCGAGCTCGAGAAGCCGGTTTCCGAGACCCAGAAAGGCCAGCTGGCATCCGTCGCAGGAGGCCAGCTTCAGGACCGCAATCCGGGGTTTGCGCGGGGGGGGCAGGGATTGCTGGCGGGATGGTGTGGGCTTTATCATCCTCAGAGCCCCCGGATTCCCAGACGGTTCTTGATCTCGGGATACCGGAAGACCGGCCCGCTGCGGCAGACGAACATCTCTCCCAGTTGGCAGTGGCCACAGAATCCGGCGGCGCATTGCATGTTCCGTTCGAGGCTGACCCAGAGCTCGCTTTCAGGAATGCCCTGTGCCAGAAGTTTTTTCACCGTGGCCAGCATCATGGGTTCCGGCCCGCATATCTTGGCCGTTGTCCGGGCGGTGACCGGGATATGGGGAATCAGGTTCGTGACTGGTCCGACGGCCCCCTCCCATCCCGATCCACCCACGTCGCTCGTCAGGAAGACGCGGGTTCCTCCGAGCGTGTTGAGACGGGCGAAGCGGTCCTTCCAGAAAAGATCGCCCGGATTCTTGACGCCATGGAGAACGGTCAGGGATCCGAAATCTTCCCGCCGCCGGACGACATAGTTGACGACTGAAACGAGGGGGGCGCATCCGAGGCCTCCCGACACCAGGACGATGTCCCGCCCGCGTGCGCCCTCCAAGGGCCACCCGTTCCCGAAGGGCCCACGGATCGTCAGGCGATCTCCCACTTTCAGGCGGGCCATTGCTTCGGTGACGCGTCCGACGATCCGGACCGTGTGGTCGAAAAAATCCGTATCCAAGGGATCCGAGACGATGGAGAGGGGAACCTCCCCCACGCCAAAAACCCCCACCATGTTGAACTGCCCCGGGCTGAAGGAAAAGGGCACCTGAGGATCCTCCAAAGGTTCGATCCGCAGGGTCAGGACGGTGGGAGCCTCCTCGATCCGGTCCCGGATGACGGCGGCGCGGGGCATGTGAGGGTTACCCTCCATGAGGCTCCTCCAGAAGAAGCGGAAGATCGGCCGTGAAATCGATTCCGACAGGGCACCAGCTGACGCAGCGTCCGCATCCGACGCAACCGGATCGTCCATATTGATCGTGCCAGTAGTCGAGTTTATGGGTCAGCCACTGGCGGTACCGGAACCGTGTCTCCCCCCTGAGCGGGGCTGGATGGATGTAGCTGTGGCCTGGGGTGAAGCAGGAATCCCATTGTCGGACATGCCGGCTTGTACGCCCGTCGAGGGAAGTATCTTCATGCTCCGAAAAACAGAAGCAGGTCGGGCAGACGGAGGTGCAGTTTCCACAGGAAAGGCAGCGGGTGGCCAGGTCGTTCCAGTGGGGGTGGTCCGGGCGGGCGGCCAGAAGTCCCCTCAGGTTTCGGGAGGGAAGGGCGCGCCGCTGAGAATTTCTGGCCTGGTCGGTTTGATGGTTGAGGGCCTCCTCCATGTGGGGGTCGGACGGTGACAGAGGAAGGTCCCGGAGCAGGTCCCGCCCCTTTTCCGAGCCGGCCCGAACGAGAAAGCCTTCGTCAATCTCCCCCAGGGCCAGGTCGAATCCTGAGCGTGCCTCGGGTCCGTCTCCGGTCGAGGCGCAGAAGCAGGTTTCGGCCGGGTGGGAACAGTCGACGGCGATCAGAAAAAGATCCCGCCTTCGGGCGGCGTAGAACGGGTCGGGAAAGGGGCCCTTGCCAAAATGCCGGTCCTGAAGATCCAGGGCCGAAAGATCGCAGGCCCGGACGCCGATGATCGCCAGGGGCTTTGAGGGACTGTCGGGGGAGGAA
Organism: Nitrospirota bacterium; assembly: GCA_021820445.1. Classification (GTDB taxonomy): domain Bacteria; phylum Nitrospirota; class Leptospirillia; order Leptospirillales; family Leptospirillaceae; genus UBA4572. Next base: position 11,846 of record JAKADN010000036.1, on the reverse strand, counting down.
AAGGAGAGGGATCCGTCGGGTTCGCGCCGGGATTCCCAGAGAGTCTCCCGGGGAAAGAACAGGAGAGGTTTCAAGGCCTGGGGCCCGTTGGCCCAGGCGAAATGGCGGCCTGATTCTCCCGGAGCGAGACGATAGGAAGCGGCTCCCTGAAGATCGCGGACTCCATGGGGAAGATCTTCAGGGCCCGAAACCTCTCCGTAAACGATCGCTCCGTCCCGGATCCGGGGACCGACGAGATGATACCCCCGTTCCCGCAACAGGTCGAAGAGGGCACAAAAGCGCTCCCGTTCCAGAAATCCTCCGGTTGCTTCCGTCATGAGCCTCCCCCGTTCCTGAGTTGTCTTCCTGATTCACAAAGAATACCATACCCGTCTTTTCACCTGGTAGCGCGAGTGGTATTTTGAAAAGGGAGTGTTGCCGTAGCCTCTTGCGACAAGAATGGAGAAGACGGTTTTTCCGACTTCCGGAATCGAGAGGAAAACAATGGTCGAAATCCGGATCCATGGACGAGGCGGACAGGGCAATGTTCTTGCGGCCTATCTTCTGGCGACGGCCGCCTTCCTGGAGGGACAGTTTTCCCAGGCCTTCCCGAGCTTCGGGGCCGAGCGGAGAGGGGCTCCGATCACGGCCTTTGTCCGTATCGATGGCTCTCCGATCCTTCGGCGCTCCCAAATTACCTCTCCCCGCTACCTCGTCCTTGCGGACGACGGAATCCTCAGGATTCCCGAGACGCTGGCGGGACTCTCTCCCGAAGGAGCCATCCTCGTCAATTCTCCCCGTTCTCCCGAAGAGCTCCGGAAACGCCTTGAAGTGGAGGGGATGACCGTCGGGCCGGCCGTCCGGATCGAAACGATTCCCGCCACCCGTCTGGCGATGGAGGTCCTGGGCCGGCCGATCCCCAATGCTCCTCTTCTTTCGGCATTTCTCTCCCTGACGGGAACTCTGTCCACCGAAAGCTTGGGCCGGGCCTTTGCTGGACGCTTTTCAGGCGATCTCCTGCAAAAAAATATGAGTCTCGTCGCTTCCGGCGCCTCTCTGGTCGCTCAAAACCTTTGGAAGGAGCCCATTCATGCGTGAGGCTCTCGAGGGCTCCCAGGCGATCGCCCGGGCGGTCGCCCTCTGCCGTCCCCAGGTCGTGGCGGCCTACCCGATTACCCCTCAGACCCATATCGTGGAAGGTCTGGCACGCCTGATCGCGGACGGTCTGCTTGCGGCGGAACTCGTGAGCGTCGAAAGCGAGTTCTCGGCCGCTTCGGTTGTACTGGGCGCCGCGGCCGCCGGTTCCCGCTCCTATACCGCCAGCGCTTCCCAGGGCATTCTTCTCATGAGCGAGGTCCTCTACAATATCTCAGGGCTCCGGATTCCCGTTGTCCTGACCTGCGCAAACCGCGCGGTTTCCTCCCCTGTCTCCATCTGGAACGACCACCAGGATTCCATGGCGGTCCGGGATTCGGGATGGATCCAGCTCCACTGCGCCGACAACCAGGAGGCCGTAGACACGACGATCCAGGCCTTCCGGATATCGGAACGCACCGAATTGCCCGTGATGGTGTGCGTGGATGGGTTTACTCTTACCCACACCCTGGAGCCGATCGACCTTCCGGACGCGGCCCAAGTCGATGCCTTCCTCCCTCCGTTCCGCTTCTCCCGCACACTCTCCTCCTCTGCCCCCCTCTCTCAGGGGACCCTGGTCTCCCCTGAATTTTTCACTGAGATGCGCTTTCTCCAGCACGAGGCCTTTGCCCGGGCCGAAAAAGAAATTCTGTCGGCCGATCGCGATTGGGCAGGGTTCGTGGGACGTGATTGCGGGGGACTTCTTCGTGTGGAAGGGGACAGGGAGGCGAGCGTTGCGATCCTCGCCATGGGGTCCGTTTACGGAACCTTGAAGGATGCCCATCGATCGGGTCTACTGGGCCGGCCGGTTCGCCTGCTCAGTCTTCGCGCCTTTCGGCCCTTTCCGGCCGGGGCGATCCGGGAGGCCACCCAAGGGCTCTCCGACCTGATTGTTCTCGACCGTTCGCTCTCCCCGGGATCCGGAGGGATCGTGGCTCACGAGATCCGGTCGGCGCTCTATGGCATGGCAAAAGGCCCCCGGGTGGTGAATTTTGCGGTGGGTCTCGGGGGACGGAACGTCCCGGGGGAGATATTCCGGGAGATGCTGGAGTCCCTGGAAAAGGATCCTCCATCCTTTTCCATCTTCGATCTCGATCCCCGGAAGCTTCCCGACCCCGGTCTCGATGCGGCGACCGAGATGCCGTCCTCCGGACCGGTACTTTCACCCCGTTGAGGAGCCATTCATGACCTCTTCCGACTCTCCTTCTCCCTCCCTCGACTGGTCGACGCTTCGCAATAGCCAGCCGCGCTTCTCGGGGATGGAATCCGGCCACGGGGCCTGCCAAGGATGCGGTCAGGCCCTCGCCACGCGTCTTGTCCTTGAAGCGGCCGGCCCCGACGTCATCGTGGCCAATGCCACCGGATGTCTGGAAATCTTTACGACACCCTGGCCCCAGTCCGCCTGGACCGTGCCCTGGATCCACTCCCTGTTCGAAAATGCCGCGGCGGTTGCCGCCGGAATCGAGGTGGCCCTTCGGGCCCAGGGGCGGACGACGAAAGTCCTGGCTTTCGCGGGCGACGGCGGAACATTCGATATCGGATTCCAGGCCCTGTCGGGAATGCTTGAGAGAAACCATGAGGTCCTGTTTGTCTGCTTCGACAACGAGGCTTACATGAATACCGGAATCCAGCGTTCGGGGTCGACGCCTCATGGGGCCTGGACCAACACCTCCCCCGCGGGAAAGGTCCGTCAGGGAAAGCGTCATTTCAAGAAGGACCTCCTGGCCATCATCGCGGCCCACGGGATTCCGTATGCCGCGACGGCTTCGGTGGCCTACCCCTCCGACCTCAGGAACAAGGTCCGGAGGGCCCTCGACGTTTCCGGCCCGTCCTTCCTCCTGCTCCATTCTCCATGTCCCCTGGGATGGGGCCACGATAGCGCTCTTACGATTTCCGTGGACCGGCTGGCTGTTGAAACGGGACTCTTTCCCGTCCTCGAGATGGAGCGAGGACATGTCGTCACGACCATGAAGATCCGGAATCCCCGGCCGGTCCGCGAATACGCGGAGCCCCAGTTCCGTTTTCGCCACCTTCTACAGGACACTCCGGAGGCACGGGAGGAGCTCGAGCATCTTCAGGCCCTGGCCGACGCCAATATCGAACGTTACGGCCTTCTCGCCACGGAACCCGGGCCCCGTGACACCGAAGGAGCCGACACCGTCCGCCGCGGAGGATCCCGATGGGGATAGAACGAAACAGTCCATTTTCCCCTCCCCGTGTGACCCCTGGAGGGTTTGCCCTTCCGGGGACTTCGCGCACAAATCACACCGGGAGCTGGAGGCAGGAACGTCCCCTGTACGAGACCTCTCCCTCGCCCTGCCATGGGGCCTGTCCGGCCCATGAGGAGATTCCCGTCTATCTCGACCATCTGGCCATGGATCGTCCCCGGCAAGCCTGGGAGTCCCTGGTTGCCGCAAATCCGCTTCCGGCGGTGACGGGGCGGGTCTGTCCGCATCCCTGCGAATCCTCCTGCCATCGGGGCTCCTTTGACGAAGCGATCTCGATCCATTCCGTCGAGCGCTTCCTGGGGGACATGGCCCTTCGGGAAGGATGGTCCTACCCGGGCTTCGACGGAGAGCAAAGAGAAGAAGCCGTCGCGGTGGTCGGAGCGGGTCCTGCCGGCCTTTCTTGCGCCTACCACTTGCGGCGCTTCGGCTACCGGGTCACCCTGTTCGATGCCCTGCCCGAGGCGGGGGGGACTTGCCGGGTCATCCCCGACTACCGTCTTCCTGGCGAGATCCTCTCCCGGGAGGTCGAACGGGTTCTGGCGGTGGGGATCGATTTTCGGCCTGGAATGAAGCTGGGGCGTGACCTCTCCCTGGCGGAGCTTGAGGAAGGATTCAAGGCCGTGTTTCTGGCGCCGGGCCGCCAGAAGAACCGGGGTTATTCCGTCGACCACGCCCTTCCGGGGGATCTGCACCATGGCCTCGACCTCCTGTGGGAGTTGAGAAATATCGGGACCCTTCCCCGATGGGAGCGGGCCATCGTGGTGGGAGGCGGGAACACCGCCATCGATCTGGCACGCTCCCTCCTTCGGACAGGGACCCGTGAGGTTCACGTGGTGACGGACGAGGAACTCCCAGGAGCCCCTTCCCAAGCCGGTCGGGGCGTCATGCCGGCCATTTCCCGGGAGGTCGGGATGGCTCTCGAGGAGGGGGTCCGGATTCATCCCGGACGGCGCATCGGGAGGCTGATTCTCCGGGACGAGCGGGTCGTGGGGGTCGAACTGGTCCATGCGCTCAAGGAGTTCGAGGGGCAGACTCCCGTGCACCGGGCCTTTGTCGGAACGGAGACCGTTCTCGAGGCCGATGCGGTCATTCCGGCGGTGGGGCAGGAGGTCGATTCTGCCGGGATCGAACGTCTTCTGCAAAATCGGACCATGCTTCCCGTCCTTCCGACCGGTCAGGTCGAAGGAGAGAGCCGTATCTTTGCCGGAGGAGACGCCTGTCCGGGCGGGGGAATCGTCTCGCACGCCGTGGGCAGCGGCCATCATGGGGCCCGAATGATCGACGCCCTGCTCCGGAAAAAGGAGCTCTCTCCGAAGACGCCTCCCTCCCCCATTCCCTATTCCTCCCTCAACAGGGTCTATTTCGAGCAGCGACCCGCCTATGTTCCTCTGGAAGTCTCCCCGGAGGCCCGAGACGGATTCTCTGAAATCGAGACAACGGGGTCTTTCGCCGTTCTCAGGCAGGAGGCGGACCGGTGTTTTTCCTGCGGCCACTGCCTTGAATGCGACAATTGCTGGACCCTGTGTCCGGACGGGGCCGTGCTCAAGACCGGAGGAAGATCCGATCTTCCCTTTCCCTACATTTTCGACTACGACTATTGCAAGGGATGCGGACTCTGCGCCCAGGAATGTCCGTCGGGGCACATCCGGATGGTTCCCGAATCCTGAAGGGAAAACAGGTCCTGCCCGTGGGTCTTTTTGGATGGGAAGAGTCTCCGGTATCGACTCGTTCTCGAAATTCCTGTCCTGAGTCGATGGCCCACCCCTCGCGTCAAAAGGACCGAAGCCTTTTGACGGGCCGGCACAATCCCGTTTCCAGAAGATTTCGCACTTTTCTTTTGAGGATTCAAAAGCCAAAGGCTTTTTTGAGTGGGAATCGCATGAAGGAAAGGGGAGACGGAAGACGTCTCCCCCGGAAGGATTATCTGGGGTGGTGATCCATCCCGTGGTGGGCTAAAATCATTGCCCTCCAGAGCTTCCCGGCTCTTTCATACTGCACAGGAGTGAGGACGGCGCGTGCACGGGCGACTGTTTCGACAAAGTCTTTCATGAGGGCTCTCTTGTGGTCAAAGATCTTGTCGAGGTCTGTATCGATCTTGGCCGTGTCAATCTTGCGATGGTGCATGCGGGCCATGATGTCGATCCGGAGCACGTGGATCTCGGCTTTTTCCATGACCGCCTTCTTCCGGAAGGACTCCTTGAGATCAAGAAGCGAACGGACCTGATCCCGTGAAAGCTTGAGCCGGTCCTGGTTCAGAAGGTAGAAAGGAATGGGCCCCCCATGCATGATCATGTGTTTCATCATGCGGTGGTGCAGGCCGTGGGCGCTGGCTGAAGACAGGCTGGCGGTCCCGAGCCCCAGAACGACGAGAGCTCCCAGTATCAGACCCCTGACAAATCCTTTTTTCATCAGACTCCTCCTTTGATTGTTGAATGCGGGCATTATTCCTTGATCCCGTGAATCCAGTCTGGCAAAAGATCCTTGAAAAATGATGGAAGCAACAGGGCGGGGATTGTCTTCGTTTCATGAAGGAAGGAGGGACTCTCTGCTGATTTGACGACGAGAGGATCGAATGGAGGGGTTCCGAAGAGTCAGGCAAGAGTCAGACGGGGAGATCGATCCGGAGCTCCGTTCCGAAAAGAGCGTCGCCTTCTCTCCGAAGATTTCGGATCACGCTTCGCCCTCCATGAATCCGGACGACGCGCTCGATGATGACCGAGCCCAGTCCCAGGGAGATCTCGGGATCGCTCCGATCCCCTTCGTTTGCGAGGCGCCGTCCGCCCCTTTTCCCAAAATGGGCGATGGCCTCAGGCGTGATTCCAGGCCCGTCGTCCGCAATCCGGAGAACGATCACGGAACCGGAAGACCCCTCCTCGCGCGCAATCGAGATCAGAATACGGGACGCGGCGTGCCGGCAGGCATTCCGCAAGGCATTTCTCACCATTCTTCGGAGAAGAACCGGGCTGCCCGGGATCCGAAAGGGTCCTTCCATCTGTTCGAGGTTCCAGAGAATCCTGCCAGGCGCTTCATCCGGAGATCCTTTCTGGCAGAGCTCAATTTCCTCCACCAGAACGGTTTTGAGGTCGACGTCTTCGGTGGAGGGACGGTACTTGGGCGCCTCCATCTCGGCGACAAAGAAAAGGTCCTCGATCAAGCGAAGGAAGTAAAGACTTTCGGCCCGGATAATGCGGACGAAGCGGTCCCGCTCTTCTCCCGGCATGGCCGCTCCATGAGCCAGAAGGGTGTCGGCGGCCGTCCGGAGAGAGGTCAGAGGCGTCCGGAGATCGTGCCCCAGCTCTTGGAGAAGTTCTCTTCGGGAGCGGTCGTTTTCCTCGATTTTTTCGACAAGCTCCTCGATGGCCTGGGCCATGCGGTTGAAGTCGGTCATGAGGCTTCCGAGCTCGTCGAGCCGCGTGATCGGGAAACGGGCCCCCAGTTCGCCCCGGGTCAGGGCGGAAAAGACCTTTTTGGCTTCACGGGATTTCTGGCGAAAGACGAGGAAGGTCAGAAAAAGGCCCGAAAAGGCCGAGGCGGCCATGGTGGCGAAGAGGAAAAGGAATCGCCCCACCCTCTTTCTCGTGTGGGCGGTCGATGTCGATTCCCGGACGAGGAGGTAGGTTCTCTGGGGCCGGTCGAGACGGAGAATCAGGGAGTCGGGAAAGAGGTGGAAGAAACGGTAATGGGCCGCCACTGCGTGGACCTTGTCCGGTTTCGGGAGGTGGGTCCATGCGGCGGGAAGAGCACTCCCGGGGGGGTAGGACGCCAGTGTTTTTCCGGTTCCGCTCAGGATCCAGGCCTCGATTGGCCGGAGCCCCAGGTTTTGGCGCATGATTTCGAATCGGGTCAGGGCAGAGGGGGCGTCGTCGCTCCTCTCGATCATCCGGGCGATGAAATGAAGGGCATGGTTCTGGAGAGGCCCTTCCCCTTTTTCGTTTAAATGCCGGATACCGAACAGGATCAAGATTTCCAGGGTCAGGGAAAGAACCAGCGAGACTCCCAGAAGCCGGAGAAGCAGGGAAGGCGTCATGGTCCGGCGCTGCTTTCGAGGCGGTAGCCAACCCCGTAAACGGGGTGGATCCGGAGACGGTCACCGGCCAGAACCCGGATTTTTTTCCGGAGGTGGGAGAGATGGGAGTCCACTGTTCGGTCGAAGGTCTCGAGAGAGTCCGGAAAAAGGGAAAGGATCTCTTCCCGGGTGACGACCTCGCCTCCCTTTCGGGCCAGCAGGGATAGAATCCCGAATTCCTTTCGCCCGAGAGAGAGTTCCTGGCCCTCGATGAAGGCCCTGTTCTCCGCGAGGTCGATCACCAGCTCCCGGAAGGAGAGAAGGTTGTCCCGGGTGGCTTTTCGCTCCAGGAGTCGATCCATGCGCGCTGTCAGCTCGTCAAGGCCGAATGGCTTGCGGATATGGTCGTCGGCTCCGAGGGAGAGAGAGCGGACGGCAGAGGCCTCGTCGGTCCGGGCGGTAATCATGAGAATCGGCAGGAGCGGATGTCTGGCCCGGAGGATCCGGACGAGGTCGAACCCCGTTCCGTCCGGAAGCTGGAGATCCAGAAGGACAAGATCGAAGGAATGGCCCCCGATCGCATCAATGGCCTGCTTGACACTTCCGGCCAGCACTGTCGAGAAGCCCCGATAGGGGAGGCTCATGGAGAGTGTCTGGCCGATCAAGGGGTCATCCTCGACAAGAAGGATCTGTTTCATGGTGCGCTTCTCCGGGTCGTCCTCGAGGGGGTGGCCCTGTCCGTTCCCGGATTCATGGAATCATGAAGGGGCGGAATGGGGGTGATCCTGATTTCTCCAAGGCGGACTGAGAAAGGGCGGCGCGTCAGCGGCCAGCGGGGAATCGGTGGGCGATCAGTTCGATTTCATAGCCCTCCGGTGCATCGATGAAGGCAAAGACACTGTTTTCGGTCTCCGTCGGGCCGTCGGTCACCGGGACGCCGAGATCCTTGAGGCGCTTAAGGGTTTGATCCATGTCCTCCACGCGAAAGGCCAGATGGACAAGATCCGGAGGCACGGAAACCGTTCCCGAGGCTTTGTATTCCGTAATCTCAAGCTCCGTCTCGGAGCCCAAGACCTTCAAATAGGCGATTTTCGATCCCCGGGGAGAAATGATGCGGCGGGTTTCGGTGAGTCCCAGAATGTCCCGGTAAAAGGCCACGGTCCGTTCGAGGTCGTTGACGCGCATTCGGACATGCAGGAGACGGCTGACGAGAAGGGAAGGGCTGGCCATCTAATCCTCCAGGGTCGAGAGATCGCCTTCGGGCAGTCCCATCTCACGGGCCTTCAGGACCCGACGCATGATCTTTCCGCTCCGGGTCTTGGGTAGGGAGATGACGATGTCGACCTCATGGGGTTCGGCGATTCCCCCGAGTTCTGTCCGGACATGCTTTCTGATTTCGTCATGGGCGGGGGGAGTGTCGGCGGCATGCGGATGCAGGACGACAAAAACCTTGATGATTTCTCCCCGGAGCTCGTCAGGCTTTCCGATGGCTGCGGCTTCGGCCACCTTGGGGTGAGTGATCAGGGCGCTTTCGATCTCGGCTGTTCCCAGGCGATGGCCGGCCACTTTGATCACGTCGTCCACGCGCCCCAGAAAAAAGAAAAAACCATCCTCGTCGCGCCGGGCCGAATCCCCGGAAAAAAAGGCTCCGGGAATCTCCGTCCAGTATTTCCGGTAGCGCTCCGGGTCGCGAAATACGGTCCGGAACATGGAGGGCCAGGGGGTCCGGATGACGACCGTTCCCGTTTCCCCGGAGGGAAGAGTGTGTCCGCTGGAGTCGACGACGTCGGCCACGACCCCGGGAAAGGGGCGTCCCGCGGATCCCGGCTTTTCCGGGGTCGAGGGAAGGGGGGTGACCATGATCATGCCCGTTTCCGTTTGCCACCAGGTGTCCATGATGGGAAGCTTTCCGCCCGTGACGCGGTGGAGCCAGTGCCAGGCCTCGGGGTTCAGGGGTTCCCCGACCGATCCGAGGCTCCGGTGTGGGGAAAGGTCGCGGCCGGCGGGCCAGGAGTCTCCAAAGCGCATCTGGAGACGGATGGTGGTCGGTGTGGAGTAGTAGACGGAAACCCGATGGCGCTCGATCAGCGACCAGTGGCGTCCCGCATCGGGATATTCCGGGGTCCCTTCCGACAGGAGGACGGTGGCCCGGTTCAGGAGGGGGCCGTAGACGATGTAGGAGTGACCCGTGATCCAGCCCGGATCCGCCACGCAGAAATAGACGTCCGAATCCCGAAGGTCGAAGATGGTCCGGGCCGTGGCGTAGGTGCCCAGCATGTATCCCAGTTGCACATGAACGACTCCCTTTGGCTTGCCCGTCGTTCCCGAGGTATAGAGGACGAAGAGCGGGTCATCGCAGGTGACGGGAACGGAAGGAAGGGGACCGGCAAAGCGGACCTCTGTCTGAAGGTCCGTGAGGGATCGTTCCCCAGGCTCCAGGGATTCGGGGGGGCCTTCCCGCGGGACGACGACGGTCGCCTCGACCGATGTCAGACCCTTCCGGGCGGCGCGGGCCGTTTCGAGAAGGGGAATGCGCTTACCCCGCCGATAGGCACAGTCGGCGGTCACGAGGACCTTGGGTTCGAAGTCCTCAAGCCGGCTCCGGAGGGCGGCCTGGGAAAATCCCGAGAAAACGACGGAATGAATGGCTCCCAGGCGGGCGCAGGCCAGCATGGCGATGACCTGGCCCGGTGTCGGCGGGAGAAAGATCGTGACCCGATCCCCCTTGCCTACCCCGAGTTTTTTGAGAATATGGGCAAACCGGACGGTCTGGTCGAGAAGGCGCCCATAGGTGAAGAGCTCTTCCTCTCCTCCGTCTCCGGCCCAGATCAGGGCGACCTTGTTCCCGAAGCCGTCCCGGACATGCCTGTCGAGGGCGTTGTCACAGATATTTCCTTCCGCCCCGACCAGCCAGCGGCCTTCGAAGGTCTTTGGATTCCAATCGAGAATCTTCCGGGGGGCCTTCGTGAAATGGAGCTCTTTGGCGAGATTTCCCCAGAAGGATTCGGGATCGGCCACCGAGGCAGCGTAGAGGGTCTCGTAGTCCGGGATGCGGCTCCCGCGGGCGGTTTCCGGATCTGGAACGAAGAGGGATGGCTTCGGAGATGAATCCATCGCAAGGCTCCTTAACTGGCATCTGAGGTGCGGGTTAGGCGGAAATCACAAGGAATTTCGGTTCATTATAGTCCAGAGGGGAGACGATGAAAAGAATCGGGGTTTTGTCCGGGAAGGAGATTTCCCTCACATCCCGGGCCGGGTTTGTCTCAGTTTCGCGAGAGAAGAGACTCAAGGCGGGATTTGAGCCTGGGGTTTCGGCTGCGGGCCGCAGCCATCCGGAACTCCTCCCGGGCTTTTTTCCGAAGACCCATCCGGCTGTGGAGAAGGCCCATGTTGGCCAAAAGGAGGGGATTGTCCGGATGGCGGACGAGGGCCTCGTGAAGAAAGAGATGGGCTTCCGGAAGATTCCCGGAGTCGAGGTCGATCCGTCCCATGAGTGTCCGGAAGCCGTTGGGCCAGCTTTTCCGGTCGAGAATCGGTCGTAGGGTCTCCCGGGCCTTCCCGGGTTCATGGCGAACAAGCTCCATGTCGGCCAAGTTGAGGGTCAGGACCGTTGCGTTTGGATAAAGGCGATGGGCGTGGGTGAGGATGCGGAAGGCCATCTCGGGCTGCCCCTCCCGGTCCCGAATGAGGGCCATCTGGTTCAGGAGAAAGGGGGAGGGCCCAAAACGGGCGATGGTCTCCTGCGTCAGCTGACGGGCGGATTCGATCTGGCCGGCGTCAAGAAGGAGACGGCTCCGGTTGAGGAGGGCCATGCGTTCGTCGGCCGTGTTGGCCAAGGTGGCGCAGCCGGAAAGGGCCAGAAGAAGGAGAAATCCTCCCCCAAGCTGTTTTCTGAGTCGGGCGAGAATGGTGTTTTTTTGCACGGGAATCCTCCTTGGGGTTGTCACGCTTCATTCGCCCCGGTAGCCGAACGGACCGTTGTAGTAGACGGTGATCGTTCCCATCGGAGTGTAGGTGGAGGGGTAGTTGGACTGATAAACGGGAAAGCCCATGGCGAGTCCCCATGTGACCGAGACCCGCTCCGTGTCCGGCCAGGTGATCTCGACGCCCGGATCCACCCAGAGGAAGCTCCAGGCCGGGGCGTTGGCGGGGCCGAACAGAAGACTCTGTCCCGTCTGGCTTTCTCCGAAGAATTCGAGGACGTAGCCCGCCCCCCACTTGTCGTTTAAAACATGTTCGAAGGCCCCCGAAAACCAGAGGAGGTTGCCGTTGACGACGGTCTGGGCCTGGGGAGTCGTCACGAGACCATTGTTGAAGGTGAAGCCGGTTCCGACCTGGGTCGGGTTCTCGATGATATCCCCCACCTGCAGATAGAGCATGAAGGGCTTGAAGTGCTTGCGCATGATCAGGTACAGCCCCTCATTGAAGCTGCCGTCTCCGGTCTGGTCGACGGTGTACAGCTGGGGATTCAGGTTGAGAAAATGTCCGGTGGGAAGGGT